>NZ_CP077087.1:2641590-2958409 GCF_014268495.2 Pseudomonas monsensis | reverse complement strand
GGCGCTGGTGGAAAACCTGCTGAAGCAGAAACGCACCCCGCCGCCACCCGAGCCGGAAAAATCCCCGGCGCAGCAGAATCTGCCCGGCGACGAACCACCGCCGGCGACCGCACCGCCCCCGGCGGTGAACAGCGAGACCCAGAGCGAGGCGCATCCCGCCGAGTCGGCCAGCGAACCGCCCGCAACCGCACCGCCGCAGCCAGGCCCCAACGAAGTGCCAGGCAGCGATGAGGAAGAACAAACGGACACCGTGCCGACGCTGCGCCCGAGCGAGAACAACCTCGAAGGCGAGCAACGTCAGGCCCTGGAACAATGGCTGGGCAAGATCCCGGACGATCCGGGGGAATTGCTGCGACGCAAATTCTGGTACGAACAGCAACAACATCAGGATCAGGAAAACACTCGATGACCCGCTTCACCGCTCTCTTGCTGCCCCTGCTGATCTGCACGGCCACCGCCCAGGCGGCCGAGCTGACGGCCAGCGTGGATCGCAGTCGCCTGAACTCCGGCGAGACGGTCGAGCTCACCCTCGAAACCAACGATGTCACCCAGTTCGGCAAACCTGACCTGACGCCGCTGGAAGCGCTGTTCGAAGTGCGTGGCACGCGCCAGGTCAACCAGTTGAACACGCTCAATGGCGACAACCGCGCAACCACCCGCTGGATCATTACCCTGCTGCCGAAAGAGAACGGCAGCGTGGTGATTCCGCCGCTGCAACTGGGTGACGTGCAGAGCCAGCCGATCACCGTGCAAGTGGTCGAGAGCGACACCCGCGAAGAGAAAAACAACCTCGACCCGGTGTTCATCGAGGCCAGCCTCGATCAGTCCAGCGTCTATGTGCAGGCCCAGGCGATCCTGACCCTGCGCATCTACCATTCGGTGTCGCTGTACGACGACAGCAGCCTGACCCCGCTGCAAATCGCCGATGCGCGAATCGAGCAGCTCGGCGACACCCGCACCTATGAGAAAGACATCAACGGCGTGCGCCATGGCGTGATCGAAATGCGCTATGCGATCTACCCGCAGCACAGCGGCTTGCTGACCATCGCGCCGCAGATTTTCAGCGCCACGCTGGTCGACACGCAGCCCGCGCAGGACACGACCGCACAAGGCCCGAAACCAGGCAAGCTGATGCGCGTCAGCTCTTCGCCAATCCCGCTGACGGTCAAACCCAAACCCCTGACCTACCCGGTCGACGCACCATGGTTACCGGCGCGCAGCCTGAGCCTGAGCGAGAGCTGGAACCCGGAGCCGGAACACACGCAAGTCGGCGACTCCCTGACCCGCAGCCTGACGCTGCGGGTCGAGGGGCTGGCCAGTTCGCAACTGCCGACCCTGCCCGGCACCGACGTCAACGGCCTGCGCCGCTACCCCGATCAACCGGTATTGAGCAACCAGAGCACTGACCGCGGCCTGGTCGGCAGCCGCGAAGAGCGCGAAGCCTTGGTGCCGAGCCGCAGCGGTTCGATCGAATTGCCGACCGTGTACGTGGTGTGGTGGAACACCTTCGAAGACCATCTGGAACATACCAGCCTGCCCGCGCGCACCCTGCAAGTGGCGAACAATCCGAGCCTGCAGGTCGATACGCCGACCGGCAACCTGCAACCGGGCGTCGTCGATAACGATGTGTTGTGGTGGTGGAAACTCAGCACGCTGATTCTGGCCTGCACCACCCTGCTCGGCTTCGGCCTGTGGTGGCGCGCACGCTGGCAACCGGCGGTGCATCGTGCCGCGCAAACCGGGCCGAGCCCGCGCACCTTGATGGACGACATCAAACGGGCGTGCCAGGCCAATGATCCGCAAGCGACGCGGCAGGCGCTGGATGCGTGGGCGCGGCAGCAGCCGGAGACGCTTGCGGATATGGCGGCGCGCTTTGTACCGCTGTCGGATGCACTCGACGGCCTCAACGGCGCGCTGTACAGCGAAACCGGCCAGCACTGGCAAGGTGAGGATCTGTGGCGGGCGATTCGCACGATTCCAGCGGCGGAGCGGGTGCAAGACCCGGTGGCTGACAGCGGCTTGCCGCCGCTTTATCCGAAATAAACCGTCCCCGGAATGCAGGGAATTCCGGGGCGAGGGCGCTTGCTCCCTCGCCACAACCTCCACGGCCCAGCACCGCTGTCGCCACATCAGCCCTCCTGCCGCAATAATCTGTAAACTCTCCCCTCTTTCGCCGCCGTCATTTTCCAGCGGCCATTACCTCTTTTACTGTTGCGGAGTCCACCTTGCGTCTGTTCCACACTTCCGACTGGCACCTTGGGCAAAACCTGCACGGCCAGGAGCGCGATTTCGAACATGCGTGCTTCCTCGAATGGCTGCTGCGTCAATTGCAACTGGCGCAGCCGGACGTGCTGCTGATCGCCGGTGACATCTTCGACACGGTCAACCCGCCGGTCAAAGCCCAGGAACGCCTCTACGATTTCATCGTCAGCGCCCACGAACAGCAGCCGTTGCTGACCATCGTGATGATTGCCGGCAACCACGATTCCGGCTCGCGGATCGAACTGCCCGCGCCGTTGATGCGCCGTTTGCGCACGCATGCGCTGGGTCGGGTGTTGTGGCTGGATGACGGGCAACTGGATGCCGATCGTTTGTTGCTGCCATTGCCGGATAAAACCGGAGAAGTCGCCGCGTGGTGCCTGGCGCTGCCGTTCCTGCGTCCGGCGGAGGTGACTGGCGCGCATCTGGGCGATAACTATTTGCGTGGCATCGGCCAAGTGCACGAATGGCTGATCGAGGCGGCCAACGCCAAACGCCAGCCCGGTCAGGCGCTGGTCGCCATCAGCCATGCGCACATGGCCGGCGGTTCGGTGTCGGAAGACTCCGAGCGCAGCCTGATCATCGGCAATGCCGAAGCCCTGCCCGCCAGCCTGTTCGGGCCGAGCATCAGTTATGTCGCCCTCGGCCATTTGCACAAGCCGCAGAAGGTCAACGGTGAAGAACGCATTCGCTACAGTGGCTCGCCGATCCCGTTGTCGTTTTCGGAGATTGGCTATCAACACCAGATCCTCGACGTCATCCTCGACGGCGAAACCCTGGTCAGCGTCGAGCCGAAACTGATTCCGCGCTCGGTCAACCTGCAACGCATTGGCCCGGCACCGCTGGCCGAGATCCTCCTGCAACTGGCGGACCTGCCAAACATCGACCTGCTCGCCGAAACCCAGCGCCAGCCGTGGCTGGAAGTGCGTGTGCGCCTCGACGAGCCGCAGCCGGACTTGCGCCATCAAGTTGAAACCGCGTTGCAAGGCAAAGCCGTGCGGCTGGTGCGCATCGCCGCTGAATACGCCGGTAACCGTGGTGCAGACGGTGAGGAGGATGGCACCGCGCTGATCGAACTCGACCAACTCACCCCGCAGGAACTGTTCAGTCGCGCCTGGCTCGACAACTACGGCAACGAGGTCGATGAGCAGACGCTGAAGGACTTCGCCGAACTGCTGCAAGACGTACAACTGGAGGGCGAGCAGCCATGAAGATTCTCGCCATTCGCTTGAAAAACCTCGCCTCGCTGGCCGGGCCGTTCGAGATTGATTTCACCGCTGAACCATTGGCCAGCGCCGGTTTGTTCGCGATCACCGGCCCGACGGGCGCGGGTAAAAGTACCCTGCTCGACGCCCTGTGCCTGGCGCTGTTCGGCGCCGTGCCGCGCCTGAACAACACCGGCCGTGACGCCAAAGTCCCGGATGCCGACGGCGAAATCGCCACCGGCGACCCGCGCACCTTGCTGCGACGTGGCACCGGTGAAGGTTATGCAGAAGTGGATTTCGTCGGCGTCGATGGCCGTCGTTACCGTGCGCGCTGGGAAGCCAACCGTGCCCGCGAGAAGGCCGGCGGCAAGTTGCAGGCCAGCCGGCAGAGCCTGCGCGACATCGACCAGGATCAACTGCTCGCCAGCCAGAAAGGCGAATACAAAACTCAACTGGAAGCTGCCCTCGGCCTGAACTTCGAACAGTTCACCCGCGCCGTGCTGCTGGCGCAGAGCGAGTTCAGCGCGTTCCTCAAGGCTGACGACAACGATCGCAGCGAGCTGCTGGAAAAACTCACCGACACCGCGCTGTACACCCGCCTCGGCCGTCGCGCCTTCGACAAGACCAAAGAGGCCCGCGAAGCGCACAAGCTATTGCAGGATCAGGCCACCGGCGTGACCCCGTTGGCGCCCGAGGCCCGGGCTGAACTGGATCAGCGTTTCAACGCCGCGCAACAGCAATTGAAACAGCAACAGGCGCAGCTCAAGCAACTTGAACAGCAGCACAGCTGGCTCAAGGACTTGCGGGTGCTGCAAGACGCGCAGCAAGCTGCATCCGAGCAACTGCACAGTGCCCAACAACATTCGGAAAGTCTGGCTGGCGAGCGGGTGAAACTGACGCGCCTGGAGCAGCTCGGCCCACAACGACACCAGTTCGCGCGCAAAACCGAACTCGATGCCCTACTGACGCCACTGGCCGCGCAAATCGCCGCGCACACCCGGCAACACGCCGAACTGACTGAGCGCCAGACGCAGCTGGAGCACAACCTCGAAGCGGCGAAAATCGCCCTGAGCGAAGCACAACAACGACAAAGCGAAAACGCGCCGCTGTTGCGTCAGGCCTTTGAAGAGCAAAGCACCCTCGCCCGTCTGGCCAAGGAAGTCGCCCAAAGCGCCGAAGCCAGGCTCAATGCGCAGCAGGCCTGCACTGAGGGACACAACGCCATTCAAGGCCTGCTGGAAAACCAGAGCCAGGTCGCCGAACGCCTGCAACGCATCGCCGCCGAGCTTGAGCAAAGCGCTCATCTGGCGCCGCTGAGCGACGCCTGGAATGCCTACCGCGATCGCCTGCAACAGTTGATGTTGATCGGCAATCGTTTGAACAAAGGTCAGACGGAACTGGCGAGCCTCGAAGAAAACGCCACGCGCAGCGCCGCAGAGCTGACCACACAGAAACAGCAACTTGAAGTGCTGTTCAAAGAGGCCGGCGCCGAACCCGATGCCGTCGCCGAACAGATCGGCATTCTCGGCACGCTGCTGCAGGACAACCGCAAGCAACTGCGTGCGATTGAAGACCTGTCGCGGTTGTGGGTCAGCCAGCAGGAGCTGGACAAGCGCAGCGCCGAGCTGCAACAACGCCAGCTCAGCGCCCAGCAGGAACGCGAACGCCTGACCCAGGACGGGGTAAAAACCAAAGCCGAGCTGACGGTCGCCGAACAAACCCTGAACGTCACCCGCGAACTGCTCGAACGCCAGCGTCTGGCGCGCAGTGCCAGTGTCGAAGAGTTGCGCGCGCAGTTGCAGGACGACCAACCGTGCCCGGTCTGTGGCAGCAACGAGCACCCCTATCATCAGCCCGAAGCCTTGCTGCAAAGCCTCGGCCGCCATGATGAAAGCGAACAGGCCAACGCTCAGCAGGTGGTCGATCAGCTCAAGGAAAAGCTCATCGAACTGCGCGCTGAAGTCGGTGGCGTGATCGCTCAGCAAAAGGAACTGCTGCAACAGCAGGAACAACTGGCCGCGCAGCAACAGGCGCTTGCGCCGAGCCTCGACGCGCATCCGCTGGCGGCTCAGTTACTGAATCAGGACGCCGACAAACGCGATGCCTGGCTGACCCGGCAAAACGAGCAGTTGAACCAGAGCATCAGCCAGGACGAACAGCGCCAGAGCGCCCTGCTCACCTTGCAACAGGACGCGGCGCGTCTGACTCAGCAATTGCGCCAGGCCGAAACCGCGCACCAGCAAGCGGCGCAGCACCTGAGCAATCAGCAGCGAGAGTTGAGCAGCGATCGTCAGCGTCTCGACGAAGAACTCGCGGCGTTCGGCAACTTGCTTGCAGCGGACACGCTTGAGGCCTTGCGCCTCGAGCCGGCGGCGACGTTCATGCAGCTGGACCGGCAGATTGCCGAGCGTCTGGCGCAGGTCGAGCAGCAAAAGGAAGAACTGGCCGAACAGCAGCAACGTCAACAGACGCTGGAGAAGGAACAGGACCGCCAACTGAGCCGCGTCCAGCAGCAGCAAAACGCCGAGCAGCAGTTCAGCACATTGGCCGCGCAGCAACAGGCCTGCCAGACCCAACTCGCGCAACTGCTCGGCGAACACAGCAGCGCCGAGCACTGGCAGCAACAACTGGAACAGGCCGTGGAGCAGGCGCGCAGCGCCGAGACCAGCACGACTCAGGAACTACAGGATGTGCGCACGCAACGCGTGCAGACCGGCGCCGAACTCAAGGCTCAGCAAGAACGCTTGCAAGCACTGCAAAGCGAAGACAGCGAGCTGACGCAAAAGATTGCCGACTGGCGCGCCCGACATCCGGAACTCGATGACGGTGGCCTCGAAGATCTGCTACGGGTCGATGACGGTCAGGTCGCCGAACTGCGCCAGCGCTTGCAGCACAATGAAAAAGCCATCGAGCAGGCCAGGGTCTTGCTGCAAGAGCGCGACCAGCGCCTGCTCGATCATCAGGCGCAGCACAAGGGCGATCTCGATGCCGAGCAACTGGCCAGCGCCCTCACCGACCTGCAAAACCAGTTCAACATCAGTGAGCAGCAATGCGCCGAACTGCGCGCCGAACAGGCAGAAGATCAGCGCCGGCAAAACGCCAATCAGGCGCTGGCGCAGCAGATCGCCGAGGCCTACGCCGAATATCAGCGTTGGGCACGGCTCAGCGCGCTGATCGGGTCCGCCACCGGTGACACGTTCCGCAAAATCGCCCAGGCCTACAACCTCGACCTGCTGGTGCATCACGCCAACGTGCAGTTGCGCCAACTGGTCAAACGCTATCGCCTCAAGCGCGGCGGCAGCATGCTCGGCCTGCTGGTGATGGACACGGAAATGGGCGATGAACTGCGCTCGGTGCATTCGTTGTCCGGCGGCGAGACGTTCCTGGTGTCGCTGGCCCTCGCATTGGGGCTGGCGTCGATGGCATCGAGCACACTGAAAATCGAATCGCTGTTTATCGACGAAGGCTTTGGCAGCCTCGATCCGGAGTCGCTGCAACTGGCGATGGATGCGCTCGACGGGTTGCAGGCCCAGGGCCGCAAGGTGGCGGTGATTTCCCACGTACAGGAAATGCACGAGCGGATTCCGGTGCAGATTCAGGTGCAGCGTCAGGGCAATGGTTTGAGCACCCTGGAGGTGAAATGAATACGCTGTATTCATTCCGCCGCTGCCCCTATGCGATGCGTGCGCGGATGGCCCTGCGTTATTGCGCAGTGCCGGTGGAGATCGTCGAAGTCAGCCTCAAGGCCAAGCCCGCCGAGATGCTGGCGATCTCGCCCAAGGGCACGGTGCCGGTGCTGGATGCCGGTGGGCAGGTGATTGACGAGAGTCTGGAGATCATGCGCTGGGCCTTGGCGCAGCATGATCCGCAGGGCTGGTTACTGGGGGGTGATCCACGGATTGCCGAGTTGATCGAGGCGAATGATCAGGTGTTCAAGGTGCATCTGAATCGCTACAAGTACGCCGAACGCTATCCCGAGCAGCCGATGGAAGTTTATCGGGCTGAGGGCGCGTTGTTTTTGCAGCGTCTGGATGAGCTGCTGACCGATCGTGAGTACTTGCTGGCCGATCACTTGAGTCTGGCGGATGTGGCGTTGCTGCCGTTCGTGCGGCAGTTTGCGCATGTGGATCGCGAGTGGTTTGCGCAGACGCCTTATGTGCGGTTGCAGGCGTGGTTGCAGTGCTTCCTCGAATCCGACCTCTTCACCTCGATCATGAAGAAGTAACCCTGAATTTCCGCTACCGAACACCTTGTGGCGAGGGGTTCATCCCCGATGGGCGGCGAAGCTGCCCTGAAATCAGAAACCTCGGTGTATCAGAACAATCCGGTTTGCCGGGTCTGGGGCCGCTTCGCGACCCATCGGGGGATGAATCCCCTTGCCACAGTGGTTCGCGTTGTCTAGGCGAGTGCGTTGCACATGCCGAGTGCCATGCAATCCACTTCAAAGAGGCCGAGAAAATCGGCAGAGACTTTCATCGGTGGATTGCCGGCCATCAGCCCCAGGGTATTTGCCCGTTCGATGTTGTGCGCGATGGTGTGATTGGCCTCTATGGCCCGTGCCAGTGCGCCGACCGAACCCTGACCGAAGCCAAGTAACGCTGCGCCATTGGTCATCAGTGCCAGGCCGGCGATGACCCAAAGTCTGTAGCCTTTCATGCTCCGCCTACCCCTGCGAGTTCCGCCCGATCGACCAGCACGCTGTCTGCGCGGTGTTCGAACTGGATGCCGGGGTGTGCGACCTGGATCGGCGCGTCGAAGTTGTGTTGAGTCTGCGCAGCGACGCTGACGAACAACACCAGGACCAGGTAAAGACCAATGGCCATATAGGCGCCGCGCCTGGCTGAGGTGATGATTGCACTGGCCATGATGTTTCTCCGTGGGCATGTTTCAGTGCCGTCAGGATCAATCAAAAAAACCGTGCTAACCACTCAGGGTTTGCCATAGTAAACATCAACCTGGTTGATTATTTAGCCGGTCTATCTCTGCGATGGAGAAAACCTGTCGAGCGGAGAGTTTTCGATCACGCAAACGTGCAGGCGCTGCCGAAGGCTGCGATCTTTTGACATTCAAGATGCAAAGATCGCAGCCTTCGGCAGCGCCTGCTGGGCGTTGTTCGAAGCGGGCATTTCAGTGTTGGGCTTTGTGATCCAGGGCGGCGTAGAAGTTGGCGCTCTGTTGCAGGTATTTCTGGGTGTAGCTCTGGGTGTGGGATTTTTTGCTGGCGATTTCAACGTTCGCGCTGGCTGGCAGGGCCACGGTGGCAGAGATGGCGGAAGCGGCGATGACGGAGAAGAGATTGAAGTTCATGGCGGTAACCCTCGTATTCGTTTGGCTGGCTTGCCCGGTTGGGCCGTGAAGCAAACTTAACGCTCGAGGGTTGATCGCTTGAAATGCTTTGTAGCATTACCGGATATCAGCGCGATTAATACAAAGAGACAGGCCCGGTAATCCGGGGCCTGTGGCTTATTGTCGCAGCAAAAACTTCAGGTCACTCGGGGCGTCCATCGGCAGTTTTTGCACGGTTTTGCCGAGCAGGCCGGTCTTGGCATCACGCTCGACAACAACAATGTCGTTGCTCTTCTGGTTGGCGATCAGCAGGAACTTGCCGCTTGGATCTAGGCTGAACTCCCGTGGATGATCGCCCTCCACCGAACGTTTTTGCAGCTCTTTGAGCTGGCCGTTCGCCGGATCAATGCTGAACACCAGCAGCTGATTGGCAGTGCCACGGTTGCTGACGTAAAGAAACTTGCCATCGGCCGATGCATGCAGCGCGGCAGCGGCTTTGTCAGAGGTTGGCTGCCCAGCGGCCAGATCGACCAGTTGCGTCTGGGTCAGTACACCGTCGTTGTAATCGAACACCGCGACTTGCGCGCTCATTTCCATGGTCAACCAGGCATGTTTGCCGTCAGCGCTGAACAGCAAATGACGTGGGCCGCTGCCGGCAGGCAACGCCACAGAAGCGGTTTTCGCCGGGGTCAGCGGCAGCTCCGGATTGGCCTTCGGGTCGAATTGATAAATGAAGACTTTGTCCGCGCCCAGATCATTGGAGAACACGTAGCGGCCGTCCGGCGAAGAAACCGTCGAGTGCACGTGGTTCGAGGCCTGGCGCTCAGGATTGACCCGGCTCGCCGGGTGCGCACTCATCTGCACCACCGGTTTGAGTTTGCCATCCGCACCGACCGGCAATACCGCCAGCGTTCCACCCGGATCTTCCACCACCGAATAGTTGCTGACGAACAGATGGCCGGCATCGCCGCTGAGGCTGGAATGAGTCGGCTCGTTGCCCAGGCTCTGCACTTGATTGATCAGGCTCAAGGCGTGGGTCTTGGGGTCAATCGAATAGCTGCTGACGCGGCCAACCGGGTCTTTCTGGCCCGGGCCGTTTTCGTTGACCACGAACAGACGTTTCTGGTCTTTGGACAGGGTCAGCCACGACGGGTTTTCGCTCTTCACCACTTGCAACGGCTTGGCGTCGATCTGGCCGGTGGTGCTGTCGAATTTCATGCGATAGATGCCCTGGCTGCTGCCGGCGGTGTAGGAGCCGACCAGCAACTGGAAGGTCTCGGCGCTGGCCGTGGACAGGCCCATCGCGCCAACGCTGCCGGCCATCAACAACGGCCATAATTTACGCATGTTCATTAATTGTCATCCTCGTCATCACTGCTGCTGACTACATCGCCAAGGCAGACCAGGCGGTGTTCGCCCGTGGTTTTGGTGTCGCTGGCATAGCCAACGATCAGCCAGCTCTGCAGGTCTTCGTCAAACGTCGCCGCTGCAACCTGCGCCGGCGTGAACTCCCAATGCTTGGCCGCTCGGCCGTCGATGCATTCGATGTGCAGGTTGTCGTCTTCGTCGAGGGCGAATTCGAAAGCATGCAGGCCGTCGATTTCCACCATACCGCAGTGTTCGAGGGCGTTGAGAAGGGTTTGGGCAGTCATGGCAATCAAGTCTTTCAGGGGGAAATCCGGCAATGATAGCTCATTGTTGGCGCAGAACCCTGTGGGAGCTGGCTTGCCAGCGATAGCAATGTGTCAGACACATCAATGTTGAAGGTGCCGTCCTCATCGCTGGCAAGCCAGCTCCCACAGGGATATCCGCTTTCAGTTACAACGCATCGCGTGAAGGCTTGCCATCCACCAAGCGCTGAATGCGCAGCGGGTTAGCGTTTTTCAGTGGCTCCGGCAGCAAGCTGTCGGGGTAGTTCTGGAAACACACCGGGCGCAGGAAACGGTCGATGGCCAGCGTGCCGACTGAGGTGCCGCGGGCATCGGACGTCGCCGGGTATGGGCCGCCATGCACCATCGCATCGCACACCTCGACACCGGTCGGATAACCATTGAGCAGGATCCGCCCGACCTTTTGCTCGAGCAACGGCGTCAGTTCCGGGAAGCGTTCGAAATCCGCCTGCTCGCCGATAATCGCCGCCGTCAGTTGCCCGTGCAAGCCGTTCAACGCGGCACTGAGTTGCGCTTTGTCCGCGACCTCGACGATCACCGTGGTCGGGCCGAACACTTCTTCCTGCAGCACTTCGTCGCCGTCGATCAACAGGCTGACATCAGCCTTGAACAACTGCGGTTGCGCCTGATTGCCCTGCTGCGGATTACCCGCCAGATGCTCGATGCCCGGATGCGCGGCCAGCTTCTGCAAGCCTTTGCCGTAGCTGCCAAGGGTGCCGGCGTTGAGCATGGTTTGCGCCGGTTGATCGCCGATCAAGGCGCCGACCTGCTGCACGAAAGCCGTGAACTGCGGCGAACGAATACCAATGACCAGACCGGGATTGGTACAGAACTGACCGCAGCCCTGCACCACCGAAGCGGTCAGGTCACGGGCAACGGTTTCCGAGCGTTCGGCCAGTGCCTGCGGCAGGACGATCACCGGGTTGATGCTCGACATCTCGGCGAACACTGGAATCGGTTGCGCACGCGCAGCGGCCATGTCGCACAGCGCACGTCCGCCCTTGAGCGAACCGGTGAAGCCTACCGCCTGAATCGCCGGGTGCTTGACCAGCCACTCACCCACGCCGCCACCGTAGATCATGTTGAATACGCCGGCCGGCATCGCGGTTTTTTCTGCGGCACGGATCAACGCATCGGCCACTCGCTCAGCCGTGGCCATGTGGCCGCTGTGGGCCTTGAATACCACCGGGCAACCGGCGGCCAGTGCCGCCGCGGTGTCGCCGCCGGCGGTGGAAAACGCCAGGGGGAAGTTGCTTGCGCCAAACACCGCTACCGGGCCGAGACCAATACGGTATTGGCGCAGATCCGGACGCGGCAGTGGCTGGCGATCCGGCAACGGCAGGTCAATGCGCGCACCGTAAAAATCACCCCGGCGCAGGACTTTGGCGAACAGACGCATCTGCCCGCTGGTGCGTCCGCGCTCGCCTTGAATGCGTCCGGCGGGCAATGCGGTTTCCCGGCAGACCAGCGCGACGAAATCATCACCGAGCGCATCCAGTTCATCGGCGATCGCGTCGAGAAACTGTGCACGCCGTTCAGCACTAAGGCTGCGGTACGCCGGGTACGCCGCCGCAGCGGCCTGGGCGGCGGCAGCGACTTCCTGCTCGGTGGCCTGGATGAATGCATAGGGCAGGTTTTCACCGGTCGTGGCGTCAACGCTGTGCAGTTTGATGTCGCCAGCCGCGCTGCGCTGACCGCCGATGTAGTTGTGACCGAGAATCTGCGTCATGGGATCTCCTTAAAGGGTGCCGATGCTGTTCGGTTGAAATGCCGCTGCAACCGGTGCGATACCGTTGACCAGCGGAGCGCCGAAGTCGGCCTGGCTGATTTCAAATACATCGCCCGGCCGGCTGCGAATGCCATCGGCGAACGACAGGGTCGCGGTGCCGAAGAAATGAATGTGCACGTCGCCCGGACGCAGGAACTGGCTGTATTTGAAGTGGTGATACTCGAGGTTGGCGAGGCTGTGGCACATATTGGCCTCGCCACTGAGAAATTCGCTCTGCCACAGCACTTCGCCGTCGCGCAGGATGCGACTGGTGCCTGCCAGATGTTGAGGCAATTCACCCGTGCGAAGTTCCGGACCGTAGCTGCAACTGCGCAATTTCGAATGCGCGAGGTACAGGTAATTCTTGCGTTCCATGACGTGGTCGGAGAATTCGTTGCCGACCGCGAAACCCACGCGATAAGGCTTGCCATCGTGGCCGATGACGTAGAGGCCAGCCATCTCCGGTTCTTCGCCGGCGTCCTCGGCAAATGGCGGCAGCGGGAATGGCTGGCCCGGACGCACGACAATGCTGCCATCGCCTTTATAGAACCATTCCGGCTGCACGCCGGCCTGCCCTGTTTGCGGTTTACCGCCCTCCACGCCCCATTTGAAGATGCGCATGGTGTCGGTCATCGCCGCTTCGTCGCCAGCCTGCTGGTGCATCTTGTCCCGCGCCGAGGCGCTGCCCAGGTGCGTCAGGCCGGTGCCGCTGACCAGCAGGTGCGCCGGGTCCGGGTGATCGAGCGGAGGCAGGATGCGCAGGTCCTTGAGTAACTGCGCATAGTCATGGCTGCCACCGAGGCCGAGCGTGTGCACATGCTGCTCAAGGGTCGCGCCGGCTTCGATCGCGGCCAGCGCCAGATCGCGCACGCTGCGGGCGTCCCGCACTTCGCGGACCAGACCGTTGTCGACCACGCCGACGCGGCGTTCGCCGTTGGTTAATTCGAATTGAACCAGATGCATATGTCCTCTCCTGTATACAAACCTTCGAAACACTGCAAAACCCTGTGGGAGCTGGCTTGCCAGCGATAGCAATCTGTCTGACACAGCCATGTTGGATGTGCCCCCGTCATCGCTGGCAAGCCAGCTCCCACAGGGTCGGGGGGGTGTGAGAATCAGGTTCGGGTGGCGCCGCGTGCGCTGGCGGCAAATTGGTCAACCGGCAGCACGTGTTTGCGTTCCAGCACGCGGTAGACGACTCCTGTGAGAATCAAGCCGAACACCATCACCCCGCTGAGGAAATACAACCCCGAACCCAGATTGCCGGTGTACTCCTTCAACGCCCCGATCACGAACGGCCCGATATAGCCGCCGAGGTTGCCGACCGAATTGATCAACGCGATCCCTGCCGCCGCACTGGCGCCGGCGAAGAACCGCCCCGGCAAGGTCCAGAACACCGCCGTGCAGGAAAACAGCGCAAATGCCACCAGGCACAGCGCCGCCAGTTGCGCCAACGGCACCGACAGCCAGGCACTGAGGAACAGGCCGATCGCACCCAACACATAGAGCACCGCCAAGTGGCCGTAGCGATCGTTCATCCGATCAGAACTGCGCGGCACGATCAGCAGGCCGACGATGCCGAAGATGTACGGCACCGACGAGACGAAACCGGTCACCAGGTCGCTGCCGCCAAACTGTTTGATCAGCGTCGGCAACCACAGACCGAGGCCATAAATGCTCAGGGTCACCGGCAGATAAAACAGCGCCAGCAGCAACACGCGTTTGTCTTTCAAGGCATGCAACGGGTTGCCGTGACGGGTCTGGCCGTATGCCTGCAAATCCTTTTTCAGCTCGCCGGTCAGCCAGTCTTTCTCGCTTTGATCCATCCATTGCACCTGCTGCGGGCCGTCCGGCAGCCAGCGCAGCACCGGCCAGGTCAGCAGGATCGCCGGCGTACCGATGACGATGAACAGCCACTGCCAGCCGTGCAGCCCGAGGATGCCATCCATGCCCAGCAAGCCGCCGGACACCGGGCCGGTGATCATCATCGCGATCGGTTGGGAGAGGATGAACAGGCCGAGGATCTTGCCGCGATGGCGCACCGGGAACCATTGGGTGATGTAGTAGAGAACGCCGGGAAAGAAGCCCGCCTCCGCCGCGCCGAGCAGAAAACGCATGACGTAGAAACTGTGCGGGCCCTGAACGAAGGCCATGCCGATGGTGATCGCACCCCAGGTGATCATGATCCGCGCAAACCAGCGCCGTGCGCCGAAGCGTTCAAGCATCAGGTTGCTGGGGATTTCCAGCAGGAAGTAACCAATGAAAAACAGCCCGGCACCCAGGCCATAGGCCGCATCGCCAATGCCGATATCGGCGCCCATGTGCAGCTTGGCGAAGCCGACGGCGGAGCGATCCACGTAGGCAATCAGGTACAGCAGGATCAGGAAGGGAATCAGTTTCAGCGTGATGCGGCGAATAAGCCGCAATTCCTGGCTCATGGGGTCGGTCTCCGATTGTTGTTTTTATAGAACCTCAGGGGACGCCTCTCACTGAAAACCGCCAGGGCCATCCCTCTGTCGAAAACGACTATATAGTATTACTAATTACCCAACAACACTTCCAAATGGCCGATTTTGCGCTTATGTTAGGCCGAAGCTGGAACACTATAGTCATACAATAAGAGAATCGATCATGTCTGATAAGAAACCCACCCTGCGCTCGGCCCAATGGTTTGGCACTGCCGACAAGAACGGCTTCATGTACCGCAGCTGGATGAAGAATCAGGGCATCGCCGACCACCAGTTCCACGGCAAGCCGATCATCGGCATCTGCAACACCTGGTCGGAACTGACCCCGTGCAACGCGCATTTCCGCCAGATCGCGGAGCACGTCAAACGCGGGGTGATCGAGGCCGGCGGGTTCCCGGTGGAATTCCCGGTGTTCTCCAATGGCGAATCGAACCTGCGCCCCACCGCCATGCTCACTCGTAACCTGGCGAGCATGGACGTTGAAGAAGCAATTCGCGGTAACCCGATTGACGGGGTGGTGTTGCTGACCGGTTGCGACAAAACCACCCCGGCGCTGCTGATGGGCGCGGCCAGCTGCGACGTGCCGGCCATCGTCGTCACTGGCGGGCCGATGCTCAACGGCAAGCACAAGGGCAAGGACATCGGTTCCGGCACGGTGGTCTGGCAACTGAGCGAACAGGTCAAGGCCGGCACCATCACCATCGACGATTTCCTTGCGGCCGAGGGCGGCATGTCACGCTCGGCGGGCACCTGCAACACCATGGGAACGGCATCGACCATGGCTTGCATGGCCGAAGCACTCGGCACGTCCTTGCCGCACAACGCGGCGATTCCGGCGGTGGATGCGCGGCGTTATGTGTTGGCGCACATGTCCGGCATGCGCGCGGTGGAGATGGTTCGTGAGGATTTGAAACTGTCGAAGATCCTCACCAAGGAGGCCTTCGAAAACGCCATTCGGGTCAACGCGGCGATCGGCGGCTCGACCAACGCGGTGATCCACTTGAAAGCCATCGCAGGCCGCATCGGCGTCGAACTGGATCTGGACGACTGGACGCGTATCGGGCGCGGTACGCCGACTATCGTCGACCTGCAACCGTCCGGGCGTTTCCTGATGGAGGAGTTTTATTACGCCGGTGGTTTGCCGGCGGTGCTGCGCCGTCTCGGTGAGGCCAATCTGATTCCCAATCCGAACGCGCTGACCGTCAACGGCAAGACACTGGGCGAAAACACCAAGGACGCGCCGATTTACGGTGAAGACGAAGTGATCCGTCTCCTCGACAACCCGATCCGCGCCGACGGTGGCATCTGCGTGTTGCGCGGCAACCTGGCGCCTCTCGGTGCCGTGCTCAAGCCGTCCGCCGCCACCCCGGAACTGATGCAGCATCGCGGCCGCGCCGTGGTGTTCGAGAACTTCGACATGTACAAGGCGCGGATCAACGATCCAGAGCTGGACGTGGATGCCAACTCGATTCTGGTGATGAAGAACTGCGGGCCGAAGGGTTATCCGGGCATGGCCGAAGTCGGCAACATGGGCTTGCCGGCCAAGCTGCTGGCGCAGGGCGTGACCGACATGGTGCGCATTTCCGATGCACGCATGAGTGGCACGGCGTACGGCACGGTGGTTTTGCACGTGGCCCCGGAAGCGGCGGCCGGCGGGCCTCTGGCGGCGGTGCAGGAAGGCGACTGGATCGAACTCGATTGCGCCACCGGGCGTTTGCACCTGGACATTCCGGATGCCGAACTGGCGGCGCGCATGGCCGATCTGCAGCCACCGCAGCAACTGCTGGTGGGCGGCTACCGTCAGCTGTACATCGACCATGTGCTGCAGGCGGATCAGGGCTGCGACTTTGACTTCCTGGTCGGTTGCCGAGGTGCGGAGGTGCCACGCCATTCTCACTGATCACACAAATCCCTGTGGGAGCGAGCTTGCTCGCGAAGACGGCGGTACATTCAACTGTAATGTTGTTTGATCCATCGCTTTCGCGAGCAAGCTCGCTCCCACAGTTGTTCTTTACCCGCCTCAAGATTGTGCCGTGCCTGCTATGATGCGCGGCATCTCCATCGCTCAGGATTGCCCCGCTCCCCATGGATTACCGCAAACCTTCCGACCGCAAAAGCATGCACTCGCGCATTGTCCAGGAACTGGGCATGCAGATCGTCTCCGGACGCTTTTTGCCCGACGACAAACTGCCCGCCGAAGCCTTGCTCTGCGAGGAATACGCGGTCAGCCGGCCGGTGTTGCGCGAAGCCACACGGGTGCTGGTGGCCAAGGGGCTGGTGTATTCCAAACCACGGGTCGGAACCGTCGTCAAAGCGCGCCGCGAATGGCACATGCTCGACCCGGACGTGCTGCACTGGCTGATGCAGAGCAGCCCGCAGAACGAATTCTTCAATGTGCTGACCAGCGTGCGCAGCATCATCGAACCGGCCGCTGCCGCCCTCGCCGCCCAGCATGCGACCGAGGCCGACATTGCGGCGATTGGTGAGGCTTACCAGCGCATGGAAGCGGCGCCGACACCGGAAGCCTTGCTGCAACCGGACCTCGACTTCCACAGCCGGATTGCCGATGCGACGCACAATGATCTGTTGGCGAACCTGTGCAACATGTTGTCGGTGGCGATTGCCGAGGCGTTGAAGCACTCGAATCAGCGGCCGAATCTGCATGAGTTGGCGTTGCCTCGGCACAAGGCGATTTTGACGGCGATTGAGAATCGTGATGCCCTTGGTGCTCGGCATACGACGTTGGTGCAACTGGATGATGCTCGCAGCGCATTGAGTGCTGTGCTTGGCGCTGAACTTACCTAAGACTTGAGATCTTCTGCCCTCACCCTAGCCCTCTCCCAGAGGTAGAGGGGACCGATTGGGGGATATTTAAGAACTACGCCGACTTGAACGATCTGCTGTGAATCCATAACCGACTCGACATCTCAAGTCGAACGATTTGCTGTGATTCCATAATCGACTCGGTGTTTCAGGTCGATGTATCAAGCCGCACACCTCGGTCAGTCCCCTCTCCCTCCGGGAGAGGGCCAGGGTGAGGGGCTGTTGATCTTGAGCCACAAAAAAAGCCGCAACCCTAAGGTTGCGGCTTTGTCGTTTCAGCCCTTCAGATCAATGCGCAAACAGCGAATTGCCCTTCTGCCCCGCCAGTTTCTCCGGCTTGATCAGGAACTTCGCCAGTGCCGGCAGCAGCCACAGCGCGCCGAACATGTTCCAGAGCAGCATGAAGGTCAGCATCAGCCCCATGTCGGCCTGGAACTTGATCGCCGAGAAGATCCAGGTGCACACGCCGATGGCCAGGCACAAACCGGTGAACAGCACGGCTTTACCGGTGGATTTCAGGGTCTGGTAATAGGCTTCCTGCAACGGCAACCCCGCGCGCAGGAAACTTTCCAGGCGGCTGTAGATGTAGATGCCGTAGTCCACGCCAATCCCCACACCCAGTGCCACCACCGGCAAGGTCGCGACCTTCACGCCAATGCCCATGAACGCCATCAGCGCGTTGCCGAGTACCGAGGTCAGCACCAGCGGCAGGACGATGCACAGCGTCGCCGCCCACGAACGGAAGGTGATCATGCACATCACCGCCACGCAGATGTACACCAGGATCAGGATGGTCAGCTCGGCCTGCTTGATGACTTCGTTGGTGGCCGCTTCGATCCCGGCGTTACCGGCCGCGAGAATGAATTCCAGACCGTCCTTGTTATTGTCCTTGGCGAATTCCTGCACCGCGTGCACCGCCCGATCGAGGGTTTCAGCCTTGTGATCGTTGAGGAACACCAGCACTGGCGCCAGCGAGCAACTGTTGTTGTACAGGCCATCGGCGCGGGCAATCGAGTTGTTCAGCACGTCCGGGTTGCGTGACAGGGTTTCCCATTTCAGGTTGCCCTCGTTCATGCCCTTGATCATCTGCTTGGACACCGTCACCAGCGAGATCGCCGACTGCACGCCCTCGGTGTTCTGCATCTTCCACATCAGCTCATCAATCGGCGCCATGGCCTCAAAGCGCGAGCAACCTTCAGCCTTGGTCTTGACCATCACCACCAGCACGTCGGAACTGGTCGAATAGTTGTTGATGATGAAGTTGTTGTCCTTGTTGTAGCGCGAGTCCGGCCGCAGTTCCGGCGCGCCTTGGTCGAGGTCGCCGATTTTCAGGTTCTGGCTGTACCAGAGGCCGCCGCCGAAGGCGATCAGTGCCAGCACCACCGAGATGCGTGCGACTTTCGGATTGGCGAAGTTCGACAGCAGGCGCCAGAACGGGTGTTCGCGGTTTGCGTCTTTCTTGCTCTTGGCGATGGCGCGTTTGCTGATGCCGACATAGGAAATGGCGACCGGCAGCAGGATCAGGTTGGTGAACACGATCACCGCCACGCCGATTGACGCGCCGATGGCCAGTTCGCGAATCACGCCAATGTCGATGATCAGCAGCGTGATGAAGCCCACCGCGTCAGCGAGAATCGCGATCATCCCCGGCAGGAACAGTTGCCGGAAGGTGCGCCGCGCCGCGGTCAGGGCGTTGTCGGCTTCACTCGATTGCAGGGCGATACCGTTGATCTTCTGCACGCCGTGGGAAATGCCGATGGCGAAGATCAGGAACGGCACCAGCATCGAATACGGGTCGAGTCCGAAGCCGAAGAAGTGCATCAAGCCAAGCTGCCAGACCACCGCGACCAGCGTCGTACTCAACACCGCAATGGTGCTGCGCAGGCAGTTGGTGAACCACAGCAGCAGGATCAGGGTGATGACGAAGGCGATGCCGAAGAACAGCACCACCATCACCAGACCGTCGATCAGGTCGCCGACCTTCTTGGCGAAACCGACGATGTGGATCTTGACGTTGGGGTTCTGCGCTTCGAACTTGTTGCGGATCTTGTCTTCGAGCTCATGGGAGAACTTGCGATAGTCCAGGGCCAGCAACTTGCCCTGGTCTTCCGGATCCGGATAGGACTCCAGCAGCGGGATATCGACGATGCTCGACTTGAAGTCGTTGGCCACCAGGCGCCCGACTTGCCCGGACTTGAGCACGTTGTTGCGCAGCAGGTCGAGGCTGTCCTGAGAACCGTTGTAGCTCTGCGGGATCACTTCACCACCGGCAAAACCTTCTTCGGTCACTTCGGTCCAGCGTACGCTCGGGCTCCACAGCGACTTGAGGCCAGAACGGTCGACGCCGGAGATGTAGAACACCTCGTCGTTGATTTGCCGCAGGGTCTCCATGTACTCCTTGGAGAAGATGTCGCCGTCCTTGGCCTCCACCGAAATGCGCACGGTGTTGCCCAGGTTCGCCAGATCGTTGCGGTGCTCCATCATCTTCTCGATGAACGGATGCTTGAGCGGGATCATTTTTTCGAAACTGGTCGACGGCCGGATCAGCGTGGCCTGCCAGAACAGGAAAATACTCACCACCAGACAGATCAGAATCACCGCCGGGCGGTTGTTGAAAATCAGGCGTTCGAGAAACGTCGCCTTGTCCTGCTGAGGAGTGATCAAGGAAGTCATAGCCCCGCCTTCTTATTATTGATCTCGGCACCGTTCGGCAGCGTGGTGTGGACACCGCCCTGCCCGGTCAGAATCAGGTTGCCGTCACCGGCAGCGGTGACCGATGACAGCGAAATACGATCCGGGCGGTTGAACACGCTGAAGGTTTCGCCGTTGTCGCTGCTACTGATCACCGAACCGCCGTTACCGACGATCACGATCGAGCCGTCTTCGAGCAGGGTCGCGCCGGACAGGCCGAATTCCAGCGCACCGCGTGCGGCTTTCAGCTCGATCTGCTCCCAGGTGCTGCCGAAGTCGGTGGAGCGATAGAGGTTGCCGCGCAAGCCATAAGCCAGCAGGGTCTGCGGTTGCGCCGTGCCGATCGCGCCGAACAGCGAACCTTCGTACGGGCCTTCGAGTTTTTCCCAGGTCTGGCCCCAGTCGGCGGAGCGAAACATGCTGCCCGACTCGCCGACGATGAACAGCCCGGCATCCTTCACCGCCGCAATGGCGTTGAGGTGGAACTGGTCTTCGTTGTCGAGGCGGTCACTGACGTCTTCCCAGTGCTTGCCGCCGTCGGTGGTTTCCAGCAGCGCGCCGTAAGCGCCCACGGCCATGCCGCTGTTGACGTCCTTGAACCAGACGTCGAGCAGCGGCGATTCACGTTTGAGGTCTTCGAATTGTTTGCTCCAGGTCAGACCGCCGTCTTCGCTGGCAAGGATCTGCGCGTCATGGCCGACGGCCCAGCCGTGTTTGTCATCGACAAAGTACACCGCCGTCAGCAGTTGCCGGGTCGGCACCTTGGCCTGGGTCCAGGTCTTGCCCTGGTCGTCGGAATAGAGAATGTGCCCGCGATCACCCACCGCCACCAACCGGGTGCCGGCGTGGACGACGTCGAGTATCAGGCTTTTCGCGGCTTTGGCTGATGCGGTGGCGTAAACCACGTCGGCCGGCGCTTCGGCAGCGCTCACAGGTGCCGACAAGGTGGCAAAGCCCAGCAGCGAGAGTGCTGTGGCCAGCAACGCGGTGTTGCGTAACGCCGGCGGGCGGCAACGACTCATAAACCTTCCCCTATTTATTATTGTTAGGCCATTTGGCCTTCAAGGGCGCCGCAAGTGTGCTCCGCTGACGGCTAGTCAGAAGCATAGTCCTGAAACCCGCAATCCAGAGCCACTTCGGAAGCTGGCTCATCCTATCGGGCTTTCGAAACGTCTGACAATCGGCGCCACGTTATCTTTTGTTAACCGAAAGCGGCCCTCTGTAACGAATGAATTTCCCTGTGGGAGCGAGCTTGCTCGCGAAAGCGGTGGATCAGCCAATAAAGAGGGTGACCGTTACGCCGCCTTCGCGAGCAAGCTCGCTCCCACAGGGGTTGGTGGTGGTTGTGGGATTTGAATACATGACCATTCGCCGGGGTGATGCGGCAAAAATCATCGAGGGGACTTGCACGATCGGTATTATGGTATACCATAAGACGCACAGACACTCTTAATCCCCCACGGAGCAGCTCATGAGTTTCGAAATTCGCAAGATCGTCAGCTATGTCGAAGAAACCTTTATCGAAGGCGGCAAGGCGGCTGACAAGCCAGTGACCATGGTCGGCCTGGCGGTGGTGATGAAGAACCCTTGGGTGGGCAACGGTTTCGTTGAAGACCTCAAGCCGCAGATCCGCGCCAACTGCTCCGACCTCGGCGCACTGATGGTCGAGCGTCTGGTCGGCATCATTGGCGGTGCGGAAAAAATCGAGGCCTACGGCAAAGCGGCTGTGGTCGGTGCCGACGGCGAGATCGAACACGCCTCCGCGGTGATCCACACCCTGCGCTTCGGCAACCACTACCGCGAAGCGGTCAAGGCCAAGAGCTACCTGAGCTTCACCAACAAGCGCGGCGGTCCGGGCACCTCGATTCAGATCCCGATGATGCACAAGGACGACGAAGGCCAGCGTTCGCACTACATCACCCTGGAAATGCAGATCGAAGACGCGCCGCGTGCCGACGAAATCGTCGTGGTGCTCGGTTGCGCCGACGGTGGTCGCCTGCACCCGCGCATCGGCAACCGCTACATCGACCTGGAAGAACTGGCTGCCGAAAAAGCCCAGTAATCACAATAAAAAGGCATTGCAGGAGCGCTCCATGATTCGGCTCACCGCTGAACTCACCCCGGCGGGCACCAGTTACCTGGCGACCGGCCAAGGCCAGCCCGTGGTTTTGATCCACGGCGTGGGCCTGAACAAAGAAATGTGGGGCGGCCAGATTGTCGGCCTGTCCAGCCAATACCGGGTGATCGCCTACGACATGCTCGGCCATGGCGCCAGCCCGCGCCCGGCCAGCGGCACCGCGCTGCTGGGTTACGCCGATCAGTTGCTGGAGCTGCTCGATCACTTGAATCTGCCCCAGGCAGCAGTGATCGGTTTCTCCATGGGCGGTCTGGTTGCGCGGGCCTTTGCCCTGCATTACCCGGAGCGCCTGCAAAGCCTGGTGGTGTTGAACAGCGTGTTCAACCGCAGCGAAGAACAGCGTGCCGGCGTGATCGCGCGCACCGCGCAAGCGGCCGAACATGGTCCCGACGCCAACGCCGAAGCGGCGCTGTCGCGTTGGTTCAGCCGCGAATATCAAGCGGCCAACCCGGCGCAGATCGCAGCGATCCGCCAGACCCTGGCCGGCAATGATCCGCAAGGCTACCTGACCACCTACGAACTGTTCGCCACCCAAGACATGTACCGCGCCGACGACCTGGGCAGCATTCAGGCGCCGACGCTGATCGCCACTGGCGAGCTCGATCCGGGTTCGACCCCGGAAATGGCCGAGCAACTGGCCCGACGCATCCCCGGTGCGAAGGTTGCGGTGCTGGCCGAGCAACGGCATATGATGCCGGTAGAGTCGCCGCGCCTGGTCAACCAGACGCTGCTGGAATTTCTCGAATACGCACACGCCCGACAAAACCATATAAAGGGGATCGTTGCATGACACTCGCACGCTTCCAGATGTGCATCGGCGGAGAATGGGTCGACGCCCTCTCCGGCAAGACTTTCGAAAGCCTTAACCCTGCTTGCGCGCAAGCCTGGGCCGAACTGCCCGACGCTGATGAAGCGGACGTCGAACGCGCCGTGCAAGCAGCGCAGACGGCCTTCGACAGCCCGGCCTGGCGCGGCCTCACCGCCACCGCACGCGGCAAACTGCTACGGCGTCTCGGTGATTTGATCGCCGAGAACAAGGAACAACTGGCGCAGCTGGAAAGCCGCGACAACGGCAAGCTGATCCGCGAAACCCGTGGCCAGGTCGGCTATCTGCCGGAGTTCTTCCACTACACCGCCGGTCTGGCCGACAAGCTCGAAGGCGGCACCCTGCCGCTGGATAAGCCGGATCTGTTCGCCTACACCGTGCACGAAGCCATGGGCGTAGTCGCGGCGATCATTCCGTGGAACAGCCCGCTGTACCTGACCGCGATCAAACTGGCTCCGGCCCTCGCCGCCGGCAACACCATCGTGATCAAGCCGTCCGAACATGCTTCGGCGACCATCCTCGAGCTGGCACGCCTGGCCCTCGAAGCCGGAATTCCGCCGGGCGTGGTCAACGTCGTCACCGGTTACGGCCCGAGCACCGGCGCCGCCCTCACCCGCCATCCGCTGATCCGCAAAATCGCCTTCACCGGCGGCGCGGCCACGGCCCGGCATGTGGTGCGCAGCAGCGCCGAAAACTTTGCCAAGCTGTCGCTGGAACTGGGCGGCAAGTCACCGAACATCATCTTCGCCGACGCCGATCTGGACAGCGCGATCAACGGCGCGATTGCCGGGATCTACGCGGCGTCGGGGCAGAGTTGCGTGTCGGGTTCGCGCCTGTTGGTGCAGGACGAAATCTACGACGAGTTCGTCAACCGACTGGTTGAACGCGCCCAACGCATTCGCATCGGCAACCCGCAAGAGGACAACAGCGAGATGGGCCCGATGGCCACCGCGCAGCAACTGGCGGTGGTCGAAGGTCTGGTCGCCGATGCCATCGCCGAGGGCGCGCGGTTGCGTACCGGCGGCAAGCGTCCGAGCGATCTCGGCGAGGGCTGGTTCTACGAGCCGACGTTGTTCGAGTGCGACCGCAACTCAATGAAGATCATGCAGGAAGAAGTCTTCGGCCCAGTGGCTTCGGTGATTCGCTTCAAAGATGAAGCCGAAGCACTGGCGATCGCCAACGACTCGCAGTTTGGCCTTGCCGCCGGCATCTGGACCCGCGACCTGGGCCGCGCCCATCGCCTCGCCCGCGACGTGCGCTCGGGGATCATCTGGGTCAACACCTACCGCGCGGTGTCGGCGATGGCACCGATCGGCGGCTTCAAGAACAGTGGCTATGGACGCGAAAGCGGCATCGACTCGGTGCTGGCCTACACCGAACTGAAAACGGTGTGGATCAACCTCTCTCAGGCGCCGATGCCTGATCCGTTTGTGATGCGCTAGGAGTACCGCGACATGATCGAACCCGGCATTTACAAAGACGTGATGAGCTCGTTCCCGTCCGGGGTCACGGTGGTCACCACCCTCGACCCGGACGGCGGCATCGTCGGCATCACCGCCAGCGCCTTCAGTGCGCTGTCGATTGATCCGGCACTGGTGCTGTTCTGCCCCAACTACGCCTCCGACACCTACCCGGTGCTGCGCGACAGCAAGAAATTCGCGATCCACTTGCTGTCCGCCGACCAGACCGCCGAGGCCTACGCCTTCGCCGGAAAAGGCAAGGACAAGGCCAAGAACATCGAGTGGCACCTTAGCGAACTCGGTAACCCGATCCTCGCCAAGGCCACGGCGATCATCGAGTGCGAATTGTGGCGCGAGTACGACGGTGGTGACCACGCGATCATCGTTGGCGCGGTGAAACACCTGATCCTGCCGGCGCAACCGGTAACGCCGATGATCTACCACAAAGGCAAGCTCGGCCCCCTGCCGACCCTGGCCTGAGACAACAATGCACAACCCTGTGGGAGCTGGCTTGCCAGCGATGAGGGCTTAACATTCAACATTGATGTTGGCTGATAGTCCGCCATCGCTGGCAAGCCAGCTCCCACAGGGACTGAGGCGAGGCAAAGAATATGAATAACGAAAAGTACGAAAAAGGCCTGAAAATCCGCACTGAGGTGCTCGGCGAAGCTTATGTACAGCGTTCAATAGAGAACGCCGACGACTTCACCCGTCCGTTGCAGGAAATGGTCACTGAATACTGCTGGGGCCATGTCTGGGGTCGCGAGGGCTTGTCGCTCCAGGAGCGCAGCATGATCAACCTGGCGATGATCTCGGCGCTGAACCGTCCGCATGAACTCAAGCTGCATGTGCGCGGCGCCTTGCGTAACGGCCTGAGTCGTGAGCAAATACGCGAAATTCTGCTTCAGGTCGGTATTTATTGCGGCGTCCCGGCAGCCGTGGACAGTTTCCGGCTCGCCCGTGAAGCCTTCGCCGAAGCCGACGCCGAGGCCTCCAGTTAACCCCTCGGCTGTTTAGATGCCCGTCTGGCATGGACAGCCAACTTAAAGAGCGGACCCCATGAAACGCCAGCCACTCGACGACAGCTTCAAGGTCAATCGCAACCCCGTTACCCTGCGCGAAATCGTGCTGGATAAACTGCGTAGCGCGATCATGAATTTCCAGCTCATGCCAGGGGATCGTCTGGTGGAGCGCGATCTGTGCGACCGCCTCGGTGTCAGCCGCACGTCGGTGCGTGAAGCCTTGCGTCACCTCGAATCCGAAGGCCTGGTGGAATTCGCCGATGCCAAGGGCCCACGGGTGGCGATCATCACTCTGGCCGATGCGGTCGACATCTATGAGCTGCGCTGTGTGCTTGAAGGCCTGATCGTCCAGCTGTTCACCCTGCGCGCCAAGGCCAAGGACATCAAGGCCCTGGAAAAAGCCCTCGACGACAACCGCAAGGCGCTCAAGGACGGCGAACTGCAACAGGTGATCGACTCGGTGCAGGGCTTCTACGACGTGCTGCTCGAAGGCTCGGGCAACCATGTTGCAGCCACGCAGCTGCGCCAGTTGCAGGCGCGCATCAGCTACCTGCGCGCGACGTCGGTGTCCCAGGAAAACCGGCGCGGCGCGAGTAACCACGAAATGGAAAAAATGGTCGAGGCGATCAAGAGCGGCGATCCGCTGGCGGCGCACCAGGCTTGTGTCGATCACGTACGCGCCGCCGCAGCCGTGGCCCTCGACTACCTCAAGCGCAAACAGGAAGAAACCGGCGCCACGCCGAACATCACCCTGCCGATCGCGCTGAAAGAACCGCGTATAGGGCACTGATATGTTCAGCCCGAGCTTTTGCCCGAAATGCGGTGGCCCTGACCTCGGTCAGCAGGTGCCGCCGGGCGATACGCACGAGCGCCTGATGTGCCGCGCCTGCGGCTACATCCACTACGTCAATCCGAAGATCATCGCCGGCTGCATCATCGAGCAGGACGGCAAATACCTCTTGTGCCAACGGGCGATCCCGCCGCGCCCGGGCACCTGGACGCTGCCGGCCGGCTTCATGGAAAGCGGCGAAACCACCGAACAGGCGGCGCTGCGCGAAGTCTGGGAAGAAAGCGGCGTGCGTGCGGAAATCATCTCGCCGTACTCGATTTTCAGCGTGCCGACGATCAGCGAGGTGTACATCATCTTCCGCGCCATCGCGCTGGAGATCACCGGGCAGTACGGGCCGGAAACCCTTGACTACAAATTCTTCGCCCCCGAAGACATCCCGTGGGAGCAGATCTACTACCCGGCGATCCGGCAGATCCTCGAGCGTTATATCGAGGAGCGTCAGGCCGGGGTGTATGGCATCTACATGGGCAATGATGACAGCGGCAAGATCCACTTCATCCGCTGATCACGCAGCCTGTTCTTTGCAGGAGCGAGCCTGCTCGCGATTGCGCTGTGTCAGTCGGTGGAAATGTTGACTGATAAAAAGCTATCGCGAACAGAGTATCTACAGGGGGTGTGGTGTTGCTTAGAGTGGGGCGATGCCTTCGACGATGATGATTTCCGCCCTCGCCCATTCCTCGCGATAACGTTTCGCCTCCTGATACGCCGCCGAGTGGTAGCACGCCAGCGCCTGCTCGTAGCTCTCGAACTCGATCACCACGCTACGCTGAGGGGTAGGCCTGCCCTCCAGCGCTTCGCTGCGCCCGCCCCGGGCTAAAAACTTTGCACCGAACTCGGCGAACGCCTGCGGCGCACGCTGGGTGTATTGGCTGTAGTACTCGGCATCGGCGACATCCACGTGGGCAATCCAGTACGCCTTCATAGTGACCTCTTTGTTGATTTTGTATTATGGTATACCAATATATTTCCAACGAACCCTGAGAGTCCAGCATGGCCTTCAACAGCATCGAAGAAATCATCGAAGAGTATCGTCTCGGCAAAATGGTCTTGCTGGTCGATGACGAAGATCGGGAAAACGAAGGCGACCTGCTGCTGGCCGCCGACTGCTGCACGCCCGAAGCGATCAGCTTCATGGCCCGCGAAGCGCGCGGGCTGATCTGCCTGACGCTGACCGACGAGCATTGCCAACGCCTGGGCCTGGAACAAATGGTGCCTGCCAACGGCAGCGTGTTCAGCACTGCGTTCACCGTGTCGATTGAAGCGGCGATTGGCGTCACCACCGGCATCTCCGCCGCTGATCGCGCGCGTACGGTCGCGGCCGCTGTGGCCAAAGACGCCCGTGCCGAAGACCTGGTGCAACCCGGCCACATCTTCCCGCTGCGCGCCAAGGAAGGTGGCGTGCTGACCCGCGCCGGCCACACCGAAGCCGGTTGCGACCTGGCACGCCTCGCCGGTTTCACCCCGGCCTCGGTGATCGTCGAGGTGATGAACGACGACGGCACCATGGCCCGCCGCCCGGACCTGGAAGTGTTCGCGCGCAAGCACGGGATCAAGATCGGCACCATCGCCGACCTGATCCACTACCGCCTGAGCACCGAGCACACCATCGAACGCATCGGCGAACGTGAGTTGCCCACCGTGCATGGCACCTTCCGCCTGATCACCTTTGAGGATCGCATTGAGGGTGGCGTGCACATGGCGATGGTCATGGGCGATCTGCGCCGTGAAGAGCCGACGCTGGTGCGCGTGCATGTGATCGACCCACTGCGCGATCTGGTCGGCGCCGAATACAGCGGGCCGAGCAACTGGACGCTGTGGGCGGCACTGCAACGGGTCGCGGCTGAAGGTCATGGGGTTGTGGTGGTGCTGGCCAATCACGAATCGTCGCAGGCGTTGCTCGAGCGCGTGCCACAACTGACTCAGCCGCCGCGACAGTTCAGTCGTTCGCAATCGCGGATCTATTCGGAGGTGGGCACCGGGGCGCAGATTCTGCAGAACCTTGGGGTTGGCAAGCTGCGGCATCTTGGGCCGCCGCTGAAGTATGCGGGGTTGACGGGGTATGACCTGGAAGTGGTCGAGAGTATTCCGTTCACTGAGTGAAGCGGCCCTCACCCCAGCCCTCTCCCCGAGGGAGAGGGAGCCGACCGAGTTGTTGGCCCGTTATCCATCGACCTGAGATACCGAGCCGAACTCAGGTTTTGAACAACACAAAGATCGGCCCCCTTTCCCCTCTCCCATTGGGAGAGGGCTGGGGTGAGGGGCTGGATCTGCAGTGCACCCTTCATCTCATGCCGAGCACATCCAAAAATCCATAATCAACAGATAACCGGTAAGGCAAAGTGCTTGCACAAAGTTTGGAATACCATAATATGATATTCCATAGACCGGACGACCTGAAAAACCGCCCGTCTACTGCTCCCGACAGGCGGGCAACAACGCAAGCCCGCTCAAAAACACAACAATGAGGGCGTAAAAATGGTGTTGAACAAAGCTGCAACCGCAATTCTTTTTGCGGGACTGCTGAGCGTGACCGGCCAGGCCGCGATGGCCGCCGAGAGTGTGAACTTTGTCAGCTGGGGCGGTAGCACCCAGGATGCGCAGAAACAGGCGTGGGCCGATCCGTTCAGCAAGGCCAGCGGCATCACCGTGGTGCAGGACGGTCCGACCGACTACGGCAAACTCAAGGCCATGGTCGAAAGCGGCAACGTGCAGTGGGATGTGGTCGATGTCGAAGCCGACTTCGCCCTGCGCGCAGCGGCTGAAGGCCTGCTCGAACCCCTCGATTTCAAAGTCATCCAGCGCGACAAGATCGACCCGCGTTTCGTCAGTGATTACGGCGTCGGCTCGTTCTTCTTCTCCTTCGTCCTCGGCTACAACGAGGGCAAACTCGGCGCCAACAAGCCCCAGGACTGGAGCGCCCTGTTCGACACCAAGACCTACCCCGGCAAACGCGCCCTGTACAAATGGCCAAGCCCCGGCGTGCTCGAACTGGCGCTGCTGGCCGACGGCGTGCCGGCTGACAAGCTCTACCCGCTGGATCTGGATCGCGCCTTCAAGAAACTCGACACCATCAAGAAAGACATCGTCTGGTGGGGCGGCGGCGCGCAGTCGCAGCAACTGCTGGCCTCCGGTGAAGCGAGCATGGGCCAGTTCTGGAACGGTCGGATCCACGCCCTGCAGGAAGACGGCGCGCCAGTCGGCGTGAGCTGGAAGCAGAACCTGGTCATGGCCGACATTCTGGTGATTCCAAAGGGCTCGAAAAACAAGGACGCGGCGATGAAGTTCCTGGCCACCGCCAGCAGCGCCAAAGGCCAGGCCGACTTCTCCAACCTGACCGCCTACGCCCCGGTCAACGTCGACAGCGTGGCGCGCCTGGACTCGGTGCTGGCCCCGAACCTGCCGACTGCCTACGCTAAGGATCAGATCACTCTTGATTTCGCGTACTGGGCCAAGAACGGTCAAGCCATCGCGACACGGTGGAACGAATGGCTGGTCAAATGAAAATGGCGGCCACTGCGTCCCGTCCCTCCACTGCCACCGGGAGCGCCGCGAGCGCTGCCGGTCCGGCCACAGGCAAGGCGAGTGCAATGGCGCAAGCCCCGTCCCTCAAACAACGCTGGCGCGGCGCCGGCAACCTCGTGCCGGCACTGCTGTTCCTCGGCCTGTTCTTTCTCGCGCCGTTGATTGGCCTGCTGTTGCGCGGCGTGCTCGAACCGACCCCGGGCCTTGGCAACTATGAACAACTGTTCGCCAACTCGGCGTACGCCAGGGTGCTGCTCAACACCTTCTCGGTGGCCGGACTGGTGACGATTTTCAGCCTGTTGCTCGGCTTTCCGCTGGCCTGGGCGATCACTTTGGTGCCACGCGGTTGGGGGCGCTGGATCCTCAACATCGTGCTGCTGTCGATGTGGACCAGCCTGCTCGCCCGCACCTATTCGTGGCTGGTGCTGCTGCAAGCCTCGGGGGTGATCAATAAGGCGCTCATGGCCATGGGCATCATCGATCAGCCGTTGGAAATGGTGCACAACCTGACCGGCGTGGTGATCGGCATGAGCTACATCATGATCCCGTTCATCGTCCTGCCGTTGCAGGCAACCATGCAGGCCATCGACCCGATGATCCTGCAGGCCGGCTCGATCTGCGGCGCCAGCCCGTGGACCAACTTCTTCCGGGTGTTCCTGCCGCTGTGTCGGCCGGGCCTGGCGTCTGGCGGGTTGATGGTGTTCGTGATGTCGCTCGGCTACTACGTCACCCCGGCGCTGCTCGGCGGGGCGCAGAACATGATGCTGCCGGAGTTCATCATTCAGCAGGTGCAATCGTTCCTCAACTGGGGCCTGGCCAGTGCCGGCGCCGCATTGCTGATCGCGATCACCCTGGTGCTGTTCTACTTCTACCTGAAGCTTCAGCCGGAGTCCCCGGTTGGCGCCAGCAACGCGAGGTAAGCCGAGATGCTCCTGACTCCCAATGCCATGAGCCGGCGGATGCGTTTCGGCTTGTACGCAACCACCGGACTGATCGGTCTGTTCCTGCTGTTGCCGATCGTGTTCATTGTCCTGCTGTCGTTTGGTTCCTCGCAGTGGCTGGTGTTCCCACCGCCGGGCTGGACGCTGAAATGGTACGGCCAGTTCTTCTCCAACGCCGACTGGATGAACGCCGCGGCGGCCAGCCTCAAGGTGGCCGTGCTGACCACGATCTGCGCGGTGGCCCTCGGTTTGCCGACCGCGTTTGCGCTGGTACGCGGGCGTTTTCCTGGCCGGGAAATGCTCTACGGCCTGTTCACCCTGCCGATGATCGTGCCGCTGGTGATCATCGCCGTGGCGGTATACGCGCTGTTTCTCAAGCTCGGTTACACAGGGACGATGTTCGCTTTCGTCGTCAGCCATGTGATCGTCGCGCTGCCATTTACCATCATCTCGATCATCAACTCGCTCAAGCTGTTCGATCAGTCGATTGAAGACGCCGCGGTGATCTGCGGTGCCTCGCGCCTGCAAGCAGTGTTCAAGGTGACGTTCCCGGCGATCCGTCCGGGAATGGTCGCCGGCGCCCTCTTCGCCTTCCTCGTTTCGTGGGACGAAGTGGTGCTCAGCGTGATGATGGCCAGCCCCACCCTGCAAACCCTTCCCGTGAAAATGTGGACCACTTTGCGCCAGGACCTGACCCCCGTGATCGCCGTCGCTTCGACGCTGCTGATCGGCCTGTCGGTGTTGGTCATGGTGATCGCCGCCGCCCTGCGCCGGCGCAACGAAATCAGCGCCTGAGCGCCCAGGAGTACGACATGAGTGCCGTGATCAAAGACGCATCCCAGCAGAACGACAAACCCCTGGTCAGCCTGCGTAACCTGAACAAGCACTACGGTGACTTTGCCGCCGTGGACAACATCTCGCTGGACATCAAGGACGGCGAGTTCCTGACCTTTCTCGGCTCCAGCGGCTCGGGCAAAAGCACCACGCTGTCGATGCTCGCCGGTTTCGAAACACCGAGCAGTGGCGAGATCCTGGTCAACGGTCAGTCGCTGGTCAACGTGCCGCCGCACAAGCGCGACATCGGCATGGTGTTCCAGCGCTATTCGCTGTTCCCGCATCTGTCGGTGCGCGACAACATCGCCTTCCCGCTGGCGATCCGCAAACTCGCCGCCGCCGAACGTGACAAGCGTGTCGACGCGATGCTCAAACTGGTGCAACTGGAACAGTTCGCCCATCGCCGCCCTTCGCAACTGTCTGGCGGCCAGCAGCAACGGGTCGCCATCGCCCGGGCGCTGGTTTACGAGCCACGCATCCTGTTGATGGACGAACCGCTCGGTGCACTGGACAAAAAACTGCGTGAGGATTTGCAGGATGAACTGCGTCAGCTGCATCGGCGCCTGGGCATCACCATCGTCTACGTGACCCACGATCAGGAAGAAGCCATGCGTTTGTCGCAACGCATCGCGATTTTCAGTCACGGCAAGATTGTCGGGCTGGGCAGCGGTTATGACCTGTATCAGAACCCGCCGAATGCGTTTGTCGCGTCGTTTCTCGGTAATTCGAACTTCCTCAAGCTCAAGGCGCAAGGCAATGCAGCAGCGAGTTTTGAGGGGCAATCGTTGTCGATTCGACTGACAACCGGGTTGCACACGGATCAGGATGTGTTGCTGATGGTGCGGCCGGAGAAAGCCTTGGCACTGAGCGTGCAGCAGGCGAGCGATGAGCCGCTGCCGGCGGGCTGGAACGAAGTGTCAGCGAAGGTCGTGGAAGTGCTGTTCCTCGGGGAGAGCCAGACTTGCAGCGTGGTCACTTCGGGCGGGACGTCGATGACGGTGAAAGCGTTATCGGCGGCGGGCATGCCGCTCAAGGCTGGCGACCCGGTGCGGGTGCGCTGGGCCACCGCTGATGCCTGCGTCTACACCGAATGGACCGAAAGTGACCTGAACAAAGCGGCCGGCGCCCACTGATAGCGTGTTGCCTGTGGGATTTACCCCCTCACCTGATCTGGCTTAATGATTCTGGACACCCTTAAAGGGCGGTAATCTACGCCCAGCGAAGAGGTGGCATTTGACTAGACGATATTTTTCGACAGATTTCAAACGGGATGCGGCTTGCCTGGTTTTGGATAAAGACTATTCGGTGAGTGAAGCCTGCGAAGCAATGGGCGTCGGACCTACAGCACTGCGTCGCTGGGTTGAGCAGTTGCGAGCTGAGCGCAACGGTAAGACGCCTGAGAAGTCCAAGGCCATGACTCCTGACCAACAACGCATCCAAGAACTGGAAGCAAAAATCCGACGGATTGAGCGAGAGAAGGAAATCTTAAAAAAGGCTACGGCTCTCTTGATGTCGGATTCCCTCGATCAGTAAGGCTGGTCGAGGAATTAAGCGAGCAATATCCAAGATCCGAGTTGTGTGGCGTGTTTGGTATCAACCGCAGCAGTTATTACGAGCGTCTGAAACAGCGGACAAAAGTGGATGCCGAGCGCGAGCGCCTCAAGATCAAGGCTGCTGAATTACATAAGCAAAGTCGCGGTTCAATGGGCGCGCGCAGCCTGTCAAAGGCGTTGTGTAACGAAAAGGAGTCGGTAGGTCGTTACATGGCTCGTAGCCTGATGCTCGAGATCGGATTGAAGAGCCAGCAACGACGCAGACATCGTTACAAACCTAGCGGCGCAGAGGCTCAATACGCCCCCAATCATTTGGAGCGTAAATTCAACGTTGAGGCGCCCAATCAAGTGTGGTGTGGCGATGTGACTTACATTTGGGCCGGTACTTACTGGGTTTATCTGGCTGCGGTACTAGACCTGCATGCCCGACGCGTCGTCGGTTGGGCGATATCCAGAAGTCCCGATTCGGCTCTGACCTGTAAAGCGTTGAGGATGGCTTTCGAGTCGCGAGGACGCCCTGAAAACTTGATGTTCCATTCGGATCAGGGTTGTCATTACAGCAGCAAAATGTTCCGAGAAACGCTGTCGGAGATGCGAATAAAACAAAGCATGAGTCGACGAGGAAACTGCTGGGATAACGCTCCGATGGAACGTTTCTTTGGCAGTTTGAAATCTGAATGGATACCCAAGGTCGGTTATCGAAACGAAGATGAAGCCAGTAGCGATGTGCTGCGCTACCTGACCCACTATTACAATCGGATCAGGCTACACAGTCACAACGGCTACCGAACTCCGGTAGACATGGAAGCCCTGGCGGCATGAAAAGGGATAAAACCCTATAACTGTGTCCAGGATCGTTTGACCAGATCAACCCCAGCCCTCCCCCCCAGGGGGGGGCGAGGGGGAAAGGGAGCCGATCTCCGTGCTGTTCAAAATCCGGGTTCGACTCGGTATCCCAAGTCGGCGTCCCTCGAAAGAACACCTCAATCAGTCCCTCTCCCTCAGGGAGAGGGAGCCAATCTTCATGCTGTTCAAACCTGAGTTCGACGCAGCACTCTCAGGTCGGCGTAACTTGTCCAAACAACCCGGTCAGTCCCCTCTCCCTCCGGGAGAGGGCCAGGGTGAGGGAAACAGTCGACGCGGTATCAGACGATGGCGCGGTAGCCTTCAATCTCATCCGGCCACGCCGTGAGGATTTCAAACCCCGTCTCCGTCACCGCCACCATGTGCTCCCACTGCGCCGACAACGAGCCATCCTTGGTCAGCACGGTCCAGCCATCTGGCATGTTCTTCACATGGCGCTTGCCGGCATTGAGCATCGGCTCTACGGTAAAAATCATCCCCGCCTTAAGCTTCATGCCCTGATTGGGAAAACCGTAATGCAGAATCTGCGGCTCATCGTGATAGACCTTGCCGATCCCGTGGCCGCAGTACTCGCGCACCACGCTGAAGCCTTCCCTCTCCGCCAGACTCTGAATCGCATGGCCGATATCGCCCAATGTGGCGCCCGGCTTGACCACCCGAATACCCGCGCACATGGCCTCGTAGGTGGTGTTGATCAGGTGCTGCGCCTCAGGCGTCGCCTCGCCGACCACGTACATGCGGCTGGTATCACCGAACCAGCCGTCCTTGATCACCGCGATGTCGAGGTTGACGATGTCGCCATTCTGCAACGGCGTACCCGAGGGAATACCGTGGCACACCACGTCGTTGACCGAAGCGCAGACGGTTTTCGGGAAACCGTGATAACCGACGTTGGCCGGAACCGCTTTCTGCACATTGACGATGTAGTCGTTGCACAGCCGATCCAGTTCGTCGGTGGTCACACCGGCCTTTACATGCGGCACCAGCATCGCCAGTACTTCAGCGGCGAGTTGACCGGCGGCGCGTGATTGCGCGATCTCGGCGGGCGTGTTGATCTTGATCTGGTTTCTCATGCGCTGACGGCTTCCTGAGTCAGTTGTTGCAGATCCAGCCCGCCGTTCTGTTCGGCGCGAATCAGCAAGCGGCAAATGGCGCTGTGGTCGAGGTTGGGGTGCAGCTCGGCGAGCATGCCGATGCGCATCCAGTGCTCGGCCTGCGCGTTGATCGAGCGGCTGAGTGCATTGCTGGAGATGCGCAGGTTCTCGTGCATGTCCTCAGAAATCTTTACGATGCCCATATATGAATCCGATACGTTGTGTATATGGATCGTATATTAGCCAAGCCTTACGCGAAATTGCAAACGCACACAATCTGCAGGACGTAGCGCGGCAAATCGCAGGCAAAAAAAAGCTGCCAAAAGAGGCAGCAAAAACTTTAAGAACACGCGATGTATTGGGCTCAGCATAGACGCCGGATAATGACAGTGTCATGACAGACACACATTCATTGAACCGCCCCGCTGCCGTCATCAGGATGTCATCAACTTCACGGCAGAATCCTCGCAAACCGTCTTGAGCCTTGAGACGGACGTTTTGCAAGGACTCCCATGAAAGAAGACGCCTCGCTGTTTGCCGCCATCGACCTGGGTTCGAATGCATTTCGCATGATGATCGGCCAGTCGGTCCGCAGCCGCAAAGGCTTCATGATTCAGGAGGTGAAAACCTTGCGCGAACCGGTGCGCCTGGCCGAGGGGTTTGACGGTGGCGCGCTGGACACCCTGGCGCTGGATCGCGGCTGGCAGGCGTTGGCGCGGTTCGGCAAAAAGCTGCGGGGGTTCGAAGCGGGTCGGGTGCGTGCGGTGGCCACCAGCGCCGTGCGCGAAGCCGACAATGCACAACTGTTTCTCGCCAGCGCCGAGCGGCATCTGGGCTTTGACATCGACGTCATTTCCGGACATGAAGAGGCTCGGCTGGTGTATGCCGGCGTGGCGCATGCACTGCCGACTGCTGACGACATGCGTCTGGTGGTCGATATCGGTGGCGGTTCCACCGAACTGATCCTCGGCCAAGGCTCGCAACCGTTGCTGACTGAAAGCATTGCCATCGGCAGCGGCACGCTGGGCGCGCGCTATTTTCCCGATGGGCGCATTACCCCCGGTGCCTTGCAAGAAGCCGAGCGCGTCGCCATCCTGCAATTTGAAAAAGTCGCCCGCCGCTATCGCGCGCAAGGCTGGCAGCAAACCATTGGCTCATCCGGCACCGCGCGCATGCTCGCCAAGGTGCTCAAGGCCAATCGCCTGAACGACTTCGGCCACGACGGCATTACCTACGGTGGGCTGTTGCGCCTGTCGTTACTGCTGCTGAAAGTGAAGAACGTCCAGCAACTGAAACTCGCCGGCCTGCAAGCGCACCGCCAGAGCATTCTGCCCGGTGGCCTGGTGTTGATGCTGGCGGCGTTCAAGGTGTTCGGCATTTCGCAGATGGTGCCGTCCGAACCCGGCCTGCGCCTGGGCGTACTGCACGGTTTGATGAGCAAGCATTAATTCCCCTCCGGCAGATTCGTCTCCCCTAAAGCGGCTCGATCGACTACCATGCCGCCGCCGGTTTCCATACGGAATTAATAGGGAATCCGAGGTGCGTCAGCGCATCGTTCGGAACTGCCCCCGCAACTGTAGGTGCTGAGCCTGCTCCACGACTGCCACTGGGTGAACCCGGGAAGGCCGGAGCACGGGCGATGACGCATCAGTCAGGAGACCTGCCGGCACAGTGACTACTAACCGGCGGGGTGTCCGGGAAGGACATCGTGCCGTGCGCGTCTTCGTTTGATCAGCAGCCTTGCGCTGTTGCCATGACTGCGTTCGCTGGTGTGTTTCCAGACCGTACTCTCCCCGCCTTGCGTACGGTTCCCCTGGAGACTGCCCATGCTGCTGCCCCGCGTTGCCATCCTGCTCACCGGCCTGAGTCTTTGCGCGCTCGCCCATGCAGCGCCGACGACCTATCCACTGACCGTCGAGAACTGCGGCAGCACCCTGACCTTCCAGCACGCCCCCACGCGCACCGTCACCATCGGCCAGGCTGGCACCGAAATGCTTTACGCCCTGGGCCTGGGCGACAAAGTGGTCGGCACCTCGCTGTGGTTCAACGACGTGCTGGCCACGTACAAGGCGCAGAACGACAAGATCGAACGCCTGGCCGATAACGAGCCGAGTTTCGAAGCGGTGATCGGCAAGCGCCCGGAACTGGTCGCCGTGGAGCTGGAATGGATGGTCGGCCCACAAGGTGCGGTGGGCACGCGCGAGCAGTTTCACGAGCTGAAGATTCCGACGTACCTGCTGCCCTCCGATTGCGAAGCCAAGGACAACCTCGTCGGCGCCGACGGTACCCGGCTGGCGCCGTTTCGCATCGACACGATTTACAAGAGCGTGAGCCAACTGGCGCAAATCTTCGATGTGCAGGACCGCGGCCAGCAGCTCAATGAACAACTCAAGGCCAGCCTCGCCCGATCAGTCGCCACGGCTCAGGGCAAACAATTGAAAGACGCAAGTGCCGTGGTCTGGTTCTCCAGTGCGCAGATGGACATCGAGCCCTTCGTGGCCGGACACAAAGGCATTCCCGATTTCATGCTGAGTACCCTCGGCGTGCGCAACGTGGTGCAATCCGATGAAGAGTGGCCGACGGTCGGCTGGGAAACCATCGCCAAGGCCAACCCGACCTTCATCGTCATCGCACGCATGGATCGCCGGCGCTTCCCCGCTGACGACTATCAGAAGAAACTCGCCTTCCTGCGCAGCGACCCGGTGACCCGCAACATGGACGCGGTGAAAAACAACCGCATCATCATTCTCGACGCCCTGGCCATGCAGGCCAGCCTGCGCACGTTCGATGGCATCGAGCAACTGGCCACGGCCCTCAACGGCTATGACCTGTCGCAATGAATAAAAGCCTGATCCGCGCACTACTGGCCCTGACGACACTGTTGATCGCCGTGCTCGCGGGGGTCGCCATCGGAGAGACGTCGATTGCTCCGGACGTGGTGCTAAAAGTGCTGGCCAACAAGCTGTGGACCGCCGGGCATGCGCTCGACCCGATCGACGAAGGCATTGTCTGGAACTACCGCCTGACCCGCGCCCTGGTCGCCGCCGCGTGCGGTGCCGGTCTGGCGACGTGCGGGGTGATTTTGCAGTCGCTGCTGCGCAATCCGCTGGCCGATCCCTATTTGCTCGGCATCTCCGCCGGGGCCTCGACCGGCGCGGTGATGGTGGCGCTGCTCGGGATTGGCGCCGGGGCGATTTCGCTGTCCGCCGGAGCTTTTGCCGGCGCGGTAACGGCGTTCGTGCTGGTCATTCTGCTGGCCCGTGTCAGCGGTTCGGCCAACGGCACCGGGCAGATCATTCTCGCGGGGATCGCCGGCTCGCAGCTGTTCAATGCGCTCACCGCGTTTCTGATTACCCGTTCGGCGAGTTCCGAGCAGGCGCGCGGCATCATGTTCTGGCTGCTCGGTAATCTCGGCGGCGTGCGCTGGCCGTCGGTGTGGCTGGCGGTGCCGGTGGCCCTGTTCGGCTTGCTGGTGTGCCTGTGGCATCGGCGCGCGCTGGATGCATTTACCTTTGGCGCGGATTCGGCGGCGTCCCTCGGCATACCGGTGCGGCGGGTGCAGATTGTGCTGATCGGTTGCGCGGCGCTGGTAACGGCGGTGATGGTGTCGATTGTCGGTTCGATCGGTTTTGTCGGCCTGGTGATTCCCCATGCGGCGCGTCTGTTGCTCGGCACCGGGCATGCCCGTCTGCTGCCGGCCAGCGCATTGGGGGGCGCGGTGTTTCTGATTGCCGCCGACGTGCTGTCGCGCACCCTGATCAAGGGTCAGGTGATTCCGGTCGGTGTGATTACCGCGCTGGTCGGCGCGCCGGTGTTTGCGCTCATCCTGATTGGCCGGAGATCGGCTCGATGAACCCGGTGTTGAGTTGTTCCGGGCTGACGTTCAAGGTGCGCGGCGCCGAGTTGCTTGACGGTGTCTGCCTGGAGGTCCAGCGCAGCGAGACCCTCGGCATCGTCGGGCCCAATGGCTCGGGCAAATCCACTCTGTTGAAACTGCTTGCCGGATTGCGCGAGCCGAGCGTTGGCGAGGTTCTGCTCGAAGGCCAGCCCCTCGGGAAAATGCCCCGGCGCAGCATTGCGCAAAAACTGGCGGTGGTCGAACAACAGGCCGACACCGACGACGGCATCCGCGTATTCGACGCCGTTGCACTGGGGCGCACACCGTGGCTTTCAGCGCTGCAGCCGTGGTCGCAGGTGGACGACGCCATCGTTGAACAGGCGTTGATCGACGTCGATGCGCTGCACCTGCGCACGCGTGTCTGGCGTCACTTGTCAGGCGGTGAACGCCAGCGCGTGCACATTGCCCGAGCGTTGGCCCAGCGCCCGCAAATCCTGCTGCTGGACGAACCGGCCAACCACCTCGACATCCAGCATCAATTGACGATCCTCAACGTGGTGCAGGCGTTGCCGGTGACCACACTGATTGCATTGCATGACCTCAATCAGGCGTTGAAATGCGATCGGCTGGCGGTGCTGGAACGCGGCCGGCTGGTGGCTCTGGGCAAGCCGCTGGAAGTGCTGACGCCGCAGCGGCTACAGGAAACGTTCGGGGTCAAGGCGCACTACCTGACAGACCCGTTCGATGGTGCGCAGATCCTGCGATTTCATTCATAAAACACAGCCCGCTCCACAACGGCTGTGTTTCATGCGGCCCAAGCGTTACGCCAGCTCTTTGCGCAACTGCCGCGCCGCCGCGACCATATGCACCAGCGCCGCTTCGGTCTCCGGCCAGCCGCGGGTTTTCAGGCCGCAGTCCGGGTTGACCCACAGGCGCTCGGCCGGGATGCGCCGGGCCGCCTTGCGCAGCAGACCGGCCATTTCCGCGACCTGCGGAATCCGTGGCGAGTGGATATCGTAGACGCCCGGGCCGATGTCGTTCGGGTAGGCGAAGGCTTCGAAGGCGTCGAGCAGTTCCATGTCCGAACGTGACGTCTCGATGGTGATCACATCCGCATCCATCGCCGCGATGGACTCGATCACATCGTTGAACTCGCTGTAGCACATGTGCGTGTGAATCTGGGTTTCGTCGTGCACCCCGCCAGCGCACAGGCGGAACACCTCGCTCGCCCAGTCCAGATACTGCTGCCACTGTGCCTGACGCAACGGCAAGCCTTCGCGGAATGCCGCTTCGTCGATCTGCACGATCCTGATCCCGGCCGCTTGCAGATCGACCACTTCGTCACGGATCGCCAGCGCCAGTTGCCGGGCCTGCACTTCGCGGCTGACATCTTCACGAGGGAACGACCACATCAACATGGTCACAGGCCCGGTCAGCATGCCCTTCATCACTTTGTCGGTCAGACCCTGCGCATAGCGGATCCATTCGACAGTCATGGCGTGCGGACGGCTGAGATCGCCGAAGATCACCGCCGGCTTCACGCAACGCGAGCCGTAACTCTGCACCCAGCCAAAACGGGTGAATACGTAGCCATCCAGTTGCTCGGCAAAGTACTCGACCATGTCATTGCGCTCGGCTTCACCGTGTACCAGCACGTCAAGGCCCAGCCGTTCCTGGATGTCCACCGCATGGCGGATTTCGCTGTGCATGGCTTCGGTGTATTCGGCCGCGCTCAGCTTGCCTTGCTTGAACGACTGCCGCGCCAGACGGATCGACGCAGTCTGCGGGAACGAACCGATGGTGGTGGTCGGGAACAGCGGCAGGTCCAGCCGGACGCGTTGCTTGGCGATACGCTGGGCGAACGGCGACTGACGCTGGCTGTCCTTGGCGGTGATCGCCGCCACCCGGGCCTGCACGGCCGGTTTGTGAATGCGCGGAGACGCGGCGCGACTGGTCTGCACCGAACGGCTTTGCGTCAATGCGCGCAGCACTTTTGGTGCTTCCGGCGCCTTGACCGCGTGCGCCAGTACCGCGACTTCTTCGCACTTTTGCACCGCGAATGCCAGCCAGCTCTTCAGCTCGGCATCAAGACTGTCTTCGCGGCTCAGATCCACCGGGCTGTGCAGCAGCGAGCAGGACGGCGCGACCCATAGACGTTCACCCAGGCGCTCATGGGCGTGTTGCAGGGTCGCCAGGGCGTTTTCCAGATCGCAGCGCCAGACATTGCGGCCATTGACCATTCCCAGCGACAGCACTTTGTAGGCCGGCAGGCGATCGAGAATGGTCGGGTACTGTTCCGGCGCGCGCACCAGGTCAATGTGCAGTCCATCGACCGGCAGGTTGGCGGCCAGACCGAGGTTTTCTTCCAGCCCACCGAAATAGGTAGCAACCAGCTTTTTCAGTGGATCGCGCTGAATCTGGTTGTAGGCACGCTCGAACGCGTTCTTCCACGCTTGCGGCAAGTCGAGCACCAGAATCGGTTCGTCGATCTGCACCCATTCGACACCGAGCGCGGCGAGCCGCGCGAAGATCTGTCCGTACAGCGGCAGCAGGCGATCGAGCAGTTCAAGCTTGTCGAACTCGCTACCCTTGGCCTTGCCCAGCCACAGGTATGTCAACGGGCCGATCACCACAGGCTTGACGTTGTGCCCCAGCGCGCGGGCTTCTTCGACTTCTTCGAACAACTGCTCCCAGCCCAGCTGGAATTGCTGATCGACACTGAATTCCGGGACCAGGTAGTGGTAATTGGTGTCGAACCATTTGGTCATTTCCTCGGCGTGAGCCCCGCCGCAGCACGTGTCGCTGACGCCACGGGCCATGCCGAACAGGGTTTGCAACGTTGCCTTGCCGTCGTGCGGGCGGAAACGCTCAGGGATCACACCGAACATCAACGAGTGAGTCAGGACCTGGTCGTACCAGGCGAAATCGCCGACCGGCAGCAGCTCGATGCCGGCGTTCTTCTGAATCTCCCAATGCGCCTTGCGCAGCTCACGACCAACGTCGCGCAGGCCCGTCTCGTCCAGCTCTCCTTTCCAGAACGCCTCTTGTGCTTTCTTCAGTTCACGGTCGCGGCCGATGCGCGGAAATCCAAGGGAATGGGCCAGTGCCATAACAAACAACTCCAGAATCGTGTCAATGGCGGCTATTGTCGAGGTCAGGCCTTGGTGAGACAAACTCATTCTAATCGTGATCATCACAAGTTTTACTCATGCAGCTGCGGCAGCGCTTACAGGGAAATGTCGTGCGGATCGCGGATTTTTTGGGTTGCGAGCGTGGGCATCCGGGCCTATGTTGCTTGCGAGATGAGCTGTTTGCCTGCGCATGAAGCGCGATGACTCACCGAAGGAATACGAGATGTCAAAAGACTCCCGCCCTGCCGTGCTGGGGCTGATCGGCAATACCCCTCTGGTGCGCGTGACCCGCTTTGATACCGGGCCGTGCACGCTGTTTCTCAAACTCGAATCGCAGAACCCTGGTGGCTCGATCAAGGACCGTATCGGTCTGGCAATGATTGATGCGGCTGAACGTGATGGCCGCCTGCAACCGGGTGGCACCATCGTCGAAGCCACCGCCGGCAACACTGGCCTGGGCCTGGCGCTGGTCGGCCGCGCCAAGGGTTATCGGGTGGTGCTGGTGGTACCCGACAAGATGTCCACCGAGAAAGTCCTGCACTTGAAGGCCATGGGCGCCGAGGTGCACATCACCCGCTCCGATGTCGGCAAGGGCCATCCCGAGTATTACCAGGACGTGGCGGCACGTTTGGCGAAAGACATCCCCGGCGCGTTCTTCGCCGACCAGTTCAACAACCCGGCCAACCCGCTGGCGCACGAATGCAGTACCGCACCGGAGATCTGGGCGCAGACCGAACATGATCTGGACGCCATCGTGGTCGGCGTCGGCTCGGCCGGCACGCTCACCGGGCTGAGCCGCTTTTTCAAGCGTGTGCAGCCGGATCTGGAAATGGTCCTCGCCGACCCGGTGGGTTCGGTGATGGCTCAATACAGCCGCGATGGCACCCTGCCGAAGCCCGGTTCCTGGGCGGTGGAAGGCATCGGTGAAGACTTCATCCCGTCGATCACCGACCTCTCCAGCGTGCGCCACGCCTATTCAATCAGCGATGAAGAAAGCTTCGATCACGCCCGCCAGTTGCTCAAGGCCGAAGGCATTCTCGGAGGTTCCTCGACCGGCACCCTCTTCGCGGCCGCATTGCGTTATTGCCGCGAACAGACCGCGCCCAAACGCGTGGTCAGTTTCGTCTGCGACACCGGCACGCGCTACCTGTCGAAGGTCTACAACGACCAGTGGATGACCGATCAGGGCCTGTTGCAGCGCAAGGGTTATGGCGACCTGCGCGATCTGATCGCGCGGCGTTTCGAGGACGGCCGCGTGATCAGCGTCGGCCCCGGCGACACGCTGCTGACCGCGTTTCAGCGCATGCGTCTGGCGGACGTCTCGCAACTGCCGGTGCTGGTGGAAGGCAAGCAACTGGTAGGCGTCATCGACGAATCGGACATTTTGCTCGGCGTGCACGAAGACGCTGCACGCTTCAGCCAGTCGGTCTCCAGCGTGATGACCGACAAACTGCAAACCCTCGCTCCCGGCGCCACCCTGGCCGAGCTGGAAGCGGTGCTCAGCCGTGGCCTCGTCGCGATCATCGCCGACGCCTCAGGCTTCCACGGCCTGATCACCCGCACCGACATGCTCAACCAATTACGGAGATCCCTCGCATGAGTCAGCACGACGACAAATCCCAAGGCTTCGCGACCCGGGTGATTCACGCCGGGCAGGCGCCGGACCCGACCACCGGCGCGTTGATGCCGCCGATCTACGCCAACTCCACGTACCTGCAAGACAGCCCCGGTGTGCACAAGGGGTTTGACTACGGGCGCTCGCACAACCCGACACGCTTTGCCCTTGAGCGCTGTGTCGCGGATCTGGAAGGTGGCACCCGGGCGTTTGCCTTCGCGTCCGGGCTGGCGACGATTTCCACGGTGCTGGAATTGCTGGAGGCCGGTTCGCACATCATTTCCGGCAATGACTTGTATGGCGGCACCTTCCGTCTGTTCGACAAGGTGCGCCAGCGCAGCGCCGGGCATCGTTTCAGCTATGTCGATCTGGCCGATCTGTCGGCGTTCGAAGCCGCACTGCAGGACGACACGCGCATGGTCATGGTCGAGACCCCGACCAATCCGCTGCTGAGCCTGTCGGACCTGGCAGCCATTGCCCGTATCTGCCGCGCACGCGGGATCATCTGCGTGGCCGACAACACCTTTGCCAGTCCGTATATCCAGCGGCCGCTGGAGCTGGGGTTCGACATCGTGCTGCACTCGACCACCAAGTACCTCAATGGTCACTCGGACGTGATCGGGGGCATTGCGGTGGTTGGGCAGAATGCCGAACTTGCGGAAAAACTCGGCTTTCTGCAGAACGCCGTGGGCGCGATTGCCGGGCCATTCGACGCGTTCCTGACCCTGCGCGGGGTGAAGACCCTGGCGTTGCGCATGGAACGGCATTGCAGCAATGCCTTGGCGTTGGCGCAGTGGCTGGAACAGCAGCCGCAGGTCAAACGTGTCTACTACCCGGGGCTGGCTTCGCACCCGCAGCATGAACTGGCCAAGCGACAGATGCGCGGTTTCGGCGGGATGATTTCCGTGGATCTGAACAGCGATCTGGCCGGTGCGCGGCGCTTCCTCGAGAACGTAAAGATCTTCGCTCTGGCCGAGAGCCTGGGCGGCGTCGAGAGCCTGATTGAGCATCCGGCGATCATGACCCACGCAACCATTCCGCCTGAAACCCGGGCCAGACTCGGCATCGGCGATGGACTGGTGCGTTTGTCGGTGGGCGTCGAAGACCTTGAAGACCTGCGCGCCGACCTGGCGTACGCCCTGACGAAAATCTAGTCCTGCCACAACGACAAAGCCCGCGCGATGCGGGCTTTGGTGTTCGAGTAGGTGGCCAGTGCTGGTCTCTGGCTTACAAGGTTTATCGGGCCTCTCACAGTACAAAAGCAACCGTGGAAAAAGAGCGGTGCTTTGCTGCCTCACACGGCGTAAGGGCTGGATCTCAGCGCGGAGATCTTTCTAACCGTGTACCCTTCGGAACGCGCCCCACGTCCCCTTGCTATCCGATTGCGCATCAGTCTGCGTCTTCACCTACACCTTTGAGCCTAGCAAAGGCCAGACGCGCCTTCCGGGTGTTTTTAGACTGATTTCAACCTTGCCGAAGCTGAACAGAAAGCGAAACGCCTAACGCCCGTCGAGCGCCCCGCCGCACCGGCTCTGGATGGCGATCCCTGCCAAACCCGGTCGATCCTGCGCAGCCTTGTTGGGCAAGCCCGCTGCCACAGGCTGTCGAGGCCTTCACCAAAACTGCGCCGGACTCATAACCCTCCAACTGTGCCTGAAAAGACTCCCGCGACCTTCGGCGCGCCTTACCGTGTCACTCAAAATCCGTCTTTGGCATCTGGCAGTCCGGGCACAGCCAATCGTCATGAACGTCTTGCCAGGCAGTGCCGGGGGCAATTCCGTTTTCCGGATCACCGATCGCCGGATCATATTCATAACCGCATACCGTGCAGGTTTTGGTCTGCTCTTGAGTCAACATCAACAATCTCCTTTTGCTTAAAGTGCCACGGTTGAAATCAATCCGGCGGCGCCGAGGATGAAGCCGATCAATGCGCCACGCTCCGGCAACTCGCGAAGCATGGCGTAGATCACAATGGGTTCCAGCACCAGCAGCAGGGTCAACGAGGCGACGGTCACCACCCAGATATTCCCGGTCCCCTGATAACCCAGCCAATACGCCATTACCAGGCTGATACCGGCGATGCATATCAAGAACATCGGCTTGATAAACATGCCCGGAGTCTCCATGACCCTGCCCGGCAGTTTCGAGGCATAGACCTCACTGTAAATGGTCAGAATCTCGCCAAAGACCATCAGCAAAAGAGCCACGACTATGTAATGTTCTTTTTTCACAAAGACCTCTTTTGCAAGATTGAAAGAATTTCGTCAATGACGACGCTGCCCACTTCGTCACTGTCCAGCTGAAAATGCGGGCCGTCGTGATCGAACAGAAACGTGTTCTTGTATTCCCCTCCTTCAAAACCACCGATCCGGCGCAACACGCTTTGCGCCTGATCGAGTTTATCGGCGTGAAAGGTCTTCAGAATTTTCACGGCATTGCCAAAGTGAATGGCTTCATCGGCAATCAGGTTCTTGATCCACACATTGAAACCAGGATGGCCAAAGTCCTGATAGAACGTGTCTTTCTTGTAGGTTTTCACCGAAACGTACTCGTCATAGGCAAACAACAGCAGAAGATTGAACTCGCAGGAGAGAATGTCTTCCAGGCCTGAAAAATCGCCAACGCGGTCCTTCAGGTCATTGATGAGGTCACTTTCGGGCGCGCCAAAAACCAGGCGGTTCAGCTCAAAGAATCCGTCGGCATGGTTACGCTCGTCGGCGTACCAGAAATCCAGGTACTGAACAAAATAAGGGGAGAACTCTTTGCGCCGGGCGTACAGAGAATTATAAAGATTGACCGAATCGTACTCAGACACGAGGTCGGCCATAAAGAACGCTTTAAAGGAAGGATCAATGCCTGGATTGGTCCATCCACTGGCCGCGATATCCTCAAAAATCGCCCTGGAACTCCAATTACGCTTTTTTAAGAAAGCCGCTTCCATGCCATTTTCCTCCCTGTCTCACGGTATTCATTCACTGAATTTTTTTATGATTGCCGGAATAATCATGTCCTTGATTTCCTGCTTGGAAATCGGAAAATCCGGTGCGTTATGATCCAGCACAAATGTTCCTGTGTAACTGGGCTTCTCGAAGTCCACACGGAAAATGTCCTCCAGTATCCCCGGCACCTCCTGCAGTCTATGCGGGAACAACTCTCTGGCTTTTTTCACGAAGGCAAAGAAGTGCGTCACTTCATCCTTCTTGGTTTTGCGTATCCACGCCGATAGTTGTTGCGAATTGAAGCGGTCGTAACTTTCTATGCTGCGGTGGTAAACGTGGGTGGTGATGATTTCGTCATAGGCCAGAGTCACCAGAAGCTTTAACGGATCGGCGGCGATGGCATCGACAATGCTGAAATCCGGTTTCCTCAATTCGACACTGAGTGACACTTCATCAAAAGGAATAGCAGAATACGACGCGTAAATCAGCGCGAAACCATAGGCGTGATCAATTTCATCTTTCAGCCAGGGGTTGAGCACGTCTTCCATGCAGTTGAAGACTTCCGGGTAATTGCCCTCGAGGTACCAGTACAACCGCCGCGCGTCATATTCGGTGATCACCGAATCGAAAAATATCTCCTTCCATTCCTGACGATCCGACGCCGTCAGATCCACGGCAGGAAAACTGAATCCGGACAAGACCGCAGAAGCATCGGGTGTGGTGCGCGTGATCGCGCCGATTGCCATCGACATACATTCTTCCTTGATAGATTGAACGAGAACCAGGAAACAGTCAGATCAGAAAGCTGCCAAACGACAGCGTGCTATCGCCAGCAACGGGTCGCCAGTCGATCTGCTGAAAAACCATCGGCTGCCAGTATTTCTCAACAATGCCGTAGACGAATTCCCAGTCCAGGCTTTCACTCTCCAGAATCCCGGCGTGAGGATTGGCCTGTGCCCAAGCCATACCGGCGACAATGCTGGACACCACCTGCAAACTGGTAGCGCTGTTGTACTTGGCCATTTTCCGTGCCTTGCCAATGGACAGGTTCGAGCCCATCCACACGGACGGATACTGGTCACTGATGAGAAACACACCCAGTTCGTCGATGCCGGAAACAATGCCGTCCTTCAAGACTTCCTTGGTCAATACCCGGTCTTCATTGCCCTCGTTCAGCAGGGCCATGGAAGCCACGGCCTGATCACAAGGGTGATAGGCGTAATAAACCGTGGGGCGATAGCTGGGGTTGCGGCTGTCGCCGAGGGTCAAGTATTCGGCGATCGACAGCGATTCGTTGTGAGTCAACAAGTAACCGGTGAAGTCGAGGTAATTGGGTGACCAGCTTTTGACTTTGACTTCGCGCCCTTGCTCTCGCATGGCAATCGCATAGTCATTGCGAATCGCGCCCTGAGGGAGCCGGGTCTCATGGCTGCCCCAGCCCATTTCCGCCGGTTGCAGGCATTCGGTGATCAGGCCGTCCACCGACCAGGTGCACATGAAGTGCTGTTCGGAGCGTTCCTTGCCGGTGACTTGCGTATCGCGTTCGGAAATCTGGATCACCCTGACACCCAGGCGCTCGGCCAGTCTGGCCCAGTCTTGAGGGTGCGAGATTTCAAAGGCGACGCCGTTGACCGCAGCCATTTGCGTCAATGCCTTTTTCAGCAGCACCGAGATAAAGCCGGGATTGGCACCATGGGCGACAACGGCCGTTGCGCGGTCAACCGCTCGCTGTTTGGCAAAGCGCTTGAGTCCTTCGCGCAGGGAAAAGTTGCTCGCCAGATTCGAATCGACATCAGCGCTATATTCCCAGGGCTCAATGCAAGTATCCAGATAGAGCGAGTCGTGGCGCTGAGCAAGGTCGATCAATGCTTCACTGGAAACCGAAACAGCCAGATTCAGCAAAAACACCTGTTCGCCGAGATAAGGACTTATCACGCTTACAAAGTTATGCGGCGTAATCAACTTCTTAATCAATGACGCCGAATACTCTTGCGCAATGGCTTGCCTTGAGACATCCACTTCTTTGTCAAAGATAACAATGTCGCCCTGATATCGCTCAACCAACAGAGGCAACAAGGCCTGAGCGATACTTCCAAATCCGACTATCACGATTCGATTTATTGTTTTCATACGTAGAATCCTTTACGTAAGTTTGTATCCAATGCAGGCGCAACCCTTCGCAAGTGCGAAGCGCTATCCATCGTAAAGAGGTATTGGCAGAGCGCAGTCAATCTTCGCGGTGTTCGCGAATGACCACTAAGAGAATAGAAAGTTGGGGGCGATAATATCCATATAAATCCCATGCGGCTGAGCTTCCTGCCCAGACTTGTTATATTTGCGAAGATTGGATCCTAAACAGCCACCCGAGTCGTGGCAACCCCTTTCCCCAATTATTTTTTCATAATATTTCAGAAACAAAATGTCTCATATCAACCCAAACAAGTGATAACTCATTGATTAATTTTGAGTTATTTGGAGATATTCAGCAGAGGAACCTGCTCGCGAGGGGACGCTATTTCATAGCAATCCCCTGCTGCAACGCTTTGACACAATGCCTTAGACAAGCGGCGTGGCGAACTAGGGGTCCACCTGCGCCATCAACTCCGGCACCGATTCCGGCCGTTTCGCATAGCGCTGCGCCAGCACCGCACAGACCATCAGCTGAATCTGATGGAACAGCATCAGCGGCAGAATCAGCACGCCGATGGTGCTCCCGGCAAACAGCACCTGAGCCATTGGCACGCCGGTCGCCAGACTCTTTTTCGAACCGCAGAACAGTATGGTGATGCGATCTTCCTGGCTGAAGCCGAACACTCTGCCCAGCAGGGTCGAGGCCAGCAGCACCAACGCCAGCAGGATGCAGCAGACCACCACCAGTCCCAACAGATCGACCAGCGGAATCTGATGCCAGATGCCTTCGTTGACCGCTTCGCTGAATGCACCGTAGACCACCAGCAGAATCGAACCCTGATCGACGAATTTCAGCCAGTTCTTGTTGCGGCCGACCCACGCGCCGATCCAGCGCCGGGCGATCTGCCCGGCGATGAATGGCAACAGCAGTTGCACGCTGATTTTCAGGATCGCATCGAGGGTCGAACCGCCGTCGCCGTGGACGTCAAGCAACAGCGTCACCAGCAACGGCGTGAGGAAAATCCCGAACAGGCTGGATGCCGCCGCACTGCAAATCGCCGCCGGAATGTTGCCCCGCGCCAACGAGGTGAAAGCGATCGCCGACTGCACTGTGGCGGGCAACGCGCACAGGTAGAGCATGCCCATGTACAGCTTGTCGCCAATCAACGGCGACAACAGCGGTTTTAACGCCAGACCGAGAATCGGGAACAACACAAACGTCAGGCCGAATACCAGCAGATGCAGGCGCCAGTGCCCGGCACCGGCGATGATCGATTCGCGCGAGAGTTTGGCGCCGTGCAGAAAAAACAGCAGGGCGATGGCGATGTTGGTCAGCCAGCCGAAGCCGACCGCGACCTGACCGCTGGCGGGCAGGAAACTGGCGAGCAGAACTACGCCGATCAATGTCAGGGTGAAGTTGTCGGGCAGGAATCTTGGGCGAGTCATGGTCTGTCTATCCGGGGGTTGCCAGGGCGTGTCGACGACTCTAACGTGGCTGCGAATTACCGACTAACGCCGAAGGGCCACAAGATGCCGCCTAAAGGACATGAAAAAAGCATCCGGCGCAGCATTCCCGGGCTGCCCAGCCTGCCGCGCCCACTCTACGGGCGCACCGAATCGCTGCCCAATCGTGCCCTGACCCGGCGCCACAGCCACCCGTGGGTGCAGTTGTCGTACGCGATTCAGGGGGTGCTGGAAATACAGACCAGCGCCGGCCGCTTCGTCGCCCCGCCCGAGCGCGCCGTATGGATTCCGGCGGGTGTGCCGCATCGGGTGTTCAGCTCGCCGCACACGGAAATGCGCAGCCTCTACATCGATTGCAGCGTCGCTGGATGGGCGCTTGAGCGCTGCCATGTGCTGGGCGTCAGCGATCTACTCAGGGAATTGATTCGTGCGTTCAGCGAAGTCCCGGTGGAATACGAGCAGAGTGGCCCGCATGGACGTCTGGCCCAAGTGATCCTCGATCAACTGGCCGAGGCGCCGCAGATCGACCTGATGCTGCCGTTGCCGCAAGACGCCCGCTTGAAGCAGATCTACCAGAGCCTGGAGCAACACCCGGAACAGCAGACCACGCTGAGTCATTGGAGCGAGAAGTTCGGTGTCACCGAGAAGACCCTCACCCGGCTGTTCCTGCGCGATACCGGCCTGACCTTTCGCGCCTGGCGCCAGCGCCTGCGGTTGCTCGGCGCACTGACACCACTGGAAAAAGGCGAGCGCGTCACCGACGTCGCGCTGGCCTGTGGTTACGACTCAACGTCGGCGTTTATCGCCGCATTTCGCCAACAGTTCGGCGAAACACCGGGGGAATTCTTTCGCTGATCAACGCTCGGCCAGTTCCTCCAGCAAGTCAGCAGACGGTACGAAATACAAACTGCCAGTCACGGCCGTGCTGAAATCCAGCAACTTGTCGTAGTTGCCCGGTGGCTTGCCGACGAACATGTTCTCCAGCATCTGCTCGTTCGGCTCGGGCGAACGTGCGTAACCAATGAAGAACGTGCCGAACGCCCCTGCCCCAGGCCGGCCGAACGGCATGTTGTCGCGCAGGATTTTCACTTCCTCGCCGTCTGCCGTGGTGAGGGTGGTCAGCGCACTGTGGGAGTTGCTCGGTTTGACCGAGTCCTCCAGTTCGATGTCCGAGAGCTTCTTGCGCCCGATCACCCGTTCCTGCGCCTCGACGCTCAGCGCATTCCAGGCCGTCATGTTGTGCAGGTACTTCTGCACCAGCACGTAACTGCCGCCGCTGAAGCCTCGATACTTCGTTATTAACGAACTGTTGCGCAGAAATAAACGATTTTTCTTTGGCACAAACCCGTCGTTAGCATGGCCACGTCTGACCCCAATCCAAGAATAGACAGGGAGCGCGACATGCCAGCCACAAACATCAATATCGGCGAACCATGGATGTGGGGCGCCTTCATCGTCTTCGTGCTTGCCATGCTGGCATTGGACCTGTTTGTCTTCGGTGGGCGCAAGGCGCATCGGGTGTCGGTTCGCGAAGCCTTGTCCTGGGTCATCGCCTGGTGCCTGCTGGCACTGAGTTTCGCAGCGCTGCTCTGGTGGTACCTGCATGGCGCGTTCGGCGCTGACATCGCCCGACAGAAAACCCTCGAATTCCTCACCGGTTATCTGATCGAACAATCGCTGTCGATCGACAACATGTTCGTCTTCGTGATGATCTTCAGCTACTTCGCCGTGCCACCCGAGCTACAGCGGCGGGTGCTGCTGTACGGCGTGCTTGGCGCCATTGTGATGCGGGCGGTAATGATTTTTGCCGGGGTGTGGCTGGTGTCGCAGTTCGAATGGCTGCTGTATGCCTTCGGCGTGTTCCTGATCATTACCGGGATCAAGATGCTGGTGTTTGCCGACCATCAACCTGATCTGGAAAAAAATCCGTTGCTGCGCTGGGTGCGCGGGCATATGCGCATCACCAGCGGCTTTCATGGCGAACGGTTTTTCGTCCTGCAGAACGGCGTGCGCTGGGCTACTCCGATGTTCCTGGTGCTGGTGCTGATCGAGGCCAGTGACCTGATGTTCGCGGTTGACAGCATCCCGGCAATCTTCGCCGTGACGACTGACCCGTTCATTGTCTTCACTTCAAATATTTTCGCGATCATGGGCCTGCGCGCTTTGTACTTCCTGCTGGCAGACATGGCCGACCGCTTCCATCTGCTCAAGTACGGACTGGCGATGGTGCTGGTGTTCATCGGCGGCAAGATGGTCTTGATGCCGTGGCTGCACATGCCGGTGGAGTGGTCGCTGGCGGTGGTGGGCGGGGTCATTCTGGGGTCGGTGCTGCTGAGTCTGGTGATGACCAGAGAAAGCGAACGCAGCACGGAATGACACGCCATAAAAACCTGTGGGAGCGAGCTTGCTCGCGAAAGCGGTGTGTCATTCAACGATGATGCTGGATGATCCCACGCCTTCGCGAGCAAGCTCGCTCCCACAGGGATTTCGTTCAGTCCATATCTATTTGTCAGACTTGATGTTGGTCCATACGCGGGTACGCACGCGCTCGATTTTCTGCGGCAACGGTTGCACGACGTAGAGGTTTTTCAGCGCTTCAGGGGTGGGTGTCAGGTTCGGGTTGCCGGTGATTTCCTTGTTGATCAGCGGCATCGAATCCTTGTTCGCATTCGGGTAACCGAGGAAGTCGCTGATCGGTGCGATCACTTTCGGATCGAGCAGGTTATTGAGGAATTCATGGGCCTCGGCGACGTTCTTCGCGCTCTTCGGAATGGCGAAAGTGTCGAACCAGATCGGCGCACCTTCTTTCGGCAAGCGCCAGTCGACCACCACACCGTTGCCGGCTTCTTTGGCGCGGTTGCCGAACTGGTAGAAGCTGCCGGAATAACCGATGGCCACGCAGATGTCGCCGTTGGCAATGTCGGTCATGTACTTGGCCGAGTTGAAATAGGTCACGTAGGGGCGAACCTTGAGCATCAGCTCCTTGGCTTTTTCATAGTCGGCCGGGTTCTGGCTGTTCGGATCGAGGCCCAGGTAATGCAGGGCCAGCGGCAGGATTTCTGTCGGCGAATCAAGCATCGCCACGCCGCAGGATTTGAGTTTTTCCATGTTTTCCGGTTTGAACACCAGGTCCCAACTGTCCACCGGCGCATTGTCGCCCAGTGCCGCTTTTACCTTGGCCGGGTTGAAGCCGATCAGCACCGTACCGACCATGTAAGGCACGCCGTACTGGTTACCCGGATCGTTCTTGCCCAGCAGTTTCAACAGTTCCGGATCCTGGTGGCTCCAGTTCGGCAGTTTCGATTTATCCAGTTTCTGAAACACGCCAGCCTTGATCTGCGTTTCAAGGAACTGGTTCGACGGCACCACCAGGTCATAACCGGAGTTGCCGGTGAGCAGTTTGGCTTCCAGCGATTCGTTGGTGTCGAAGGTGTCCCAGGTCACTTTGATACCGGTTTTCGCGGCGAAATCCTTGGGCACCGACGGCAGGATGTAATCCGCCCAGTTGTACACCCGCAGTTCGCGCTGCTCAGCCTGCACGGCACTGGCCAGCAGTGTCAGCCCACACACGGTAGCGCCCAGAATACGTTTCATCGTGACCATGGTTGTTCCCCAAAAGGCAGCGTGAGTTCGATGGTTTTTATGTTCTGTACACGGCAGCGGCTGTAAAGGCAGCCAAGGAATTAAGGTTCAGCGTCTGGTTGTGGCTTTGATTCTTGCTGACAGCGTAGCCGGAGCACAGTGGGGGATGGGCCAAAAGGGGATCGTTGTGGCCAATTTGAATGACCGCCGGGATGCGGAAACAACAATGCCCGGCGAATGGCCGGGCATTGTCGGGTAGCGGATCAGCTCAGTCGGTGTAACCCAATCTCGCCGCCCTGCTCTGCTGTGTCTGGCCGCGTGTTGCCAGGCAGTAATACAACGGCACGGTGACCACCAGGCCGACCAGCCAGGACAAGTCCGCGCCCTCGACCAGATTGGCGTAAGGCCCGACGTACAGCGAGGTATTGGCGAACGGCAGTTGCACGAGAATGCCGATGAAATAAGCAATGATCGCGTGCAGATTAAAGCGCCCGTAAACCCCGCCATCGGCGCGGAAGATCGAGGTGATGTCGTAGCAGCCGCGCTTGATCAGGTAAAAGTCGATCAGGTTGATCGACGCCCACGGCACCAGCACCAGCAGCAACGCCAGAATCAGCCCGATGAACTGGGAGATGAAATCCGCCGAGGCACCGAGCGCGACCACACAGCAGCCCGCCAGCACCACGCTCGACAGCACCACACGCACCTTGATGCTCGGCGTCCACTGGCTGGCGAAGGTCTGGATCGAGGTGATGATCGACAGCACCGCGCCATACAGATTAAGGGCGTTGTGGCTGATGATATTGAGCAGGAACAGCACCATCAGCATTGGCCCCAGCCACCCGGTGGACTGCTTGACCGCCGTCATCGCCTCGGTGCCTTCGGGCGTCGCCAGCACGGCTACCGCACCAAAGGTGAACGACAGAATCGTACCCAGCGTCGCCCCGAGGTACGTTGCCCAGAACGGTTTGGCGATACCGATATCCGCTGGCAGATAACGCGAATAGTCGGACACGTACGGCGAGAAACTGATCTGCCAGATGATCCCCAGCGACACCGTCGCCAGCCAGCCCGACAGGTTGAAACTGCCGCGAGTCAGGAAGTCTGCCGGCAAGTCGTGGGCAAAGATGTAGATGAAACCGGCGAGCAGCGCACTGCCCATCACCCAAGTGCCGATGCGGTTCAGCGTGTGAATGAAGTTGTAGCCGATCACGCCGATCGCCGTAGCCGCCAGTGCACCGATGAGAATGCTCAACGGCGCCGGCACCGACGGCGCGATGCCGACGATGGATTTGCCGGCGAGCACGATGTTGGAAATGAAGAAACCGATGTAGATGATCGCTGCAAAAAACACGATCAACAGCGCACCGTAGCGTCCGAACTGGCCACGACTCTGCACCATCTGCGGAATGCCCATGCGCGGCCCCTGCGCCGAGGCCAGTGCGATCACCACGCCACCGATCAGGTGCCCCAGCGCAATCGCCAGCAGCCCCCAGAACAAGTCGAGATGAAACACCTGAACCACCATGGCGCCGGTGACGATGGGCAGTGGCGCAATGTTGGTGCTGAACCAAAGGGTGAAAAGGTCGCGGGCCTTCCCGTGGCGTTCCGCGAGTGGGACGTAGTCGACCGTGTGATTCTCGATCAACGGATCTTGCCGGGACATCTGGGACATATGCATGAACTCGAGTTTGTCTGTTCTTATCGTTGTATGAAGCCAAACCGGGGGGACTCTCTGGCCACCTCTCAGATGCAGACCATATTATGGTATTCCAAACAATTCACAAGACTGATCCGTAGTTTGCGACGCTATCTGATGCGTCATCCTCCCTGATATCACGGCTTTGCGACCAGGCGAAAGCCCCGTAAATGCTGAGTTTCCGACGAACGCGGCACGTTTATCGGTTCAGCTTAAAAGCCCTTGCAAAGATTAAATACTGGTATACCATCAGACCAACAAACACATAAAAACAGCGTCACAACACCCGAGGATCGTCCAATGATCGATGCCGCCATCTACAAACAAGTCATGGGCTCGTTCCCGTCCGGCGTAACCGTTATCACCACCCTGGACGATGACGGTCAGATCGTCGGCCTGACTGCCAGCGCCTTCAGCTCGCTGTCGATGGACCCGGCGCTGGTGCTGTTCTGCCCCAACTACAGCTCTGATTCCTATCCGGTGCTGATCAAAAACAAACGCTTTGCCATCCACGTCCTGTCCGGCGGCCAGCAAAGCGAAGCCTACGCCTTCGCCCGCAAAGGCAAAGACAAAGCGCAAGGCATCGAATGGACACTGAGCGAACTGGGTAACCCGATCCTCGCCAACGCGACGGCTATCATCGAATGTGAACTGTGGCGCGAATACGAAGGCGGCGACCACGCGATCATGGTCGGCGCGGTGAAGAATCTGATAGTGCCCGAGCAGCACACCGGGCCGCTGGTGTATTGCCACGGCAAGATGGGTGCCCTGCCCGTCCTGGCCTGATAAAAGAACAACGCATAACAACTGTGGGAGCGAGCTTGCTCGCGAAGGCGGTGTAACAGCCGGCATCTATGGCGATTGACAAGACGCCTTCGCGAGCAAGCTCGCTCCCACATGTAGCCTCAACAACAAAAAATCCGAGGAAGCGTCATGAAATTTTCCCTGTTCATCCACATGGAACGCTGGGACGAAAGCGTCAGCCACCGCCAACTGTTCGAAGACCTCACCGAACTGACCCTGATGGCCGAGGCAGGTGGTTTCAGCACCGTGTGGATCGGCGAACACCACGCGATGGAATACACCATCTCGCCAAGCCCGATGCCATTGCTCGCTTACCTCGCGGCCAAAACCACCACCATCCACCTCGGTGCCGGCACCATCATCGCGCCGTTCTGGCACCCGCTGCGCGTTGCCGGTGAATGCGCGTTGCTCGACGTGATCAGCAACGGCCGCATGGAAGTCGGCCTGGCCCGTGGCGCCTACCAAGTTGAATTCGATCGCATGGCCGGCGGCATGCCCGCCTCCGCCGGTGGCCAGGCCCTGCGCGAGATGGTCCCGGTGGTCCGCGCCCTGTGGCAAGGCGACTACGCCCACGATGGTGACATCTGGAAATTCCCCACCTCCACCAGCGTGCCGAAACCGATCCAGAAGCCCAACCCGCCAATGTGGATCGCCGCCCGCGACCCGGATTCACACAACTTCGCCGTGGCCAACGGCTGCAACGTGATGGTCACGCCGCTGATGAAAGGTGACGAAGAAGTCGTCGACCTGAAGAACAAATTCCAAACCGCGCTGGATAACAATCCAGACGTGCCGCGTCCGCAACTGATGGTGCTGCGCCATACCCATGTGCACACCGCCGATAATCCTGATGGCTGGAAAGTCGGCGCGAAAGCGATCTCACGGTTCTATCGCACCTTCGATGCGTGGTTCGGCAACAAGCAAACGCCGGTCAATGGCTTTCTGGCGCCGAGCCCGGAAGAGAAGTTTGCCGGGCGTCCGGAGTTTGAATTGGAGAGTTTGCACAAGACGGCGATGATTGGTACGCCGGAAGAGATCATTCCGCGGATCAAGTATTACCAGGAACTGGGGGTGGATGAGTTCAGCTTCTGGTGTGACAACAGCTTGCCGCATGAGGAGAAGAAGAAGTCGCTGGAGTTGTTTATCAAGCATGTGGTGCCGGCGTTTCGGTGAGTCACTGCTGATTGCCTGCACCAATAAAAAGTCCCGAGCAATTCGGGGCTTTTTATTTTAAATGGGGAAAATGCATTTTACGGCCTGGGAACTCAGTCACTTTTAAAGAAACATCACACTCGCGCCAATAAACGGCGTGCACGCTCGGACATTTCAGCGTTATCAACCTCGGCTAGCAATTGCAATTTTTCTCTAGCCTTATCGGTGCCAATTTCGTGTAAAGCGTAAATGCATTTCACACCCAGAGCATGCTCGGAAGCGATATACGGATAGCAGGTCAGCGCCGTCTTGAATAAATAGTCAACCGCCCCAGGGTATCTGAAAACCTTCAATTCCCTTGCAATATTCTCGTGACTGACATGCCAATCTTCGACGAGTAAACGGCATAACACATCCGCGCAGTCCTGAGTGAAACCGAACACCGCACCGAATATCAGTAAGCATTCCACACTGTCAGTGTCTTTAATTTCAAGCGCAGTTTCCAGTTCAGCACGCAGATAATCTTCGGGGATATCCCTACCCTTAAATAGAGACTCAAGAAAACAGTCTTTTGAGATCCCATGCGACACCAGATCAATCATCAAGTCCTGCTGTTGTTTATTCATAGCCCGCCTCCGAAAAAACTGCTCTTATCGCCAGATTTCTATTCATATCCAGGAAAATCAGACGTGATCTCACAAACAACACCCGCTGAAGGAGAAACGGGGACAGACCACGTTTTCGAAGTATTTCCAAACGTGGCCTGCCCCCATTTATCCCAGTTCAAACGTGACCAATTCAAATCACATACCATTATACGGATCAGCGATATTATCACCCAGTTCAGCAATTGACTCTCTAATCTCTGCTGCCACCTCAGGCGAAAGCTCACTGGCTTCTCGGCTCGATATAAAGTCGAAAAGCTCAACTAATCCAAGGTGTGCAGCAACGACAATCGAGCCCTCAGCAAAACCGAAATCACGCGCATCCCACCAATTGATCAGGATTTTTTCAATCTGAGCTTTTAGTGGCTGACGCAACTGTTTGTAGGTATGCCACTGACGATCACTTAGCTCTAGCAAAGCCTCTAAAAAATCATGCTTTAATTTTTCAGCGTCAGGCGCCTCTATTAAAAGCTCATAAAATTCCTTTGCCACATCCTCTTCAGGCATCGAGTCGGGAAGCAAGCGGTAATAAGAAATGGGCGTCATCATTTAAAATCCACTTGGGAAAACGTGTATAGACCACGTTTTTTGAATAAATTGCAAAACCGTGGTCCGCCCCCTTGTCTAACCGTGGGTACCATAAGAAACGGCCCCCCTTTTCCCCTTCAAATGATCGCCTTTATAGTTTTTATCAACCTGGATGTGTCGCTTAGACAATCAACATCCTCAGTGACATCAGATACTCGCACCAAAGCATCAATCGTATCTCTGGCCGCTTGAACATTTACAACCCAATAGTCTGCCTTGATATCTGCGAGTGCGGAAATCAATTCACCATCATACCGATCCCCTGTCAGAACATCTTCTGACAAAAAACGCGTAGCGAAAGTTAATAGATCAGCAATAAACAAATCCTGCCTCAAAGCTCGACATACATCACCGACCTCAAGATTATCAAAATCCGTATCACGAACAGACAGATACCACTCACTCAAAGAGGACATCGGGTCTTCTGGTGACCAAGCAACCGAATATTTTTTTTCCAACTCTCGAAATGTCATATTCCTGCACCATTCAGGGCCGATTCGATTCGGCTAATAGTATCCAACGCTCGTTGACGTGTCGCAACTGCCGCAGGCTCAGTAACGCCCTTCAAAGTTTCAGTGTGATTTCTCAATCCTCGGAGCAGGTCATTCATCTCTTTGAGATGGTCCCAATAGCCTCCACCAGGTTTCGGCACTGGGTCACCCGCCATGTCTCTGAGAGTTCCGGTAATATCGCTGTCCTTGAAATTATTGAGGATATTTTCAATTTTCTTGACGGCTCTTTGTTCACCCTGTGACAGTGTTGTAGTTGCATTCCCAGCAGCGGTACCGCTGGCGGCGTCAATACCTCCGCCTATACCAGATTCTGAACCGCCGATAGCTGCATCTATACCTCCTGAACCCGAGGTCGAAGCACCTACACCTTCTCCGATTTCGCTAAACATTCCAAACATGTTCGACAGAGCGCTCATGAAAGAGCCCCCTATTTCATCAAAAAACCCAATCCCCCATCTGCCAGTGATAGCACCTAATAAAAAGAGCGAGGCCGTCGCCTTCGCGTCATCCAGATCCTTTGAACCAGCTGAAATGGGCTCACCGTTATCACTGAATAAAACGGTAGGATCGTGCCACTCTTCATTATATTTCTGACCCGCTCCACCTATTACACTGCCTGTCCCCGGGTTCCCACCAGCCATCCCCGCCGCAATCAAACCGATTACTTGCGCCGTTCCGATTCTGTACTGGGTTCCTTGTGTGCTTCGATCGCTGACATCAAAGCGTGAACTGACAAATTCCGCCAGTATAGAATTAGCGATTGGAGCCAATCCCTCCGCAGAGCCGCCAGCAATTGCCCCGCTTGCAAAGCCCTCCCCTTTCGCCTTTGATATCAGCCCTCCCAACACAGCATGCAGTACTAATTTCTCAGCGATTGCAGCACTTACTCCAAGCCCCTGAGCCAGATCACCAATAGCTTTATTACCGACCGCCGCTCCGAGGTCGATCGCTTCTCCACCTAATGCGTTGACAAAATTTGATCCGAAGCTTCCTCCGCCAACGACCGTTGAGATACTGCTATCTAAAAGTACATGCGTCCCGCTACGCAGCAAGGTCTCGTCAAAGCCGCTCAGATTGAACATTTCTTTTAAATAACCAGGGTTTTTAACGGGCCCTGCAGTAATTACGTTCGATTCTCCGCTAGCTGTACCTCCTACGCTTTGAAACCAATTAGAATCTACATAATTAAACGCGCCAGCAGATAGCGCTGAGATTGTCGTGTTTGTAAGGCCGTCGCGGCTGAACGTATCTTTCAACGTCAAACCAAAATTGCCTTTATTGTTGATTACGTTAACTGCACCAGAGCTTGCCATTGAAGTCAGGGCAGCGGTTGCCATGACATTACCCCACCCAGCCGCGGCGGCTCCCACTGCAGTACCTGCTTCGACCATAGCAGTGCTGCCGGCCGCAGCCATTGCTGAGCCACTTCCGATGCCGGCTCCCGCAACACTACCCACTGCAGCGCTCGCAGCACCTGCGGTAAGTACCGTGACAACTATAATAATTGCCAGCATCGCGCCTTGACCCAGACTCGAGCTGCTGTATTTGAAAGACTCGTGAGTTTCTTTAATTAGCCTCCAGTCAACGTCTCCGCGCTTTTCTGCCACTTTGAGCCAAGCCAGTGCGGGGTCGGCCTTGACCATGGCATCAATACTTTCGCTGACTGTTTGTTTGTTTACGTCTTTGATATCGATCTTTAGACCATTGATCGCTTTGATAACCAGATTCCCATGTGCCACCAATTCGCTTTGACGCAAAGTTTCGTCTGTATTGCCCTTACCCCTCATGGAGTTCCAAGACAAGCTGCTACTGCTTTTTACGTGGCTTTCCTGCTCAAGATCCTTAACGCCCTCAAACACGATGGAACCACCACTGTGGACGGTGAGGTTGTTACCGCTTTCGAGTTTGGCTACCTGATAGCGCTGGTCGCCTCCACTAGCCAAGATGAGGCTTCCACCCGTAGAGATTTCACTGCCAACATGAGTGACGCTGGTGACTTCGTCGCGCTGGCTTTTTTTGCTGCCAAAGCTGCCCTTTTTCTTCATGTCATACAGGGAGTAGTCCGTATCCTGCGCGGCGAGGATATCGATGCGATCGCCTGCCACTAGATATGCCTCGTCGCCGGCGGTGACACGACTGGACACTACGGCGATATTTTGACCCGCCGCCATCCCTACATTGCCGCCCGCCGTGACACCAGACATGACCTGAGTGACATGGTCTTCCTGACGGGTCGTGTGCTTGTTTTTTTGAGAGCGAGTGCTCTTCATTCGCCGCCGAGGTGATGACCAGGTTGTCAGTAGCTGTCATCGCAACATCACGCTTGGCTTCTATGTCACTGGCAATCACATTGATGTCGCGCTTGGCCTCGGCCTTGAAGTCACGTCCGGCATCGATATCTGCGGCCAGTTGAGTGATATCACTGCTACTTGCCCTTGAACCCAACGAAACGCTGTCATTGACTTGCACGGAGACCACATTGACATCGCGCCCGGCGTTCAACGCCATGTCCTGGCCGCTTTTCAGGACGCCGCCGATGACGTTGATGTCGTTGGCCGCTTTAACGGTCAGGTCATTGGCCGCCTCAATCCGCGCTGCGTTATCGGCAAAGTCCTGATGCCGGGTGACGGTGCCGTACTGGTCGTCCATCGAGGTGATGGTTCGTTCGTTGATCACATCGCCGGTGCGAGTGGTCAGGCTGACGTCCTTGCCGGCAATGATGCCGCCGGCCTTGTTGACGATGCTGTTGGTGGACAGCAGGTCCAGACGATTGCCCGCCTCGATCGAACCGCTGTTGACCAGGTCCTTGCCCGCTGTGGCGGACAGGTTGTTGGTGGCCTTGAGCGTGCCGACGTTGTCGAGGTTTTCACCGGCGATCAGCGTCACATCCTTACCGGCAATCAGCGCACCGGTCGGGCCGAGGCGGCCATTGGCTTGCGCCAGATACACCACCGGCACCAGGACTTTTTCGCCATTCACTTCATGCTCTTCGAGCCAGACGATGTCGTGCTTCAGCGCCGCGACTTGCTGCGAGGTGAGGCCGACGCCGACCGACAGGTTGAGCGCGTCCTTGCTGGCGATGGCGTTGTTCATCAGGTACTTGAACATGCCCTCGTTGGAGGTCTGGCCATCAAGGAAAGCCTGGCCGGTGCGGGCGGTGACGGCTTGCTGGATCAGGCGTTGTTCGTAGAGTCCATCGCCCAGGCGTTTGGCGCTCTGATCGGGGTTGTAGCCGAGTTTTCCAGCAGGTAATCGGAACTCATGAACGACTTGAGGTTGGTGAGTGCCGGTTTTTTAGTTTTTTGGACGTCACAGCAATTCGTTGATCCGGCCGGCTAACATCGTAAACATGCTGCTCGCAACCCTGCCCGACAAACTGAAACTCCACCCGGTAGACCTTGCTTCGTTCCGGCGTAAAAGTACTGTTCAGCGGCCCGCAGCTATAAGTGTTGCCGGTACCCATTCCGTGGGAACGCCCCGACACCTCGAAGGGTTCGTCGGCATTGGCTTGCGTTTCCAGCTGAGGGAAATGCTTGAAGGTGGCGCTGTTGGCCGCTTCGTTGAGTTTGGCGATCCAGGCGAACACCTTGCCTCGCCCGGAATCCACCACAGTACCCAACACTTCCATTCGCCGATCGGGATCTGAAGCACGGCGGACGGAGAACTCGACAGGGTATGTGTAGCCTGTGGCTTTCATGATGACTTTGGCGTGTTGTTCATCCGTGGTGACTTTTTTTTGCTGAAGTTGGATGCCATCCTTTAAAAGACTGGGGGAAGAGTCTCTGACGTTCGAATGGCAGCCTGCAATCAGGAAAACCAGTGGAAACAAAAGTCCCGTTCTAATCAATTTTTTATCACCCCGTAAAGATGTAGCGGGCAGGCTTATCGAACTCAATAAACCTGCCCTGCAGCAACCGTTAAATAATGTCCAGAAGCTGTAAGTCCGACTCGACCTGCAAAGCATCCTGTTCAGACAACTGCGACATAAGAAACGCTAACCCATCCACCTCAATAATCCCTTTTATATGGGCGACTGCAAAATCAAAAGCCACCTTGGGCTCTCTACCCGCCGACAACACAAGTCCGGCAGTCTGGAGCATTAAGTTTTCAACTGGAGTAACAAAACTTTCCTCCATCTCATTTAATGCATAGCCGACTTCAAGCTCCCCTTCAACCCAGGAAAAATCCGACTTTTTGTTCTTCCTGATTTTAGTTCTGCAGTAAATGGGATAGTAGTAAAACATTCGCTGCATTATTTCTTTATAACTTAAAATCGCAGACATGATGAGTCCCTCAACATACTATGGCCGTTGGCACGTTCAGCGGCCCGCAGCTATAATATTGCCGGGACCCATGCCGTTGGAACGCACCGACACCTCGAGGGGTTCATTGGCATTGGCTTGCGTTTCCAACTGAGGGAAGTGCTTGAACGTGGCGTTATTGGCTACTTCGTTAAGCTTGGCGATCCAGCAGAACACCTTGCCCCGAGAAAGGTCTCTGACGTGGGTGTTGCAACCTGAAAGTATGAAAACCAACATAAAAACGATAGCGTTTTAGCCAATTTTTTAACACTCCGCTCCAGCGTTACAATGACCAACACTCTCAATCTAGCCCGCGAAGACTCACGCGCCACCAACGGTTAATTGAACGACTCAATAACCCAAGTCACCAGAACTCGCGGCGACGTGCTACCTGTATCGCGACACTCCTCTTATAACCCGCCCAGAAGGTTCTTGTATTTCTCACAAACCGACCTACTGGACAGAGTGGAATCGTCCAGATCATTTAAAACACAAGGCCAGGCTTTCGTAAAACTCAAAAAAACCTTCAGATACATTAACTTCGCGTGCTCAGTATGATCTAGATTAATCTCAATCATTGTCTGCGGAGTAGCCCCGAGAGCATCCTGCCATTCTTGCTGATCTTCGGCATCATAAAACTCGTCAAGAATATCTTTTGAATGCAGGGCCAACCAAATATCTGAATCATCCTCACCAACGCCACCGCGAGAAGGTTTTCCGGCACTCACGAACCCGCCATGTTCTAGGAGCACGGCTTTAAAATCATCCGTGCTCAATTTTTCTGATGATAGGATCATTGCCGACAATGACATAATTAAAGCCCTTCTTTTAGCTCGTTAAAAATGCGCTGCACATATTGTGAGACGGACTACACGACAATACAAAAACGGGGGACAAAAAAGGTGGCGGATTTAGTTTCGGTTGGATTTGTGATCCTTTTCCGCCAAAAAAAATCTGCCACCTTTAACTTCTCAGTTACTTGGACCAACTGGAAAAACCTGATCCCAGAGAATCGATGTGAGATATTCCTTGGCATCTGCCTCGTCATCTGCCGGATATACGACATAGTCATCGTTGTCTAGCAGCAAAACCCAGGATACAGAGTCATCTTGATAAAGAGATTCAAGTTCCCGCTCGATATTCGATCGCTGCTCCGGATCATCTAGTATACGCCTTAACAAACTTTGAGTTTCCGAGTCACTCAGCCCTACCTCTACCGAAAATACCGACCTCAAAACATTAACCACACGCGAGTAGTTCATAAGCAGTCACCTAGCTGGAAATATAGTAATGGTTTGCCATGTATTACTTGCTTTATCAAGCTCATAGGTTGCCTGAACGCTGCGGGTAAAACGGGGACAGACCACGTTTTCACTAAATGATCGATTTTTTTGGCCGTCCCGGGCTCCCTCGCTGCACGCGACGACCGATCATTTCCTCGACATCAACAGCAAACTTTGAACCGCCAAAAACATTATTCCCATTGGTCGCGTCACGAAGCTGGTCAACCAATTCCGACTCTAAGTCATTTTTGAACAGTTCGCGGTAAGCTTCTGCCGGCTGCCCGCCCTGCCCTCCAAGCGCCAAATACTGAGCATGAGGGGTAACAATGTGTGATCGCTCTGATTGTGTGTTAACACGGTAACTTGACCAGCGATATTCTGCCGGATGATTTACCATTTTCGCTCTGACGGGATTCATTTCGATGTATCGATAACAGCACAACAAATATCGTTCACTCTCAACAAGGCATGAACGATACCGGCCTTCCCACAAACTTCCGCTGCGACTATAAGCACGATTTATGTATTGGACGTATCTCTGGCCGACACCTTTCATCAGCAGGCTTGCGCTGTTGGCATAATGAGGACTGACTAACAAGTGAACATGATTGGTCATTAGGCACCACGCATGAATATCACATTCATTTTTAGAAGCCTGTTCGACTAAAAGCTCCAGATAAAAAAGATAGTCTTCGTCGGTAAAAAAACACACAGACCTATTGTTTCCTCGCTGAATCAAGTGCAACGGTACGCCTGGTATCAAAACTCTTGGTCTACGCGGCATCGATGAATCCTTTCAATTGGTCGAACTGAAAGCTTAGCGGGCCGAAAGGCACAAATGACGGCAAATTTTTACGTATTGTTGCAGTCAACTACATTAAACGTGGTCTGACCCCATTTATCTTGTCAGGACATTCTGACCAGCCATGCCGCTGCCAACTCTACAACTCTTCAATACCTTCAATTACGCCACCCACTGCCCCCCGAGGCAGCAACGCCTCATGGACAATGTTGCCAAAGTCCTTACTCCAGACCAGCCTGTCCGCATGCTCTGTTTTTTGAAAATAAATAAACAGACCGGCGTCCCCCAAGAAGGTGCACGTCATATCTTGCACGCCTTCTAGAATGGCGGACTCCCCTTTGAAAAAATAACGATGCGCGGAAGCGAATAATTCTTTTGCAGAAATCGCTGAATCGCCCTCCTCTATATTTTCAAATTCCATTTTTGCGTAGAAGTTCACGGCAGTTTTAAGCTCGGCAACATCCACGACATCAAGGAGCCTTTCCCCACCAACAAACAACGAAAACAAGCCGTTTACCCAGAAACAACTTGAATCAGTCCAATCTCTCACTACATCAAACTGAATTGAGAATATAAACGGATCGCCGTAAATCATTTCAATCTTACTCCTAGCGCCTTTTGCACTGCCGCCGGTATATAACTAGCCAACATGGGTTTCCGGCGCCACCAAATAAAAAAGGGGACAGACCATAAAAAGGGCATAAAAAGCATAAAAAGCATAAAAAGGGGACAGACCACGTTTTCAGAGTGCTTTCTAAACGTGGTCTTTCCCCATTTATCCTCAGAGCCTAGAGTAGATTTGTGGGGATCCCTCAGGGTCTGTCCCCATTTACCAATACCCCCAAGACTTGCTTCTTTGACTGGATCGTCATCCTGCACATCAAAGTCATTACTTCTTTTGCGGATAAAACAGACCAAATCTTGTATAAACCTGATCCATTCTCACTCATTCTCTGTCAGTCCAGACTGAATTTAACCTGAGTACCGTCTGGTAAATTTTTAATCTTATCGGCTATATACGCTCTGAGCCGCATGCCTTCTACAGCATCGGCAACATATAAATTATCCAAGGAAAAATCACCGCCCATTACAAAAGGCACCTTGGGCAGCAAACGCATCCCTGCACGAACTGGACCATTGCGCTTTTGCCACTGATGAGCCAACGGATAGCCTGTCAATACTTCATAGTCGTGCAGAACTACTTCAGCCCAGCTTTCAACATCCGCAGCCAAGTACTCTAAAGAGCCAGTTTCCGGATCAAAAATGTAGATATTGCCATCCTTGATACAGAACTGCCCACCAAAGATATCTTCAGCAAAAAAGACAACGTTATCGGCTAGGCCTTTGTAGCTACTGCGCCACAGGTCAGCGTGATTCCAATCAGATATGCCCATTTCACTTTGACTGGAATCGCTTGGAAAAACATGCAGCGCGCCTTCAAAAGCATAGAAGCCATTGCGCTGACGCAGTATTTCAAAAAGTTGTTCCGTCGAAGTCCCTGCCATGTTGCGTATTGGCCCAGACAGTTCTGGTTCACACTCACTCAAGGATGAACTTGCAATCGATAACAACTTATCCAAATTATTCATAATCTAATCTATCACCTCTATTCTAACCTTCGTCCCGTTAGGCAACTCTCTGCATTGAGCGCCAATACAAGCGCCTGCCCCACGGTTATCACCAGCGGTGATATGCCTTACCGAGGCTCCCTGCCCCCCTTCCTGGAACATGGCGGGCGGATATTCATCACGGTCGAGGCCCGGTCTTGTTTCAATTCCGCGCAAAGAATCACGCCTGCGCGTTGCCGCATTATCTCGATCTATGGTCAACGTGTCAGGCTTTCCTGCGCCGATGGCATCTTCAATATGTTGCGCCGACTCGGGGTAGCGATCTTTGCTGATCGTGACGACTTTTTCAGTACCGCCTGCGCCGCCAGCGGCCCCTTTTACATCAACAACCTTTTCATCTGCTACATGTATAGCCGTCGTGCCTTTTCCGATAGCCCGCCCCGGAAAAATTCCGGCGCCCATCTCGAAAACCACAGCGCCCAATTTTGCAAAGAATCCACCCTCCTGTGCTTTCACAACGGAAGCCATTGATCCAGCAGAATGTAAATTCCCCCATTGAACAGAGCCTACCCAATAGGCCTCTGCTCCCTTGCCTTCACTTCTCAGTTTCTTTATGAGCTCTGAAAATTTTTCATCATCGTCGGCCAAATCGCGTGAGATCTGACGGCAAGTATCAGCTGCTCCTTTACAAAACTCGTCACGCTCCAACTCTCGTTGCTTGTCGAGCGCTTCGTATTTGTCCCTAACCGCCAGCTTTTCCTCGTCAGTGGATTTGCTGTCCATTTCGGCCAGCATCTCTTTCACCTCACGGTGATAAAGGTAGTTATAGGTCGTAGCACTCCCTGCGATGGCGGCCCCTAACTGGGTGTTTCCATCCACTGCGGCGGCCGCTAACACGCCCGTCAGTTGCGACAGCATCACCTGCATCTGATCGTTGCCGCCCGCGAACTTCACAAGAACATTCATCGCGGCTTCGTTCAGACCAGCGGCAGCTGCACCTGTCGCAAAGTCCCCACCCAGCACCTGGGAAATCAAACCACCCATCAACGCATGCGCTACGACTTTTTCTGCGCTGCCTTCTGGGAACTTGAGTGTGTTGTCACCGACAAAGTCAAAGCCGGTCGCCATAGCGACACTGCTCGCCTCACCCAGCAACGCCGCTCCGAAATTGTCACCAAAGCTGCCTCCACCAATAGTGGTAGAGATACCGCTGGAAATGATCGCCCGGCCGGTCGTGCGGATGGCGACATCAGTAATGTTGCTGCTGGTCAGGATATTTGCAGTTTTGCTGCCACCAGCCGCAAACCAGTTGGTGTCTGCATAGTCGAGCATGCCCGCCGTAAACCCAGCGATAGCCGCATTTTTCAAGCTTCCGGCACTGAAGGTCTCCTTGAATGCGGCCCCGAGATCACCCTTGTTATTAATGGTGCTGGTAACGCCCGTGGTTGCCAGACTTGTGGCGACTGCCCCACCGAAGCCACCGCCGACCAGGCCCAGCCCTGCCGGCCCCATCACGAAGGACATCATGATGGCGATTGCGATTTGTGCTGCCGGGCCCAGTCCCGAGTTCTCGTATTTGAAAGACTCGTGAATCTCCTTCACTCGCTGCCAATCCACGTCCCCTCGGGCTTCGGCATCTTTCAACCAGGCCAACTGCGGATCAGCCTTGACCATAGCGTCAATGGTCTGGCTGACGGATTGCTGATTCACATCCTTGATGTCGATTTTCAGGCCATCGACTGCCTTGATAACGATATTGCCCTTGGCGATCATCTGGGTTTGGCGCAAGGTCTCGTCGGTATTGCCGCGACCTTTGGAGGACACCCAGCCAGCGCTGTTGTTGGTCTTGGTATGGTTTTCGTCATGGAGGTCCTTGACCCCCTGAAAAGTAATCGACCCGCCACTGTCCAGTGTGATGTTGTTACCGCTGTCCAGCTTGGCAACCTGATACAGCTGATCACCTTTGCTCGACAGCGTCAGATTGCCACCGGCCTTGATTTCGGAGCCGACGTGCTTAATGTCGGTCACTTCGTCGTGTTGCATCTTCAGCTTGCCGAAGCTGCCTTTCTTCTTCATGTCATACAGCGAGTAATCCGTATCTTGCGCGGCCAGGAGTTCTAGGCGGTCTCCCGCAACCAGGTAGGCTTCATCACCCGCAGTAACGCGGCTGGAAATCACACTGAGGTCTTTGCCCGCCTCGAGTTTGACGTCGCCACCCGCGGTAATACCGGACATAACCTGAGTGACATGATCCTCCTGACGCTTCTCTTTCTTATTCTTGGAGTTCGAATGTTCTTCATCCGCCGCCGAGCTGATCACCAGATTCTCGGTAGCCTTCATCGACACATCACGCTTGGCATCGATCTCACTGGCAATCACATTGATGTCGCGCTTGGCCTCGGCCTTGAAGTCACGTCCGGCATCGATATCTGCGGCCAGTTGAGTGATATCACTGCTGCTTGCCCTTGAACCCAACGAAACGCTGTCATTGACTTGCACGGAGACCACATTGACATCGCGCCCGGCATTAAACGCCATGTCCTGACCGCTTTTCAGCACGCCGCCGATGACGTTGATGTCGTTGGCCGCTTTGACGGTCAGGTCGTTGGCGGCTTCGATTCGCGCTGCGTTATCGGCAAAGTCCTGATGCCGGGTGACGGTGCCGTACTGGTCGTCCATCGAGGTGATGGTTCGTTCGTTGATCACATCGCCGGTGCGAGTGGTCAGGCTGACGTCCTTGCCGGCAATGATGCCGCCGGCCTTGTTGACGATGCTGTTGGTGGCCAGCAGGTCCAGACGATTGCCCGCCTCGATCGAACCGCTGTTGACCAGGTCCTTGCCCGCTGTGGCGGACAGGTTGTTGGTGGCCTTGAGCGTGCCGACGTTGTCGAGGTTTTCACCGGCGATCAGCGTCACATCCTTACCGGCAATCAGCGCACCGGTTGGGCCGAGGCGGCCATTGGCTTGCGCCAGATACACCACCGGCACCAGGACTTTTTCGCCATTCACTTCATGCTCTTCGAGCCAGACGATGTCGTGCGTCAGCGCCGCGACTTGCTGCGAGGTGAGGCCGACGCCGACCGACAGGTTTAGCGCGTCCTTGCTGGCGATGGCGTTGTTCATCAGGTACTTGAACATGCCCTCATTGGAGGTTTGGCCGTCGAGGAAAGCCTGGCCGGTGCGGGCGGTGACGGCTTGCTGGATCAGGCGTTGTTCGTAGAGTCCATCGCCCAGGCGTTTGGCGCTCAGATCGGGGTTGTAGCCGAGTTTGTCGAGCAGGTAGTCGGAACTCATGAACGACTTGAGGTTGGTGAGTGCCGGGTTGGTTTCGATCAGGTATTTGTGCGGATTCGAGGGCGCCGTGGTGTCTGGCAGACCAGTGACACGCGTGACCGGACGGGTGTCGATCGACTCTTTCATGTCGTTGCCGCGGTTGGGCCTGCCCGTGCCCGCAGAACTTTCCGGCACTTTGACTTCGACCGTACTGGCGACGGCCTGAACCATGCTTGGCGTGCGATGGAACGTATCCACGGCGCGGGTGCTATCTGATACCTGCGCAGGGGCATCAATGAACAGGTTGCGCGGCCCGCCACTGCTGGCGGCGACCATATGATCCTGGGCATTCACCGACTCGCTGCCGACCGTCCACGTCGGGGCTGGCCCGGTGTTGCTGGCCGCAGCGCCACTGGTGCCCTGCCCGCTCAAACGAAACAAACCGTTCTCGCCCGTCGGCAGAGCGAAACCCGGCAGGCTCAGCGGATTGACTTGCTGTTGTGCGAGATCGGGCGGCAGCTGGCTGTTGATGCGCACAACGACGGTGCCGCTGTTTCCGACCGAGGTATCGGCAACTTTATTGGTGCCACCGATTGAGCTGTAGTCCTGATGGATAACACTGTTTTCAACTTCGCGGGTGGCGGTGATCGAGACTTTGCCGCCCGCCTGAATCACTGCGTTGCGCGAGTTGTTGGTATCAGCTGCACCGCTGCTGTTAACCGGGTTTTCGACTGCAACGCGGCTCTCGTAAGGCGTCAGTTCGCTCGGTAAGGCGAGCAAATTATTCGGGTCATACATCGATGGCGTTGACGTTTCAAAGCCCGCGCTGAATCCAGACATGGCCCGGCCATATTTACGACTACCGACGTTTTCGCCTGTCTCGGCGTCAACGATGACGATGCCATTGCCCACGGTTTTGGCGATCGCTTTACGGATCAGGCCTTCCGGCGCGATGACGTAGTACACAAACGGGAAATCGGGGTTGTTGCGCTGGTTGTACGGCATGATCACGTCGGCCATGAATTGCGCCGTGGAGCCAGTGCCCATCTCGAAGTTGTACTGACGCGTGACTTCGACGGTGCCGCTCTTGGCACCGATATTCTTCAAGCTGTCGGCGGTGATGCTGATGTTGCCGCCCGCCGCTAGCGTACTTTTGCTGTTGAGGAAGGTGCCGCCGGTGAACGTAAAATCCTTGCCGACGTTGAACACCGCCGAAGCGCTGGTATCGGTGTCGAAGAATTGATAAGTCTCGCGGCTGGCGAGGAAGTTATTAAAGGTGCCGCCAACGCAGTCACCACACGTCGCCGCGATGAACCCGGAAATGAGCTTGCGTTCAACCGACGCCGTCGGCCCTTCTGTGCGGTTTTCAAATACATCGGCGCTCAGCGTGAACCCGCGTCCGCTCTCCATCGAGCCGGAAATGTTGTACACCCCCGCTGCCCGTGCCGCGCCGGCGTACCCGCCGATCACCACATCGCCCAGACCGTAAAAATCACCGTGCTGGTTGGTCAGCGTGCTGACGCCGAGGGTCATGTTATTGCCGCTGAAAATCAGCCCGCGATCATTGAGCAACGAAGGCGTATTGATGATGAGGTTCTGCGCCGCGCCCAAGGTGCCGGTGTTGGCAACGCCGCCCGCGTTGATCGTCAGGTCGTCGCTGGAGGTCATGCGCCCGGCGTTGCTGAGCTGGCCGCCGATATTGAGAGTCGACGCGGCACCCACCGCGAAACTGCCGCCCGCCGCGACGTTCATCTGCGCGGCGGAAAGGTAAGCGCCGCGCTGACTGGTCAAGCGGCCGCTGCCAGCATAGGTTCCGCCGATTTGCATATCGAGGATGCCGTCACTGGCGATCAAGCCATCGTTGCTCCAGTTGCCGCCACGGATCTGCAGGGAATCGGAAGCCAGCAATTTACCGCTGGCGGTCTGGCTGAATTGGCCGACATTGACGTTCAGGCGACCGGCCTGAATGACGTTGGAGTTGCTCCAGCTGTCGGCGTTGAGTTCCAGCAGCCCACCGGTGACGATGCTGCCGCCGGCGCCGATGACATTGGCGGTAGAGATGTCGAACTTGCCGCGCCCGACGTGGTTGAGTTGCCCGCCGGCATTGAGGAGGCCGCCGACAGCCAGGGTCATGTCGGCGTTGGCGGTTTCCAGCACGCCGTTGCGGTTGTCGAGCAAACCGCCGATCTGGAACAGGGTTTTGCCGGTGTTGCCCAGCGAACGCAGACGACCATTCTGGTTGTCGACGCTGGCGGCTTTTACGCTCAGTTGGGTATCGCTTTCGATGACACCCGTGCCGTTACGCAACGCGCCGCTGAGACCGAAATCGATGCGGTTGGCAGCGATCTGCCCGCCAGCGTTTTCCAGATTTGTGCCGGTGACGGCCAACAGTCCTCTCGAATACAGCACACCACTGCTGTTATCCAGCGCTGCCGTGGTAATGCTGCTGTCGGCCGACTGCGCGGAAATCCGCCCGCCGTTGTTGTTCAGCCCAGCCAATGCAGTAAGCGTCAGGCTCTGCGCCTGAATGATGCCGCCCTGGCGATTGTTATTGAGGTCGAAGCCGTTGCGCAGCACACCCACGGTGCGTGCTTCCAGTGCACCCTTGATGCTGGACAGCGTGCCGCCACGGTTATCGATGTTGGCCGCTGTGACAAAGACATTGCCGCTTTGCGCGATGACCTTGCCGCTCTGGTTGTCGAAGTCACCGCTGACTTCAAGGGTCAACGCGCCTTCGCTCTGGATCGAACCTTTGCCGTTACGCAGGCTGGCTGCGCTCAGTTGCACGCCGGCCTTCTGGCTGTAGATCAGACCGTCGGCGCTATTATTGACGGCGCCCGTTGCGGAGATCTGCAACTGGTCGTTCGCCGCGACGGTGCCCTTGTTGCTGTTGTCCAGCGAAGCGGTGCGCGCCTCCAGTGTTTTCTGGCTGGCGATCTGGCCGTTCTGGTTACGCAGATCGGTCACACCCTTGATCAACATCGCGCCGCTGCTCGCCAGTTTGCCGGCGTTGTTGTTCAGCTCGCCGCTCAGGTTGAGGGTGATCGCAGCGTTGCTGGCGATCTGGCCGCCGTTATTGTCCAGACCTGTGGCCGTAGCGGTGAACGCCTGTTCGGCATTGATTGAGCCGCCGGCATTGGTGAACGCTGTGCTGACGACATCCAGTGCCGCGCCGCTGTAAATCAGGCCTTGGCTGTTATTGAGCGCACCGCCCAGCGTCAGGGTTTGCCATGCGCCACTGCTCAGATTGCCTTTGTTGCTGTTGTCGAGACTGTCCGCCTTGAGGTGAAGATTGCCTTGGGCGACTACAGCCCCCGCGTCGCTGTTAAGCAGCGCATTGTTGAGATCGACCGAGACATCGGCGAACTTGCTGGAGAGCGTGCCGCTGTTGCGGTTGTCCAGGCTGTCGGCGTTGACGGTGAGTCCTTGCCAACCGGAGATCAGGCCTTTCTGGTTGACCAGCTCGGTGCCACGCAACAGCAGTTTTTCACCGCTGATGATTTTGCCGGCGCTGTTGTTCACGGCTCGGGCAATCAACTCGAAACCGAGCTTGCTGGAAATCTCACCACTCTGGTTGTTCACGTCACGCAGGCGCTTGAGCGTCAATGGCCCTTGCGCCGTGAGCACGCCGCGCTGGTTGTCGAGATCGCCATTGGCCAGATCGAGAGTGACGGCTTTGTCACCCACGAGGCGTCCGCCGTTCTGGGTCAGGGATGTCAGCTTCAGATCAATGTCACCGCTGGCGGAAACTTCGCCGCCGTCGCTGGAGTCCAGTCCGGTGGCGGCCAGCGTCAGGTTGCCGTGGCTGTTGATCAAGCCACTGTCGCGGTTGTTCAAATCGGCGCTGGTGATCTCGAGAGATTGCGCCGCGCTGATCAGGCCTTTGGTGTCATTGCGCAGCAGACCGTCAACGGTCAGGCCGAGGTCGCCACGGCTGACCAGGTTGCCGCCGCTGTTGTTCAGGCTGGCAGCGCTCGCGTCGATGGCGGCTGCGCCGATCATGCCTTTGACGTTGTCCAGTGCGGCCGCGATGCGCAGGGTCAGGCCCTGATTGCTCAGGAGTTTGCCGTTGCTGTTGGCGAGGCTTTGCGCGGTCAGGGTGAACGCTTCGGCGCTGGAAATTGTGCCGCCCTGGTTGTTGACGCCGTTGAGTTGCTTGAGCAGCAGTGTGCCCGGAGCGTTGATCAAACCGCCGATGTTGTTCAACTGGCCGTGGTTCAGGTCCAGGCTTAGCTGCGTGTTGCTGAACAGCTTGCCGCCCTGTTGATCAAACCCGCTGACCGAAGCCGTCAGCGCGTTCTGACTGCCGATACTGCCATCGCCACTGTTAGTGACCTGGCCGGCAGTGAGGTTCAGGGTGTCGGCGCTGCTCAGTCGACCGTTGCTGTTATCAAAGGCGTCGGTGGTGACCGTGACGGCACCTTTACCGCTGAGCGTGCCCTTTTGACGGTTGTCGAGGCTGGCGCTGTTCAGTACCAGCGCGCCGTCGGTGACGATCTGGCCGCCCTGATTGTCGATGCTGGCGTCGCTGTCCAGCATCAAGTCCGCTGCACTGGACAGACTGCCTTTTACGTTGGTCAGTTTCGCGTTGTTGACCGTCAGCGTGCCTTCGCTGCTGACCTTGCCCGAAGTGTTATCAAAGGCGCCGGTGAGGTTCAACAGCATGCCTTGCTGACTGAGCAATTCGCCGTCGCTGTTAATCAGCGAGCGCCCCTGCAGATTGAACTGCGAGCCCGCATTGATCAGGCCTTTGGTGCGGTTGAGCACTTCATCGACGGTCAGCGTCAGGGCGGTGCCGGTGAAGATTTTGCCGCCGTCGCTGTTATCGAGTTTTTTGCCCGTAATCTGCAAATCGCCGTTGCTGCTGACCTCACCGCCACGGTTGTCCAGGTCAGCGACGGTCAGGGTCATGTCTTTGCTTGAGCCCAGCAGACCGTTCTGCCGATTATCGAACTGATCGGCTTCCAGTTTGAGGACGCCGGTGGCGATCAACTGACCATTCTGGTTGTTGACGGTTTTTGCCTGCGCGCTGGCATCGACCTTGCCGGCGATATTGCCTTCACGGTTGTCCAGTTCGTCAGCAGTAACGGTCAGTTGGCCGTCAGCGATGACCGTGCCGAGTTGGTTATCCAGGGTCTTTTCGGTGGTGAGCAACAACTCGGCGCGACTGCTGATCAGACCTTCGTGGTTGTCCAGACTGCCGCTGTGGCTGTCCAGCGAGGCGGCGGAGATGACGCCTTTGAGGTTGTTCAATGCCGCCGCAATGCGCAACGTCAGGCCCTGCTGACTGAGCAGTTTGCCGTTGCTGTTGTCGAGATCATGCGCGGCGAGCAAGAAGGCTTGCTGACTGGAAATTTCCCCGCCCTGGTTGCTCACGCCGTTGAGGTTTTTCAGCAGCAGCGTGCCGGGGGCATTGATCAAACCGTTCTGGTTGTTCAGTTGGCCATTGTTCAGATCGAGGGTCAGATCAGTCTTGCTGAACAGCTCACCGCCCTGTTGATCCAGCCCGGTGAGCGAAACATCCAGCGCCTGCTGGCTGGCGATGCGGCCGGTGGCGTTGTTGACCTGCCCTGACTTGAGCGTCAGCGCCGCTCCGCTGGAAAGTTTGCCACCCTGGCTGTTGTCAAATCCGCCGGTCTCGACCCGGCTGTTGCCTTGGCCGTAGATCACACCTTTGCGGCTGTTATCAAGACTGCCGCTGTTGACGGTCAGCAGGCTGTCGCTGCTGATAGAACCGGCCTGATTAAGCAAAGCGCCAGTGCTGGAAAGTATCAGGTTGCCGGCACTGCCGAGGCTGCCGTTGCTGTTGTCGATGCGCGCAGCATCGACGGTCAGCGTGCCGTCGCTGCTGATCGCGCCGAGCGAATTGATCAGCGCGTCATCAAGGGTAATCACCAGACCGTTGAGGCTGCTGAGATTGCCGCCGCTGTTGTCCAGCGTGGTGCCGGTAACGGTTACCGCGCCCTTGGTGGCGGCGATCAAGCCTTTGCTCCGGTTGATCAGCTTGGTGACGCTCAGCCCAATGTTACTGCCGGAGAGGATTTTGCCGCCGTCGCCGTTATCCAGACGCAGGCCTTTGACGTTCATCAGCAGGTTGCTGGAGATTTCGCCACTGCGATTGTCGACGTCGTCGACCGAGAGTGTCAGCGCTTTAGTCGTACCGACCAGCCCGCCGTTGCGGTTGTCGAGGGTCTTGCCGGTCAGGCTCAAATTGCCTTGGGCAACCAGCGCACCACCCTGTTGTTGCAGCAGGCCGATGGTTGCCAGCAGGTCGCTCTGACTGGAAATCCGTCCGGCCGCGTTTTGAATTTCGGCAGCGGTCAGGTTGACGGTGCCGACCGCACTGACCAGACCACCGCTGTTATCCAGCCGGGTGCCGACATAAGTCAGGCCAGCCTTGCCGCTGATCACGCCTTTTTCGCGGTTATCCAGTTGCACAACACTCAAGGTCAACTGCTGGTCGGCCTGAATCACCCCGCCCCGGTTGTCGGCGACATCACTGCGCACGGCCAGCGTGCTTTTACCGATGACTTTACCGTCGCTGTTGAGCAAGGTGCCGGCCTGCAGATCGACGGCGCCTTTGGCAGAGATATCACCCTTGTTGCGGTTGTCGAGCGTGCCACTGATGTGTGCAGTCAGGCTGCCATCGCTGACCAGCGCCCCGGCTTCACGGTTGTCCAGACTGGCAGCTTTCAGATTCAGCGAACGCCCCGAACCGAGCGCGCCGTCGCGGTTGTCCAGCGCACCGCCGAGATCGATATTCAGGCCCAGGTCACCGAGAATCTGCCCGCTGTGGTTATCGAGCATGCCGCCAGTGATGGCGATGTTCTGACCGCTGAGCGTACCTTTCCGGTTATTCAGAGAAACGGCGTTGACCGTCAGGTTGCGGCTCGCGGTGAGACTTTTGCTGCTGTTGTCGAGTTCCTGCGCGGTCAGGCTCAGATCACCGTTGGCATTGCGGCTGCCGTCGGCGTTGACGCCCGCCTCGATGGCGCCAGCGTTGGTCAGTTGACCGCCAGCGCTGAGGTTGATGCTGTCGCGGGCCGCGAGGGTCTGACGGTTGGACAGGTTGCCTTGGGTCTGCACATTGAGCGCGGTGCCGGCATAAACCGGGCCGCGTGCGTCGAGGCTGGCAGCCTTGACGTTGACCATACCAGTGGCCGAGGTGTCAGCCAGACTCAACTGGCCGTTGGCATCGAGCTGAATATCACCGCCGCTGGCAATCAGCTTGCCGTCGAGCTTCACCCCGACCCCGGCCTCAGTGCCGACCAGTTTGATCGCCCCGGCATACATTCCGCCGAGGGCTGAGGAGTCGATGGCCAGTTGCGGCTTACCGCTGCCATCATTGGCACGGGCGGTGGCATTGAGAGTTTGTGCATTGACGTCGTTGCGCCCGGCGACAATCGTCAGGTTCTGTGCCTGAATCTCGGCGTTGATTTTCGCGCTGCGGGTGATGATTTCGAAGCGGTCGACATTGGTCGCGTTAAGGCCCGTGCCCTCGATGGCCACCGTGCCCTGATCAACCTGAAAACGATCCAGGCGACCGTTATCGAGCACCGGTTTACCGGTGGTCAAAGTCACGCGCGGCGAATTGATAAAACCGCAACCGTTGCAGGTAATGCCATAAGGGTTGGCGACAATCACCCGCGCCGACTGCCCCGCCACTTCGGTGTAACCGCGCAACTGGCTCGGGTTGCCGCTGATGACTTCGTTGAGAATTGCCTGCGCCGAACCGCTGTTTTTCAGGTTCGGGTTGTCGATGATATGCCCGCCCAACTGGGTGAGATTATTCTGCGTCGAGCCGTTGTTGAGGATCAGTCCTTGCGCGCCGACGTTGTAATCGTGGAACTGGTTGTGCGACAGACCACTGGCGTTGGGCGTGGCGATGTTGATGATCGGCACGCCATTGCCGGCGCGATCAAGCGACGTATTCGGGTTGGCCACGACGATGCCGTCGGCCTGTGCCCACATGGGTTGCCAGAACATGACGTTCGCCAGCACAAATGCCAACCCGCGCTTGGGCATGCCCAAAAAACGCTCACGGTCTTTTACGGCCGCACAAGGTTGGAACGCAAGAAAGGCGAACTGACGAACGTCCATGTCAATGATCTCGAGAAGTTGCTTTAGATGAAGAAGTCGATGCAGAAATAGATCGGTGCTTCGCGCTAGGTCAGCGCGTCCGGCCGTCCCGGGGAATGAGCAACGTCACACCGGCGACGCCCTTGAGCTCGATGCTCTGGATGGGGAACAGCGGGTATCAGTGGCGCCGCCGGGAGTCGATGCTGTGGCGACGAAATAAAGTGGAGACATGCACAGCAAAGCTGCGCACAACCTCGCCGCGAGGGCGGGTGAGGACATGTTCGATCCCTTGAAACGAAAGCGATATCAAAATAGTGGCGCGATATTAGATGGCCATCATTTTGACGTCAATCTTACGTTTCGACCGCCTGTCGCTACGTGCGGGGGATTTTTAGTTTTTGGACGTCACAGCAATTCGTTGATCCGGCTGGCTAACATCGTAAACATGCTGCTCGCAACCCTGCCCGACAAACTGAAACTCCACCAGGTAGACCTTGCTTCGTTCCGGCGTAAAAGTACTGTTCAGCGGCCCGCAGCTATAAGTGTTGCCGGTACCCATTCCGTTGGAACGCCCCGAGACCTCGAAGGGTTCGTCGGCATTGGCTTGCGTTTCCAGCTGAGGGAAATGTTTGAAGGTGGCGCTGTTGGCCGCTTCGTTGAATTTGGCGATCCAGGCGAACACCTTGCCTCGCCCGGAATCCACCACAGTACCCAACACTTCCATTCGCCGATCGGGATCTGAAGCACGGCGGACGGAGAACTCGACAGGGTATGTGTAGCCTGTGGCTTTCATGATGACTTTGGCGTGTTGTTCATCCGTGGTGACTTTTTTTTGTTGAAGTTGGATGCCATCCTTTAAAAGAGTGGGGGAAGAGTCTCTGACGTTCGAATGGCAGCCTGCAATCAGGAAAACCAGTGGAAACAAAAGTCCCGTTCTAATCAATTTTTTATCACCCCGTAAAGACGTAGCGGGCAGGCTTATCGAACTCAATAAACCTGCCCTGCAGCAACCGTTAAATAATGTCCAGAAGCTGTAAGTCCGACTCGACCTGCAAAGCATCCTGTTCAGACAACTGCGACATAAGAAACGCTAACCCATCCACCTCAATAATCCCTTTTATATGGGCGACTGCAAAATCAAAAGCCACCTTGGGCTCTCTACCCGCCGACAACACAAGTCCGGCAGTCTGGAGCATTAAATTTTCAACTGGAGTAACAAAACTTTCCTCCATCTCATTTAATGCATAGCCGACTTCAAGCTCCCCTTCAACCCAGGAAAAACCCGACTTTTTGTTCTTCCTGATTTTAGTTCTGCAGTAAATGGGATAGTAGTAAAACATTCGCTGCATTATCTCTTTATAACTTAAAATCGCAGACATGATGAGTCCCTCAACATACTATGGCCGTTGGCACGTTCAGCGGCCCGCAGCTATAAATATTGCCGGTACCCATGCCGTTGGAGCGCACCGACACATCGAGGGGTTCGTTGGCATTGGCTTGCGTTTCCAACTGAGGGAAGTGCTTGAACGTGGCGTTATTGGCTGCTTCGTTAAGCTTGGCGATCCAGCAGAACACCTTGCCCCGAGAAAGGTCTCTGACGTGGGTGTTGCAACCTGAAAGTATGAAAACCAACATAAAAAACGATAGCGTTTTAGCCAATTTTTTAACACTCCGCTCCAGCGTTACAACGACCAACACTCTCAATTTAGCCCGCGAAGACTCACGCGCCACCAACGGTTAATTGAACGACTCAATAACCCAAGTCAGCAGAACCCGCGGCGACGTGCTACCTGTATCGCGACACTCCTCTTATAACCCGCCCAGAAGGTTCTTGTATTTCTCACAAACCGACCTACTGGACAGAGTGGAATCGTCCACGTCATTTAAAACACAAGGCCAGGCTTTCGCAAAACTCAAAAAAACCTTCAGATACATTAACTTCGCGTGCTCAGTATGATCTAGATTAATCTCAATCATTGTCTGCGGAGTAGCCCCGAGAGCATCCTGCCATTCTTGCTGATCTTCGGCATCATAAAACTCATCAAGAATATCTTTTGAGTGCAGGGCCAACCAAATATCTGAATCATCCTCACCAACGCCACCGCGAGAAGGTTTTCCGGCACTCACGAACCCGCCATGTTCCAGGAGCACGGCTTTAAAATCATCCGCGCTCAACTTTTCTGATGATAGGATCATTGCCGACAATGACATAATTAAAGCCCTTCTTTTAGCTCCTTAAAAATGCACTGCACATAATGTGAGACGGACTACACGACAATACAAAAACGGGGGACAAAAAAGGTGGCGGATTTAGTTTCGGCTGGATTTGTGATCCTTTTCCGCGAAAAAACAAATCTGCCACCTTTAACTTCTCAGTTACTTGGACCAACTGGAAAAACCTGATCCCAGAGAATCGATGTGAGATATTCCTTGGCATCTGCCTCGTCATCTGCCGGATATACGACATAGTCATCGTTGTCTAGCAGCAAAACCCAGGATACAGAGTCATCTTGATAAAGAGATTCAAGTTCCCGCTCGATATTCGATCGCTGTTCCGGATCATCCAGCATACGCCTTAACAAACTTTGAGCTTCCGAGTCACTCAGCCCTACCTCTACCGAAAATACCGACCTCAAAACATTAACCACACGCGAGTAGTTCATAAGCAATCACCTAGCTGGAAATATAGTAATGGTTTGCCATGTATTACTTGCTTTATCAAGTTCATAGGTTGCCTGAACGCTGCGCAAGTTCGGCACCAAATTCGGCGCACCTTGCATAGAAGGGGACAATTTACTTCCGCCAACGCGCTCAAATCCACGCCCGAGATCGACACCGAGATCACCTACGTCGGATGGCTTGATGGTAACGACCGTGGCCCCTGGATCCCTCGCTATCGCTGCTTGAAGCGCACCATTATTGCGAACGGATTGATCTGCAAAAACAAGCAGCTCATCTGAGTTGAAAGCAGATGACATAGGTGGAACGATAGTTTTCCCGTTTACAATTTTGATACTGCCGTCAGGTGCTTGGCCGCTCACTGCCCTATACATTAGCTCGCCATCGGTAACGGCCCCTCCGTGTCGCTCAAAAGAATGCGCGTTGGGGTGGCTGGTTAAAAGGTCGACGGACTTCTTGTCGATCGAAATCGAATTTTTCGCGCCTGCGCCGAGAATCGAACTGCCTAATCCCCACGCATTCAATAAACCTTCTACACCCCATATGACCCGTTCGGACGTCGTAGCGGATTCTCCCGTAATCGGATTTGATCCACCAGCGGCCATATAGCCTTGGCACCCTATCCCAATCACACCTGACCCGCCACAACCGGCAGTGAAAAGCTCATTGGAAAGGCCCTTAAGCTGAGCTTCTGCACTCTGCTCATTCAAGTCATTTTTAACTTGCCATCCTATCGCCTGCGCGAACGTGGCGGGTTGCAGAACCCACTCTTCTCCCTGATTCGTCACAATGGTCTTGTCGGTGGCAACGCAATAACCATTCGGTGATGTGCCGCAGACGATCACATCTCCTGGCTTGGTAGTGACAACAGAAGCACGTGTGAAATCGTTATCCTCCGCTATTTGCTCCTCTTTTAAGACGCTGAAACCTTTAGCGATGAGCCCCGCGATCTCACTGGATAATCCATCGCAATAGCTAGTTGAGGCCCCTTGACACGACTTCTCGTACCTTCTTTGCAACTCCTTCAGTGAAAGCCTTTCTATGTCACTCAGATGATTGTTCTCAACAGCATTTTTCGCTGTCCCGGCGCCGAGCGCTGCGTCAAAGGCACTGCCCGCCGCAAGCGCGCCGGACATCCCACCGGCGAGAGTCGATAGAGCCGCTACTATTTGCTTTTCCGACTCGGTCAACTGGCTTGCAGATTTCTCCGGATATAGCAGGCGAGCTACCAATTCACCGGCGGTGGCTCCCGCAGCACCAGCCAATGCGGAACCACCTTGCGCCTTCGCCAGAACCGCTCCAAGTACGGCATGTGCCATCAGGTTGGCCGCATCGTCCCCTTCCGTCAGCTGTTTAACGGCTTGAGCCAGGTATGGTGCCGCTCCACCGCCAATAGCGGCGGCGATGTTTCCACTCAAAATCCCCTGAACAATTCCCGCAACTGCCTGGCTGGCTTTCTGGAAGCTGCTGCCTGTGCCGTAATCGCGCTGAACTTGCTGACTGACTTCTTCAGGGGTGGGATTGGCCACACCACTGTCATTCAACTTGTCGCGAGCAGCTTGGTAGGCCTCACTTCCTGGATCCTGGGCCTCCTTCATCTTCGCCGCAGCAACTGCGCTCCCGATGCCCCTCACCAATTCGATCGAGCTCTTCACCAGCTCGATTCGCTCTTTCATGCCACCTTCGTCGGGCTTGTCGAGCCGTTCGTTGGCATTTGCCGTGTCCCGATTCAAACCGACCAGATCTTGTGCGCCCTCAGGATCGCGAATAATGATCGTGCCTTCGCTGACTGCACTACGAGTGTGACTTTTGTCCGAATCGTTGAGAGAAATGCCGTAAAGTCCGCCCACCGAGCCGAATGCTCCAGCCCCACCGTAACCTCCCGAGAGGCTGACGCCAGCAGACTGGGCATCGATTTCACTGACGTTCTTGATGTCCCGAGTAATGAGTCGGTCGGTTATGAGAATGTTTTTATCTGGCGTGGCATCGCTGGCAATGACGCCACCTTCAAGGGTAGTGGTTTTACCAACATCAATGGTGTAACCACCCGCACCTGCGAATAAGCCGGTCTGATCGGTGACGGCTTTGTACTCACTGTTCATATTGCCTGCAGCCAGGTTGGCCGAAGCGGTAACAGTTGCGCCGTAGCAGAAGGGTGGAATACAAATGCTGGCACCGAAACCGCCGCTGCCTTGCTTGTTTTTCTGCTCTTCGGTGTCCTGACGGGAAATGATATTGAGGTTGCCGTCGATCAGCGCCTTGATGCTATCGGCGCGAACCTGAGCGCCAGCCAATGTCGTATCACCGCCGCTATGAATCAGGAGCGAGCCACTGTCTACAGTACTGTTGACCTGCGTAACAGAACTTCCGTTACCCATACCCTTCGCAACTTGTGCGCCAAGATCCAGTGTGAAGCCGTTTTGTTGGCCAATGTTGAAGCTGGCGCCGATAGCCGTCTTGTTATTACTGTTGTGGTTGGACCAATCCGACGTGTTCTGCGCGCTTTCCACAATGACATTGTTATTGGCAATCAACGAAGTCGCAGCGGCTTTGAGACTACTGCCAATGATGTGAAGATCGCCGTCATTTTCTGAAGCGTTACCATTGGCAATGATGGATAGGGTACCGCCCGCATTGACGGTACTTTGCTTCGCCGTTTGACTTTTGTAGTCGCTGGTACTTTTGCTATGGGTATTGGCGAGCTCAGTGCCAATTTTAATCAGCGAACCGTTGCTGGCCGTACCGCCTTGCTTGTCGGCAAATCCGGTTTTTTGATCATTCGCATCCGATGCCATACCGCCGAGGTTATAGGCAGCCAAGGCCGCCTGCGCAAGTTTCACCGCCTTGAGTCGCGGATCATCCGCGTTTTCGGCAGCCTCCACCGCAGAACGAATAGTATTGACGGTGTCGATAATTGCACCGCCAACAACGCGTCCCACAGCAAGACTATTGGATTTATCGACGGTGCTTTGCTGCGATGTTTCCATACCTGCGCTGATGGTGACATTCGAGCCACGAATGCTCATGTCCTTGGTGCTGATCAGGTCACTGGCAACGACACTTAGATCCCCATTCGCTACGAGGCTGACATTACCTTTACTAGAGCCAATAGTGCTGCCGGTCAGAGTCGTCTGCGAAAACGTGCCGTTATGCTTCTGATCACTGATCGACAGATGCTGATTACCGGTAATGTCATCAATACCAAGATTGTTCGCCGTCAGCACACCCGTCAGATCACGATTCTTCTCCTTGTGCATCTCGGTGCGAGTGAAAGTGTTCTGCGCCGCGTTAATGGTCAAGTCACCACCGGCACGGACAGACAGGTCATTTGTACTGACCAATGCAGAACCTGTGATGGTGGCATCACCTTTGGCATTGACAGCAATGGTGTCGCCCGAGATTAGGCTTCCCACAGCAGTTGTCTGAGTTTCAGCGAGTTGATCCTGGACCTTACTCGACTTCAAACCACCCCAACTGCTTTTGCTTTGGCTCCGTTCGTGGCGGGCGCTACTCGAGTCCGTAACCGCCAGAATTTCCACATCGTTACCAGCGCCTAGGCCGACGCCCGCTTTTTCAGAGATGACATCGCTGCCTTTGATCGTCAGATCATTGCCGGCACTCAATACATTTTTCCCCACCGCGGTGACCGAGCTGGCGACGTTGGTGATCGAACTGGTCTCATCAAGTTGGGACTTCTTCCCTGATGAAGATTTCTTGGTCTTGCTATAGAAGCTGTAATCCGAGTCCTCGGCTGATTGCAGCACCAGATTTTCGCCTGCTACGAGATAAGCCTCATTCCCCGCACTCACCCGGCTGGCAATCAAATCCAGATCCTTGCCCGCACTCAGCGTCACATTCCCGCCCGCCGTCACGCTGGTAGAAACCTGACTGACATGATCCTCCTGACTCGTCACCTTCTTGGTCTTGGTGTACGAGTGCTCTTCATCCGCCGCCGAGGCCAGGGTCAAATCACCCACGGCACTCATGTTCACATCGCGTTTGGCGTCGATCTGGCTGGCAACCGCTGAGATATCCCGGCCGGCGTTCACCTTCAGATCCTGACCGGCATTAATGGCCGAACCATATTGAGTAATCGTCTGATCCGTGTGCAAACCACGTTGACCACCTGAGACCTGCTCAGCCGAAACGAGGTTGACGTCACGCCCAGCATTGATCGTGGTGTCCAGGCCGCTTTTCAGCACGCCACCGGTGTTGTTGAAGTCCTGCCCGGCCTTGATGGTCAGGTTGTTGGCCGCTTCGATACGCGCAGCGCTATCAACAAAGTCGCTGCGCTCACTGCGGTAGCCGCTGTCGCTTTCGTGGGTGGTGACGGTGCGTTCGTTGATGATGTCGCCACGGGTGGTGGTCAACGACACTTCTTTACCCGCGATAACGCCGCCGGATTTGTTGATCAGGTTGTTGCCGGCCAGCAGGTCGAGGCGATTGCCCGCTTCGATCAGGCCACTGTTGACCAGATCGTTGGTGGCGGTGGCCGACAGGTTGTTGTTGGCCTTCAAGGTACCGGCGTTGTTCAGGTCCTTGCCGGCGATCAGGGTCACGTCGCTGCCCTGGATCAAGGCGCCGTTCGGGGCCAGGCGGTTGTTGGCGTTGGCCAGGTACAGCACTGGCACCAGCACTTGCTCGCCGTTGACTTCGGCGGTTTCCATCCAGACGATGTCGTGGGTCAGCGCCGCGACTTGTTCGGAGGTCAGGCTGACGCCCACCGCAAGGTTGAGCTCGTTTTTGCTGGCGAGTGCGTTGTCCATCAGGTACTTGAACAGGCCGTCGTTGGACGTCTGCCCGTCGATGAACCGCTGACCGGTACGAGCGATCACGGCTTGCTGGATCAGGGTCTGCTCGTAGAAGCCGTCACCCAGGCGCTTGGCGCTTTGATCAGGGTCGTAACCGAGGTTGGACAGCAGGTAGTCCGAGCTCATGAACTGCTTGAGGTCGGTCAGTACCGGGTTGGTTTCGACCAGGTATTTCTGCGGACTGGAATGGCCGGTACTGGCCGGAACACCCTGCACCCGGTTGATGGTGAACGCAGTGGAGCGCCCCGGCAGGGTCGCGCCGCTGGCGTCAGTTGCCGGCGTGCTGACGTCGATCGCACTGGCACCGCCAACCTGTTGCTGGGTCTGGTGATCGACGGTGCTCAGGTTGACGTTGCTGGCTGAGGCCGAGGCATTGTTCGTCAGAAGAATGTTGCGCGTCTGCACGCCTGGCAACGTTTGATCGCGCTGGCTCGGGTTGACGCTGGCGCCGCCCATGGTCCAGCTCTGCGGGCCGGTCGCGACCGGGGCGGTGCTTTCCTGACCGCTCAGGCGGAACAGGCCGTTCTGCCCGGTCGGCAGCGCGAAGCCCGGCAACACCACTGGGTTGACCTGCTGCTGGGCGAGGTTCGGCGGCAGTTGCTGATTGACAGTGACGCGCGTGGAGAACTGGCTACCACCCGCTCCGGTGCCGGTGCGCGGACCGCTACCGATATAGGTGTAGCCCGGACGTACGACACTGTTATCAATGTTGTTCTGGGCGGTGATGTTGACCGCGCCTGCGGCTTGAATGACGGCGGAATAGCTCTGGTCGCTGCCGGCGATTTTACGAGTGCTGCCCAGCCCCGGCAGTTCCCGTTCGGTCATGCCGATGAAGTTGGCGATACCGCCCTGCAGACCACCCAGATTATTGGCGTCGTAGCCACTGCTTTCATACCAGTACTGGTTGGTGAAGGCACTTGCTGCGCTGTACCAGCCACCCGCGTTACGGGTGCGCTCGGACATGTAGATGCGGGTGGTTTCGGTCTCACCGGTTTCCACGCCACTGTTGGTCAGGTTCGCCACGTTGGCCGTGAAGTTGCCCGCCGTGGCGATGGTGCTGCTCTGGTTGAGCAGGTCACCGCCATTGATGCTCAGGTTGCTACCTGCGGTGATGCTGGACGCAGCGCTGGCCGCAGTGACCTCGAGTTTTTCGCGCTGCACGATCTCCCAGGCGTGGTTCTGCTTGCCGCTGCAGTCACCGGCGTTGACCCCTTCGATACAGGTGACTTCACCGATGCGCGCGGTGTAGATGCCGGCGTTGTTGACCGTGAGCACGTCGCGGATGTTCTGGATCGAGCTCGCCGCCAGCGTCATGCTGCCGTCGCTTTGCAGCGATGCGGAGCGGTTGACGATGGAGTTCGCCAGACCGCCCTGGCCGTCGCGGTCAATCATCAGATTGCCGAGGCTGTAGACGTTACCGTAGTAGTTATTGAAATCGGCAACCCGCAGCGACATGTTCCTGCCGCTGAAAATCAGGCCGCTGGCGTTGACCAGATTACCGGTGGTCAGAGTCAGGTCAGTGCCGGCGGCCGTGGTGCCGTAGTTGCGCACGCCGCCGGCATTGATGGTCATGCCCGCGCCGGAAGTCAGGCGACCGGCATTATCCAGTTGGCCACTGACATTGAGCGTGGTCTGGCCACCCCCGGCGATGCTGGAGGTGGCTTCCGTAAGGCTGACTTGTGCAGCGTTCAGGGTCAGGTCGCCCTGACTGGTGAGGCGCCCCGGGCCCCAATAAGCGGCACTCAGGCCGACGTTCATGCTGCCGTCACTGGCCAGCAGGCCTTCGTTGAACCAGTTGACGCCGTTGCCGGTGAAGCTGTTGGAGGCGAGCAATTGGCCGCTGGCGGTCTGGGTCAGGTTGTTGACGTTGACGGTCAGGCGCCCGGCCTGAATCGAACTGCTGTTGGTCCAGGTGTCGGTGCTGATGGTCAGGCCACCGCGGGTAACGAGGGTGCCGCCGGCGTTGATGACGTTGTTAGTGGAGATGTCAAACGTGCCGGTGCCGACGTGCAACAGGTTGCCAGCGGTATTGAGGAAGCTGCCGGCGCCGAGCGTCAGGTCGGTGTTGGCGGTTTCCAGCGTGCCGTTGCGGTTGTCGAACAGGCCGCCAATCTGGAAGTTGGTTTTGCCGCTGGTGCCGAGGGCACGCAATTGGCCGGTCTGGTTGTCGAGGCTGGCGGCCTTGATCGCCAGGGTGCTGTCGCTCTCGATGATGCCCAGGCGGTTGTTCAGCGCACCGGTCAGGTTGAGGTCGATCTGCTGGCCGGCGATCTGGCCGTCGTTGTCGCCGCTGTTGTCGAAGTTGTTGCCGGTGACGTTGATTTTGCCTTTGGCGTAGAGCCCGCCATTGCGGTTATCGAAGTTGCCGGTCACGACGATGGCGTCGCCGCTTTGTGCGGAAATACGGCCGCCATAGTTGTCGAGGCCCATCGCCGCATTGAGGTTCAAGCGCTGGCCCTGAATCACCCCGCCCTGACGATTGTTGTTCAGGTCATAGCCGTTTTTCAGCACACCGGTCAGGCGCGCGGTGAACGCCGCTTGCAGGCTGGCGAGGACACCGCCACGGCTATCGAGCTGGCCGGCATTGATGGAAAGATCACCGGTGGTGGCGAGGATTCGGCCGCTCTGGTTGTCGATATCGCCGGTGCTGACAACGGTGACGGCGCCTTGCGCCTGTACGGTGCCCTTGGCGTTGGCGAGGCTGGCGGCCTGGACTTGCAGGTCGCCGTTCTGGCTGTAGATCAAGCCATCGGCGCTGTTCTGGATGGCGCCCGCTGTGGTGATGGTCAACAGGCCGCTGGCGGCGACGGTGCCACGGTTGCGGTTGTCCAGACCACCGCTCAACAGGGTCATCAGGCCCTGGCTGGCCAGTTGGCCGCCCTGGTTGTTGATCTGCGTGGCGCGTTGCAGCAACAGCGTGCCGCCACTGGCGAGTTTGCCGTTGGTGTTGGTCAGGGCACCAAGCAGGTCGAGGGTCACGGCGCCATTGCCGGCCAGACTGCCACCGGTGTTATCCAGGGTGGTGCCGGTGAAGCTCAGGTCCTGTGTGGCGTTGACGGTACCGCCGGCGTTGCCCAGCGTCATGGCTTGCAGCGCCAGGGTCGCATCGGTGGCGATCAGACCACCCGCCGCATTGTTCAGCAAACCGCTGACAGTCAGGGTTTGCGCCCCGGTGCTGGAGACCACGCCGTTGTTGCTGTTATCCAGATTGGCTGCGGTGACGCTGAGGTTTTTCTGGGTGACCAGTGCCCCGGCGCCGCTGTTGAGCAAATCCCCGCTCAACGTCACGCTGAGGTTGCCATCACTGGCAGAGAGCGTGCCCTTGTTGCGGTTATCGAGGCTGGCAGCGTTGACCGTCAGGCCTTGCACCCCGGAGACCACCCCGTTCTGGTTGACCAATGCACCGGTGTTGAGATTCAGCCGATTGTTGCTGACCAGCTTGCCGTTGCTGTTATCGAGGCTGCGGGCAACAAGGTCGATACTTTGGCTGCTGGCGATCTTGCCGCTGCGGTTGGTCAAGTCACGCAGGTGCTGAATGCTCAGTTGGCCTTCGGTGGTGATCAAGCCACCGTCGTTGTTCAGGTCTGCGGTGGCTGCAGCGAAATCAATGGCAATTGCACTGCCCAGCAGCGAGCCGTTCTGGTTGTTCAGACCGTTGCTGTTGATAGTCAGGCCCGTGGTGGCATTGATCAGCCCCAGGTTCTGGTTGGTGAGCAGGCCGTCGAGGTTCAGGTCCAGATTCGCGCGACTGGTCAGTGTGCCGCCGCTGTTGTCGAGGCTGGCGGCTTTGATGTCCAGCGCGGCGGCGGCAATCAGGCCTTTGAGGTTGGTCAGCGCCTGGTCGATGCGCAGCGTCACGGCCTGATTGCTGAGCAATTTGCCGTTGCTGTTATCGAGGCTGCGCGCCGTCACAGTAAACGCCTGGGTGCTGGAGATCTCACCGCCGTCGTTGTTGACGTCCTGAAGGTTCTTGAGCATCAGCAACGGCGCGCCGATCAGGCCGTTCTGGTTGTTCAGTTGACCGTGATTGAGGTCCAGATCCAGCGACGTATTGCTGAACAGCTGACCGCCCTGCTGATCCAGACCGGTAACGTTCGCGGTTAGGGCGGCATTACTGGCGATACGGCCGCCGTCCTGGTTGGTCAGTTGGGTCGCCTTCAGATCCAGCGTATCGCCACTGTTCAACTTGCCGTTGTGGCTGTTGTCGAGCGTACCGGTCTGCACCACCATCGCGCCTTTGGCGCTGAGGCTGCCGCCGTTGCTGTTGTCGAGGCTGGCACTGGTGAGGTTGAGGCTGGCGTCAGTGACGATCTGGCCACCGCGGTTGAGCACCACGCCGGTGGTGGTCAGTGTCAACGGCCCGGCAACGGACAGGCTGCCGAGGTTGTTGGTCAGACTCGCCGCCGTCACGCCAAGGCTGCCCTCGGCGCTGATCAGGCCCTGGCTGTTATTCAGATCGCCGCTCAGGTCGAGCTTCAGATTGCTCTGGCTCAGGAGCGCACCCGCAGTGCTGTCGAGGCTGCGTCCGGTCAGGGTCAGGTCGGTCTTGCCCGACAGCAGGCCCTTGGCGCGGTTGAGTACTTCGTCGACGGTCAGGGTCAACGCACCTTGCGCAATCAGCTTGCCGCCGTCGCTGTTGTCCAGACGACTGCCGAGCAGCGTCACGTCAGCCTGGCTGGACAGCTCGCCGCCACGGTTGTCGACCGCATCGACCGTCAGTTGCAGCGCGTCATTCGCGCCGACGAGACCGCCGTTACGGTTATCGAGGCTGTTGCCGGTGAGCTTCAGCCCGGCGGTTGCCACCAGTTCACCGTGCTGGTTATTGAGCGTCGCGACGTTGGCGATAACCTCGGCTTTACCGGCAATGTGCCCTTCGCTGTTGTCGACGCTGTCGGCTTTCAGGTTCAGCTCATCGTCAGCGATCAGCGTACCGCCCTGGTTGACCAGTTGACCGTCCACCGTCACCCCGAGGGTGCCACGGCTGGTGATCAGGCCGCCGCTGTTGTCCAGTCGAGCGCTTTTGACATCCACGCTCTGCGCGGAAATCAGGCCTTTGACGCTGGCCAGCAGTTGCTCGATGCGCAGGGTCAGGCCCTGATTGCTGATCAACTTGCCGTTGTTGCTGTTATCGAGGTTTTGCGCGGTCAGGGTGAACGCCTGGGCGCTGGAGATTTCACCGCCCTGGTTATCGACATCCTTGAGGTTTTTCAGCACCAGCAGCGGTGCATTGATCAGGCCGTTGCGGTTGTTCAACTGGCCGTGATTGAGGTCGAGGCTCAGGGAGGTTTTGCTGAACAGTTGACCGCCCTGCTGATCGAAGCCGGTGACCGTTGCGGTCAGCGCTTTTTCGCTGGCGATCCGGCTTCCGGTGCCGTTGCTCACCTCAGTTGCGTTGAGGTCCAGGGTGTCGCCGCTGATCAAACTGCCGCCGGAGGCGTTGTTGAAGACGCCAGTCGTCAGCGCGGTCGCTTTCTTGCCGCTGATCAAACCGCCCTGACTGTTATCCAGACTTTGTGAAGCGAGGCTCAGCCCGTTGTCGGTGGCGATCGAACCCGCCTGGTTGTTCAGGCTGCCCGTGATGGTCAGCGCCAGGGCGCCGGCGCTCGACAGATGACTGCGGGTGTTATCGAGACTGCCGGCGTGTACGGTCAACGTTCCTTCGCTGCTGATCAGGCCTTCGATATTGCTCAAGGCATTATCGAGACGTATATCCAGATTGCCCTGTCGGGTCACGAAGCTGCCGCCGCTGTTGTCCAGGCTTTGCCCGACCAGCGTCGAGTTGCCCACACTGAACAGTTGTCCGAGGGTCTGATTGATGACCCGGGCCACAGTCAAGCCAAGGGTAGTTCCGGCCAGGACCTTGCCGCTGTCACTGTTGTTCAGGCTTTGACCGATGACGCTCACATCGACGGTGCTGGAGATTTCACCGCCGCGGTTGTCGATGTCATCGACCGTCAGTTTCAGCGCGTTTGTGGTAGATACCAGACCGCCGTTACGGTTATCCAGCGACTGGCCGGTGAGCAACAAGGCGCCTGGAGCGACCAGCTTGCCGCCCTGGTTGATGAACTGCGCCACGTTGGCAGTGAGATCGGATTGGCTGGAAATGCGTCCGGCGCTGTTGTCAATGCGCGTCACGCCGATAATCATCGGCCCGGTCGCGCTGAGCAAACCGCCACGGTTATCCAGTTGCGTGCCGGTGTAGTTGACGGCGGCCTGGCTATCGAGCAGACCTTTGTCGCGGTTGTCGAGTGTGCCAACGCTGAGTTGCAGGTCTTTGGTCGCGCGAACTTTACCGCCGCGGTTGTCCACGGAATCGCTGCGCAAGGTCAGGCGATCCTTGCCGACCACGCTGCCGCCACGGTTGTCGAGACTGCCACTCTGGACATCGACCAGCCCTTTGGCGCTCAGGTCGCCGCTCTGGTTGTCGAACAGGCCAGTGATGCGTGCAGTCAGACTGCCGTCGCTGACGAGGCTGCCTTCATGGCTGTTGTCGAGGCTGGCGGCGGTGATGCTGACGCTCGCACCGGAACCCAGCACGCCGTTGCGGTTGTTCAGCGCGCCGATCAAGCCGATGTTCAGCGCCACGTCGCCAGTGACCTGGCCGTCGCTGTTGTCCAGCGTGATCGCGTTGATACGGGTGGTGCCGGCGCTGGAGATCTCGCCGTCGTGGTTATTCAGATCGCCGAGATCGGCGCCGAGGTTGCCGCTGCTGCTGATCACGCCCTGCGTGTTGAGCACCTTGCTGGCGTTCAACTGCACCGTCGAGTTGCCGAGAACGTTGCCCTTGTTCTGGTTGTCCAGGGTGGTGGCCGTGAGGCGCGTGGTCTGCTGGGCGCTCAAGGTGCCGCCCTGGTTGTTCAGGGTTTGCCCGACGTTCGCCGTCAGGTTGCGACTGGCGATGATGCTTTTGCCGTTGTTGTTGAGGTTCTGCGCACTCAGGTTCACGTCGCCGGCGTTGTTGCGGCTGTTGTCGGCGTTGACCCCGGCTTCGATGACGCCGTTGTTGCTCAGGTTGCCACCGGCGCTGAGGCTGATGCTGTCGCGCGCGGCGAGACTTTGCTGGTTGCTCAGATCACCCTGGGTTTGCACGTTCAGAGCGGTGCCGGCGTAGACCGGACCTTGGGCATCAAAGCTGTTGGCCTTGACGTTCACGGCAGTGGCCGCCGAGGTCTGCGCCAGGGTCAATTGACCGTTGGCATCAATCTGGATATCGCCACCACTGGCGGCCAGATTGCCCGCCAGTTTCACCCCGACCCCGGCCTCGGTGCCCACCAGTTTGATTGTCCCGGCATACATGCCGCCCAGCGCCGAGGAGTCGATGGCCAGCTGCGGTTTGCTGCTGCCATCATCGGCGCGGGCCGTGGCATTGAGGGTTTGCGCGTTGACGTCGTTGCGCCCGGCGACGATGGTCAGGTTCTGCGCTTGAATCTCGGCGTTGATCTTCGCACTGCGGGTGATGATTTCGAAGCGGTCGACGTTGTTGGCATTGAGGCCGGCGCCTTCGATGGCAACGCTGCCCTGATCGACCTGAAAACGATCCAGACGACCGTTGTCGAGCACCGGCTTACCGGTGGACAAGGTCACCCGTGGGGCGTTGATGAAGCCGCAGCCATTACAGGTAATGCCATACGGGTTGGCGACGATAACGCGTGCCGACTGCCCCGCCACTTCGGTGTAGCCGCGCAACTGGCTCGGATTGCCGCTGACGACTTCGTTGAGAATCGTCGACGCCGAACCGCTGTTTTTCAGGTTCGGGTTGCCGATGATGTGCCCGCCCAACTGAGTGTTCGACGTTTGCGTCGCACCGTTGTTGAGGATGACGCCCTGAGCACCGACGTTGTAATCGTTGAACTGGTTATGCGACAGACCGCTGCCGTTGGGCGTGGCGATATTGATGATCGGCACGCCGTTACCGGCGCGGTCCAGCGAGGTGTTCGGGTTGGCCACGACGATGCCGTCGGCCTGCGCCCACATCGGTTGCCAGAACATGACGTTGGCCAGCAGAAACGCCAGTCCGCGCTTGGGCATGCCGAGGAACAAATCACGGCTTTTCAAGGCGGCGGAGGGCTGGGCTGCAAAAAAGGCGAACTGGCGAACGTCCATGTCGATGATCCCGAAAGGCTGTAATTAGATGAAGAAATCCAGGCGGAAATAGATCGGTGCTTCGCGCTCGGTGAGCACATCCGGTCGTTCCAGGGAATGGGCGAATGTCACGCTGGCGGCGACGTGCTGGCCGCGGGCGAACAGTTCCAGCGAGTTGCTCGACATGCGCCCGTGCTGATCACCGTTGTAGCGACCGTTCTGGATCACGCCCTGGTCATAGCCGATGCTGGTGCCGTATTCGCTGAACACCGGTTGCAGCCATTGGGCCGTGACCGGACGCGCCCAGCGCAGATCGTTGCGCCAGTAACCGCCGCTGTCGCCGGACAACGACTGATCCTTGTAACCGCGAATCGACGACGAGCCCCCAAGGCTGGTGCGCTGCGGGCTGAACAGCACATCTTCGCTGCGCTGGCCGGTCATCAGGCTGCTGAAACTGAGCGACTCACCCCACAGCTTGAACGGCTGCAGATAGCTCACGGTCGCGGTGTATTTGCGGTAGCGCGCATCCGGTTCGCCCGGACCCGGATCGTGACTGCCCTGGGCGTCGAACGCGCCGATGCCTTCCTGCATGCCCATATCGAAGTTGACGAAAGCATTGCCGATGCGACGGCCATGGTTGATGCCGAACTGCGCTTCACTGATGCGATTGCTGCTGAGCTTGAGCTTGCTGTCTTCGATGAAGTTGTTGGTGCGCAGGTACGACAGGCCGGTGCTGAGCGAGGTCTTGCTGACGGCATCGCGATAAATCACCCGCTCGGCGCGTACCTGGTGGTTTTCGCTGTCGCCGGTCTGTTTGAAGTTGTAACCGTTGGCGGCGATCTGCGAGCGGTAGTCGCTCTGGCTGTAGGTGTAGGTGAAGTTCCACCAGCCCCACGGCAGGTTGTAGTTGAGCATGGCGTTGCTGGAAGTGTGCTGGTGATCGGTCATCGCATCGTGACCGCCACGCAGGCTCAACTGATCGGCCAGGCCCAGCGGGCTGTCCCAATCGAACGTCGTGCCCCACTGCTGCTCGCCGGTGCTGCGCTGGCCATCGTTGCTGCGCGAAAGGCCGGCACGCCAGGGTTTTTGCGGGGTATTGGTCACCAGCACCGTGCTGCCACCCACATTCTCGCCCGGTGACAGCTCCATCTTGGCCTGATTGGACGGCAGGCGATTGAGCTGATCGACCATCTGCTCGATTTCGCGCAGATTGACCAGCTCACCGGTCTTGCCAGGAAATGCCATCGCCAGTTCGCGGTCCGACAGCTTGCTGTTCTCGGCGCCCTTGAGGCCTTCGAGTTTGCCTTCGACCACCAGCACTTTCAGGTGGCCGGCGGACAGGTCCTGCTGTGGCAGGTAGGCGCGACTGGTGACCAGCCCCTTCTCGATGTAGTAGTCGGTGATGACTTTCAGCAACGCGTTGAGTTGCGGCACACCGAGACATTCACCGATGTAGGGTTTGAGCAGGCTGTTCCTGTCGCGCTCGGAGAGGCTGTCGGCGCCCTTGAGTTCGATGTCCTTGATCAGAAAGCAACGGCTATCCGTGGGCGCCGTCGGTGGCGCAGGTTTGGCTTCTTTACCCGGCAGGTCCTTGAGTTCTTCCAGTCGCCGTTGCTGCTCTTCGAGCAAACGGTTCTGGCGATCGCGAATCAGATCGGTTTCCCCGGGGGTGGGGGCGGCAAACGCAATTTGAAGCGGAGACAGGCACAGCAAAACTGCGCACAGCCGCGCCGCGAGGGCGGGTGAGGACATGTTCGATCCCTCGAGACGAAAGTGATATCAAAATAATGGCGCGATATTAGATGGCCATCATTTTGACGTCAAACTTAAGTTTCTACCGTCTGTCGGGGATTCGTGCGGGTTTTCCCCAGTGTTCTACAGCAAGCCGGGTGGCCACCTCATCGGGCGCCAATAAGCGACCCTCTGCAGACCTGAGTTCCCGTTTGCGAATCGGCTGTCGATGTTATGCATCGACCATCACCGAACCTGGCTCACCCGGCGCGTACATGAACCCCGCCCCATTGCGACAACGCGACGATCACGGTTTGCAGGGGCCGGCCAGCGGACAGGCATTGCCCTGCAGGCTTCTGCGTTTCACGCCTTCATACTCCCTCGAATAATCGCTCGAAGTTGCACCAAAGAACCTGGCGATCAATCAGACGTCATTGCAACCCAGCACCTGCATACAAGTCGCCCGCCTGCTTTGCGCAGATAGTGAAGGCTGCCATTCCGGCATCTGCACGCCCATCAGCGAACCCTGACGCAAGGAGTTTTCATGAGCACGTTCTTCACTCACGACGGCATCGAAATCTATTACAAGGACTGGGGCAGCGGTAAGCCCGTGTTGTTCAGCCACGGCTGGCCGCTGGATGCGGACATGTGGGAATACCAGATGGAATACCTGAGCAGCCGCGGTTACCGCACCATTGCCTTCGACCGTCGCGGCTTTGGCCGTTCCGAACAGCCTTGGCACGGTTACGACTACGACACCTTCGCCGATGACATCGCGCAGCTGATCAAGCACCTGGACCTGCGCGAAGTCACCCTGGTGGGCTTCTCCATGGGCGGCGGCGACGTCAGCCGCTACATCGCCCGGCACGGCAGCGAGCGGGTGGCTGGCCTGGTGCTGCTGGGCGCGGTGACGCCGTTGTTCGGCCAGAAAGCCGACTTCCCGCAAGGCGTCGACAAGTCGGTGTTCGACGGCATCAAGGCGGGCCTGCTGAAAGATCGCGCACAGTTCATTGCCGATTTTGCCGCACCGTTCTATGGCACCAACCAAGGCCAGAAAGTCTCCGATGGCGTGCTCACGCAAACCCTGAACATCGCGCTGATGGCCTCGCTCAAAGGCACAGTGGATTGCGTCACCGCGTTCTCGGAAACCGACTTCCGCCCGGACATGAGCAAAATCGACGTGCCGACCCTGGTGATCCACGGCGACGGCGACCAGATCGTCCCGTTCGAAACCACCGGCAAACAGGCGGCGGCACAGATCAAGGGCGCTGAACTGAAGGTCTACGCCGGTGCGCCGCACGGGTTTGCAGTGACGCATGCGCAGGCGTTGAATGAGGATCTGTTGGCGTTCCTCAACCGCTGAGCGGCCTTGCGTGAGGATTTGATTCAGCCGGTGCCGAACTCAATTCCTTGACCGCCAAGTGCCGTTCACGAAAAAGGCGCCCCTTTCCTGAGGTGGGCGCCTTTTTTACCGGTTGCCGATTCAAACCACGCCAACAAAATCACTCGCTGTCAGCGCAACATGCCCAACCAGATCTATTTGAATATCCGCTCCAGATCCCGAATTTACATTGCCCTCCACATAGGTGTGATCCACGCCGCCAACGTTCACGAAGTGGTACTTCAGTTGTGACTGATTGCTGAACTCGGTACCCACGCCATTCCATTCGCCGAGGAACGTGAAATCCTGATTACCGGCCGAACCGGCGCCGGAAGTTCGCGAGTCAATCAGCGACAGATCAATATGGTCCTGCCCCTGAGTGAAATCATTGATGACATCGCGCGTGAGAACCGTCGTTCCCGAGTCGCCTGTGGCAGAGAAAACGAACACATCATTGCCTGTGCCGCCGGACAAGGTGTCGCGATTGCCGCCGCCCTCGAGCGTGTCACTGCCACCTCCGCCAGCGAGTGTGTCGCTGCTGCCCTGCCCCGTCAGGACGTTGTTGCCAGCATCACCGGTCAAGGTGTTGGCGCCGCTGCTGCCGATCACGTTTTCAACGTTGATCAGCGTGTCGTTGCCAGTCTGCGAGCTGCTCGCCAGACCGGTCGCCAGGTTGACCGTGGCACTGGCCGACGTACCCGACAAGTCGTATGTGTCATTGTCACCACCACCGTCGTAGCTGTCGTTGCCGTCGTTGACCGAGGCGCGCAAAGCGTCATTCCCCAGGCCGCCAAACACGCTGTCCAGGCCTTGCCCACCCACCAGCGTGTCGTTGCCGCTGCCACCGTCCAGCCAGTCATTGCCGCCCTGACCTTGCAGCACGTTGCTGGTGCTGTCGCCCAGGATATGATCGTTGCCAGAGCCACCGTTGACGTTTTCAATGCCGGTCAGGGTGTCACTGCCGGTCTGAGTGCTGGTTGAGGTGCCTGCCTGCAAATCTACCGTGGCCGCCGCCGAGGTGGCGGAGAGGTCATAGGTGTCGGTCCCGGCGCCGCCGTCATAATGGTCGTTACCATCGTTGAGCGACGCCAGCATTGTGTCGTTGCCACCGCCCCCCGACAGCGTGTCATTGCCGGCCAGCCCGGTGAGCTGGTTGTTGCCACTATTGCCGGTGATGACGTTGTCCAGAGCGTTACCCGTGCCATTGATATTGGCCGAGCCGAGCAAGGTCAGGTTTTCGACGTTGGCCCCCAGGGTGTAACTGATCGACGACATCACAGTGTCGGTGCCCTCATTGAGGTTTTCCTGCACCACATCGCCATTGGCGTCGACCATATAGACGTCGTTACCGACATTGCCACGCATCGTGTCGTTGCCGCTACCGCCATCCAGCAGATCCGAGCCGAGACCGCCATTGAGCACGTCGTTACCTGAATAGCCCATCAGGATGTCCTGATAGTTGGTGCCGTTGAGGGTATTGCTGAAGAAGTTGGTGCCCTCGATGAAGCGTCCGACCGCTTCCGTCGGATCTGAAGTCAATTGCTCCACGGTGCCGTTATTGTCGGTGTAGGTGGTCAGCACTCGCACCTGCTGACCAAACTGCGCCGAGGTCGGGGCAAAGGTCGAAGCATTGGCGCCTGCGATGTTCAGCCACGCGGCGCCCACCAGTGCTTGCCATTGATAGGAGAAGCCGCTTGGGCCCGGCAAGCCGTCGGCATCTTGAATCGCCGACGTGTTGGCGGTCAGCCGATACTGCGTTGGCACTGGCCGGCTCGGCGTGGCGGGCGCGGTGGCAAATCCCGACACTGCAACATTGCCGGTGGGCAAATGGTTGGTGATGCTCAGATTGACCGTGCGATCGGCGAAGCGCAGTTTCTCGACACCGATCACGATGTCGGTGCCGTCGACATTCGCAGCACCCACGCGCAGATCCACCACCTTGAACGCGGTGATCAACTCGCCCCCCGGACGGGTGTCGGTGAACTTGGTGATGCTGTAGTCGGCGAAGTTGCCACTGAGGATCGCGGTATCGGCTGCGCCATCGGCCGTACCGGGCGCAGCATGGTTATCACCCAGGATGAAATCCGGACGACTGGCTTGCAGGCCGGTGAAATGCTCGGCAAAGCCCTGACTGGCGAGCAAGTGATTGAGGTCGGCAAGTTTGATCGAGTCGCCGACGATTACATCATTACCGCCGTTGCCTTGGGCGACGTCGTCGCCGCTGCCGCCAATCAGCCAGTTCTCGGTGGCGCTGCCGATCAGGCCGGCCGTCGGATTGGCCGGCACGGCACTGTTGGGCCGACTGTCACTGAAGCGCGAACCGATCAGCCCTTCAATGTCGGTGAGCAAGGCGTTGAACGGCTGGAACAGCACGCCAGTGCCCGGGGCGGCGACGATATTCTGGTTGTTCAGATCCGCCGCCGCATCCAGCGCAATGTTCACATCGCTGAATGCGGCAATGTCGAAGCCGACATCACCAATGGCCTCATCGCCATCGCCCTGACCTGGAGCACCACCGAGGCCCGGCAAGAGAATATCGTCGCCGGCACCGCCGAACTCCTGGTCACCGGTCGAGCCGCCGGAAATGATGTCGTCGCCGTCTTCGCCGAACAGGATGTCCGGGCCGTCACCACCATAGATTTCATCGTTGCCGTCGCCGCCATGCACCAGGTCGGTGTCGCCACCGGCATCGATGTAATCGTTACCGGCACCGCCGTACAGTTCGTCGATCCCGGCTTCACCGTAAAGGTGGTCATTGCCGTTGCCGCCGATCACCACATCCAGGACGCCGGCACTGGTCCCGGCATAAATGGTGTCGTCGCCATCCCCGCCATCGAGGAAGTCTTCGATGTCGCCACCGTAGATCACGTCGTTACCGGCGCCACCGTAGATATGGTCGGCACCCGACTTGCCATCGAGGATGTCGTCGCCACCCTCGCCATAGATCGTATCGTCGCCGTCGCCGGCATCCAGCCAGTCGTTATAGTCGGTACCGACCAGCACTTCGTGGGAGTTGTAGCCTACGGCTGCGGTGCCGTCAGGGTTCTGGCCCTGATCCGGCCGGTAGTCACGGATATAGGTTTGCGCGGTATGGGTTTCCGGATTGCTCAAGCTCACCAGCAAGCCGTTGCCACCAATCCCACCGACGCCCCCGGTGGAGTAGACCCCCAGGTGGTTGGCTTCAATGAGCGTGCCGTACTTGTGCTCGCTCTTGTACGCGGTCGGACTGGCGCCCGAGTCGGTGTAACTCAACTCGATGTAGCTGTCGGCATAGCCAAACACATCCCCGGCCAGGTGCCGTGCGTCGGTGGTGCGTTCGATGATGTCCTTGAACTGCTCGGTGACCACCTGCTCGTTGAGGTTGGTCATCGCCGGCAAGCCGAGGTCGAGGCGGAACAGGTAGTAGAAACGGTCACCGTCCATCAACCGTTCCATCTGATCCTCGAAGATCGCATTGAAGGTGGTCCCCAGTTGCCCGGTATAGACGTGCTTTTCCGCCAGACCGCCGATCCATAGATCGATCGCGTTGTAACCGTCATAACCGGCCACGTGATTGCCGGCAGGATCGGCTGCGCCGGAGAGGAAATAGGCCGCTTGCTCTGCCGTCACACTGCCACCGGCGTAGTTGGTGGTCACGCCCGTCGCATCGGCATCGATGATCGCCTGGGCGTGCGCCACATCACCGTCGAACGAATAGGCCGCGATGAAGTTCACCAGCGACTCGGGGTGAATCATGTTGTTGGCGAAGTCACTCCAGCTGGTATAGGGCGTCAGGCCGTCGACGATCAGGTTAGTGTGGTGCTGCGCACCGGCCGGCGAGGCCCGTTCCGCGATCAGCGCATCGTGGATCTGCTGCCGTGCCTGGTTCAGGGTTGGCAACCCCAGATCCCGACCACGCGCCAGGTTGATGGTCGCCAGGTCCAGTGGCTGGCCAAGCAAGCCTTGTTGCAACGCCGGGGTGACGAACTCATCGATTTCGTTGCTGATCTGCCGGGTCATCCCCAGCGCAATTGCGGTGGGTCCCACTTCGGCAAAACCGCCCGGATTGAGAAACGCCTGCTCCAGCGCATAGTGGGTGATCGCGCCGGTCAGGTCGTAGCCACCACTGGCGTTTTTCTCCAGAGCATCAATGGTCTCGCGCAGTTGCGAGTGGCCGAAGCGGAATGCGGCCTGACCGTACTCCAGCGAGATATTGGTGTTGATCCCCGAGTCATAGGTGACGAATTCGGGCAGATCCGGCGTGATCAACCGGGCGTACTGGTCGATCGCCACGTGCTGGTATTCCATCTCCACGGTGAGTTTGGCGGCGTAGAACAATTTGTCCTGATCCCAAGACACCGTGACGCCGTCGGCCAGGGTGAAGTTGCCATTGGCGTCGCTGTAAAAACCGCCGCTGCCATTGCTGATCTGCACTTGCCAGTTGTGCCGGACATTGACGTCAGTCTGGCTCAGCACTTCGTTCTGCAGGTTGATCAGCTGCACATTGTGATCTTCGTGGAACACGTGATGGATCGCCGTGAGACCGAAGTTTTCGTTCACCCGTCCGTCGCCGGCAATGTAGTGATCGCCCACCGATTGCAGCAACAGTTCGTTGGCCACTGCGTAATCGGCACTGCCCGCTGCCGCGCTGATGGTGAAATCAGCAAAGTTGACGAAGCTGAACAGATTCTTCGGCCCGGCATTATCGTAATTGACGACCATGCCGTAAGGGTTGTTGGCATCGAAGGTGATGCTGGTGATGTGCGCGTCCAGCGACATCAGTCGGGCCTGGTCGATGTGCGCATCATCGAAGTGCGGGTTCATGTCCAGCAACAACGCCTCACGGGTGTACACCGCCTGCACGCCAGCGGTGTTGGGATCGGCATCGAGCACATGCCCATGGGCATCGCGCACGCGGAAGTTGGCGATGTCGTCCCAGGTCAGATCATCACGACCGGTGGCCAGCACATGGGCGCGCAATTCGCTCAAGGTCGGCAGGGTCTGGTGGGTCAGTACGCCGTTGAGTGTCCAGGCGGCTTCATCGCTCAGGGTCGTGCCATCGAACAGCGCCGCGCCGGCAATGAATTGCCCCGGGTGATTGGGATCGGCCACCCACTGGCGCAACAACTGCGTGACCGCGTCATTGGAGCCGTAGGTCTGGTTCTGATCGATGTAGGGCGAGTCGAGGTTGACGTACTGCGCCTGCCCCTGCCCGTCCACTTCAGCCACGGAGGCCCGGTGGACCTTGATCGAATACACCGGCTGCCCATCCGGACCGATCGTGCCGTAGAGCGGATCGTCCGGCGCCAGCGGAATGGTGATCGTCGCGTTCTGGTTGGGCTTGTTGATGAAGTCCAGGCCGTGGTCGAAGAATTGCCCGAACAGGGTGAACCAGCCGGTGGTCGACGGATCGCCTGACACGGTGTTCTGGTTGCGGATGTAGTACTGGCCGGAGTCCGGCGCACTGGTGTCGACTTCACCGATGGTGCCGAGAATGCCCGGATCGGTGACGATCGCCACGCCCGTGGCGGTGTGCTGGATATGGCCATTGGCGTCGGTGGCGAAGGTGACCCCGCCGCTGACGATGGTCTGGCTGATCATCCGCGGGGTGTAGTCCACCAGCGATGCTGTCGGATCGCTATAGAGTGAACTACTGTCAGTCATGGGCGTGGCGCCTGCCGGAACGCCGGCGCCGGCCAAGGCGTCGTTACTCAGATTTTGCTGGACGTAGTGGTTGTAGTCCGAATGGGTCAAACGGATGAAGTTCTGCCCGAAACTGCCCCAGCTTTGCCCGTCCTGAGTCAGGTTGTTGAAATGGCCGGAGACGTTGCGCAGACCGATCGGATCGCGGGCGCCGTTGTACCAGACGGTTTCACCGGGCGGTGTGTCGAGTGGGTTGAAGCTACCAAGCAAGCCGAGCACATGGACATTGCCATCGGAACCGTCATAGCCGTATAGCGGCTGACCGGCGCTGTCGTAGCCAACGATATGGATGGTCGGAAACGTCACCTGTTGCTCGAGGAACGAAATATCGTTGCTGTTGAGGGTGAAGCGCTTTAGCTGGTACATGGCAAACTCCGGATATCCGTTGGCTCGCAAGGTTTTTCAACCGACTTACCACGATCATCAGGAAATCGACGCGATGGCAAAAGATGCAAAAGTCCAATCAAAAATCGAGACTTTTGTCGCCGATGAGTCTGAGACTTTGGTCGAACCCAGACCTGTCCACGGAAGACTCTGGCGCTGGCGCTTCAAGCAGCGCACCCGCCATCTGAGCCGCTCCACCCAGTTTGTGCTGGCCGCTGCACTGATCCTCGGGCTGACGATGTTTTTCGTCGGCAAACTGGTGAGTGCACGCATCGAGCGTGCAGCCGTGCAGAGCGCTGCCGAAGCGGGCGCGCATTACATGGAAGCGTTTCTGGAGCCGTACGTGCAGGAGATGAGTCGCGATAACGGCCTGTCCCCGACCAGCGTCAAATCCCTGGATCGGCTCATGGATAGCCGCTCGCTGAAGCGACACATCGTCTCGATCAAAATCTGGCGTGGCGATGGCACGGTGGTCTACAGCACAGACAAATCCATCACCAACCGCCAGTTCCCGATGGATGAAATTGCCGAGGCGCTCAAAGGCAATGTGGTCACCGACCTTGAAGACCTGGATCAGGAAGAGAACGAATTCGAGCGCAAGCTCAACGTACCGCTGTACGAAATCTACGCGCCACTGCGCGAATTCAGCACCCGGAAAATCATCGCCGTGGGCGAGTTCTACGAAAAAGCCGAAAGCCTGGAACAGGAAATCAACCGCGTCCGTCAACAAGTGTGGATGGTGGTCGGCACGGCTACGCTGGCGATGTTGACGCTGCTGTTTTTCATTGTCCGGCGTGGCGACCAGATCATCCAGCGTCAACAGGTGACCCTGCGAATGCGGCTGTTGGAGCAGACCCGCCTGCACATCAGCAACGCCGCCCTGCATCGCAAAATCAACACCGCGACCCAAGAGTTCTCGCGCATCAACGAATTGACCCTGCGCCGCATTGGTGCCGATCTGCATGACGGGCCGGCCCAACTGCTGACACTGATTCTGATCCGCCTGGATGACTTGGCCGAGCACTGCACAACACTGGATCAGGAGTCGCTGGAAACCATCCGCGGCGCCGCTACCGACGCCTTGCGTGAGGTGCGCGACCTTTCGCGAGGCCTGGCCCTTCCGGAAATCAACGACCTGACCCTGACGCAGGAACTGCAGCTGGTGGCCCAGCGGCATGAACAACGCACAGGCAGCAAAGTGCAGTTGAATATCGAAAATTTGCCAGACGCGGCACCACTACCGGTGAAGCTGTGCCTTTACCGTTTTGTGCAAGAGGCACTGAACAATGCCTACCGACATGCGCAGGGCAAAGGCCAGAGGATCATCGCGCATCACCAGGAAGGAACACTGACCATCACCGTCAAAGACGACGGGCCGGGCATGGCGGCCGACGCTTTAGTGGTCGATGGCCACGGACGAAACCGGCTGGGGCTGGCCGGTTTGCGCTATCGCGTGGAGTCACTGGGCGGCGTGTTCAGTATCGAGTCCTCACCGGGCGTCGGCACCGCCATCAGTGCACAGTTGCAGTGGTAATCAGGACCCCCCGTGAACATCCAGAGGCGTTGGCGCCGGGCTGATGTGCAATCGCCCGACAGCCTCGCGCTCCCAGTGGCGCCTGAGCGCCGTGACCGCTTCCACCCGGTTGCGTGCATGCAACTTTTGCATCACGCACGTCATGTAGTACTTGACGGTTTTTTCGCTGATGAACAGCTTGGAGGCCACCTCTTTGTTGGTCAGGCCCTTCGAGACTTCGCGGATAATCTGCTCTTCCCGATGAGTGAGGTCGATCTTGCGGACTTCGGCTTCATGTTTCTTGAAATTGCTCAACAGTTTGTTGGCGAACTCTGGGGTGATAAAGGTTTCGCCCCTGGCAATCGAACGGATCGCCAGCACCAGATCCGGTCCGCTGACGCCCTTCAACACATATCCGCGCGCACCCGCTTCCAGGGCTGAATAGGCGTCATCCTCAGACTCTGACACCGTCAGCATCAGCACTTTCACCTGCGGTAATTGCGTGGAGATGAACTTCACTGCGGCAAATACGTCGCCCGGCATATTGACGTCCATCAGCATCACGTCCGGTCTCATCCGCTGAGCAATATCCCGTGCCTCGTCGGCATTGCCGCCTTGTTCCACGACTTGCAGATCTGCCCTTTTTCTCAACGTGTTGGCAACACCTTCACGCAGTAGAGGGTGATCATCGGCAATACCGATGCGGATAAACGGATTCATAACGCGCTCCTGAAAAGGCCATGCGTATTGACGCCCATTGATTAATAGCAGCTAACCCGCCCGGCCGCAGGGCTCCGACCCATTGCAGACCGGGTCGCCAGCGCAAAAATTAGACTTAGGTCGGGCGATTTTTCGCCGTCAACAAGTCATCCGCTTAACAAGCGGCGACAAAATAGACGGGCAAGCCATTGTTTTTGAATAAACAAAAAACCGTCAGAAATATAACGCCAGTGAAAACCCGGACCTGAAGGTCATCCGACCAACAGTCGCTCTCCTACGCTGAGGTACATCAGGCCACGGCACTGGAACCTTGCGATGAACACGAAAAAACACCCGCGATCCGAGTTTGCCGACGTGTTTTTTCGGCTGCGCCACACGCTTTATTCGCTGGCCGGATTCAGTGGCGTGATCAACGTGCTGATGCTCTCTCCTGCCATCTACATGTTGCAGGTGTACGACCGGGCGCTGGTCAGCAGCAACCTCACCACCCTGATGATGCTGACCTTGCTGATGATCGGCCTCTACACCCTGCTGGCAATGCTCGAAGTCGTGCGCACCCGTGTGATGATCCGGGTCGGCAACCGGCTCGACATGGCCCTCAACCGTCGAGTGTTCACCGCCGCGTTCGAGCGCAACCTGCAACGTGCCGGCGGCAACCCCGCCCAGGCGCTGCAAGACCTTGCCCAGGTGCGCCAGTTTCTGACCGGCAATGGGCTGTTCGCCTTTTTCGATGCGCCGTGGACGCCAATCTACCTGTTCGTCGCCTATCTGATTCATCCGTTGCTGGGTATCGTCACCTTGTGCGGCTCGCTGATTCTGGTGGCACTGACCTGGCTCACCGAAATCGCCACGAAAAAGCCCCTGGCCGAAGCCAACATGGCCGCCCAGGTTTCAGGCACATTCGCCAACAACAATCTGCGCAACGCCGAAGTCATTGAAGCGATGGGCATGCTGCCGGCGATCACCGGGCGCTGGTTCGGCAGCCACCTGCGGATTCTGCAGATGCAGACTATGGCCTCGGATCGAGCGGCCTACATCAGCGGCCTCGGGCGTTTCGTGCGTATCACCCTGCAATCACTGATCCTCGGCACCGGTGCGTTGCTGGCCATCGAGGGCTCGATCACCCCGGGCATGATGATCGCCTGTTCGATCCTCAGTGGCCGGGCACTGGCACCCGTGGAGCAATTGATAGGAGCCTGGAAACAACTGCTGACCAGTCGCCGTGCGTGGTCGCGCCTGCGCGACCTGTTGCAGGATTTCCCGGCCCGCGCCGATGCGATGAAACTGCAAAAACCGTTGGGCATGATCTCGGTGGAACACCTGCACGCCGGTGCACCGGGCATGACGCAAGCCATCCTTCACGGGCCCAACTTCAACCTGTCACCCGGTGAATCACTGGGCATCATCGGTCCTTCTGCGTCGGGAAAATCGACACTGGCGCGTTTGCTGGTGGGCATCTGGCCCGCACTCAGTGGCAAGGTGCGACTCGACGGTGCCGACGTCTACCTGTGGAACAAACAGGAACTGGGCCCGTGGATCGGCTATCTGCCGCAGGACGTGGAATTGTTCGAAGGGACCATCGCCGACAACATCGCGCGCTTCGGCAATGTCGACAGTGAAGCAGTGATCATCGCCGCCAGGCGCGCCGGCGTACACGACATGATCCTGCGCTTTGCCCGAGGTTACGACACCACGCTGGACGTCGATGGCAACCCGTTGTCCGGTGGCCAGCGCCAACGCATCGGCCTGGCCCGCGCGCTGTATGGCGAACCTTCGCTGATTGTGCTCGACGAACCCAACGCCAACCTCGACGACGCCGGCGAGAAAGCACTGATCGAAGTGCTGGAGGATCTGAAGCAGCGGCGCTGCACCACGGTGTTGATCAGCCATCGGCCGAGCATCCTCGGCACTGTCGATAAAGTCCTGATGCTGCGCGAAGGCAGCACCCAGTTGTTCGGCCCACGGGAAGAGGTGTTCGCGGCGTTGCGTCAAACCAGCGTGCTACCGACCGTGGGCTCACCCACCCTGTCAGCCGTGCGCGGGAGAGAGTAAATGGGGGCCTTGAGTGTTGACCCGCATGGCCAGGAACTGCTGCGTGCAGTGGCCGAGATCGACGTCGACGACCGACGCCCGGCGCGCTGGGGCGTGCTGTTGGTGATCGTCGGCTTCGGCAGTTTTTTACTCTGGTCATGGCTCGCGCCGCTGGACGCGGGGATCGTTGCCACCGCCACGGTCAAGGTCACCAGTAACCGCAAGGCCATTCAGCACCAGACCGGCGGCACCATCGACGCGATTCTGGTGCGTGAAGGCGACAACGTCAGAAAGGATCAGGAACTGGTCAGGCTCGATGCCACTCAGGCGCTCTCCGAGCAAGGGGTGGTCAACGCCCAATTCATCGCCACGAAAACCATGGAAAACCGTCTGCAAGCCGAGCGCGACGGTTTATCGGAGGTGGTCTTCGACCCGCTCATGCTGCAGCGCTACGCCGACAATGAGCACCTGAGCGAGGCGATCCGCCTGCAGCGTCATCTGTTCGAAACGCGCCGCGCCAGTCTGGCCGGCGAGCTCGACATCCTGCGCGAATCGCTCAACTCGGCGGACGCGCAAATCAAGGGGCTGCAGCGCGTCTACAACGCCCGCTCATCACAGATTGGCTTCCTCAATCAGGAACTGACCGGCGTGCGCCAACTCGCCGCCGAAGGCTACGTGCCGCGCAACCGCATGCTGGAACTGGAGCGCACCGGTTCCGACCTGAATGCCTCTCAGGCCGATAACCTGAACAACATCGCCCGCGCCCGGGGGCAGGCGGCCGACATCAAGTTGCGCATCATCCAACGCGAATACGACTACCGCAAGGAAGTGCAGTCGCTGCTGGCCGATGTGCAAAAGGAAAACAGCGCCCTCACCGATCGCTTGCAAGCGCTGGACTATCAGGTGCGGCACACGGTAATCCGCTCGCCCATCGACGGCATGGTGCAGGGCTTGAGCGTGTCGACGGTCGGCGGGGTCATCGCCCCCGGTTTCAAGATCATGGAAATCGTCCCCGCCCATGAGCCTTTGCAAATCGACGCGATGATTCCGGTGCAGGCCATCGACCGTATGAACCCCGGGCTGCCGGTGATGATTTCGTTCCCCGCGTTCAACCATGTGCAGACGCCCAACATTCCCGGCAAGGTGCTGACCATCTCTGCCGACCGCCTGATGAGTGAGGACAACAAGCAGCCCTATTACCTGGCCCAGATCGAAGTGACCCAGGCCGGCATGGCCATGCTCGGCGACAATCACATACGTGCCGGCATGCCCGCCTCGGTCACCATCAAGACCGGGGAGCGCAACCTGCTCAGCTACCTGTTGAAACCTCTGCTCGACCGCGTCAACAGCGCGTTCAAGGAGCAATGAAGTGCATGGCCTGCGCCGAGTGATCGGGGTTGCCACGCTGTTGGGGCTGGCACAATCGGCCGCAGCACTGGATCTGCGCGAGTCGTGGAACCTGATGCAATTTCAGGGTCCCACCTTGCTGTCAGCCGGGTACGAGCGTGATGCCGCTCTGGAAAACCGCGCCATCGGCAAATCCGGCCTGCTGCCGAAAATCGGGATCACCGCGTTCGACAACCACATCAACGGCACGCAGCAACAGCCGGACTTCTACGGTAACAATCACACCAACGACCTGAACTACGCCTCGCGCGGTGCCACCCTGCAACTGCGCCAGCCATTATTCAACAAGCAGAAAATGGCCGAGTATCGGCAAGGCCAGTATCAGGCCGAGTACGGTAACGCGGTGTACGACGGCAAGGCCCAGGACTCGGCGGTGCGCCTGGCCGGGCGTTACTTCGACGTGCTGCTGGCCCATGAAACGGTCAAGCTTTCAACGGCCAAACTCAACGCACTGAATGAACAGGTGGCCTCAACTCAGCGCCGTCGCGAGCTGGGCGACGGCACCGTCACCGATGTCGACGAAGCCGTGGCGAGACGCGATCTCGCTCAGGCTGAACTGATCGAGGCACAAGACAGCCTTGTTGTCGCCAGACGCCAGTTGCAAGAGTACGTCGGTGAAGCACCCGAGCAGATTGCGACGTTGCAGGAAGCCTTCCCTACCCCGCCGTTGCGACCCGATAACCTGCAGGAATGGATCATCCGCGCGGGCGCCGATAATCCGTCGGTCCGCGCCCGTCGCTTGAATGTCAACACCGCCGATGAAGAAGTGGCCAAAGCCAAGGCAGGCCACTGGCCGACGCTTGATCTGGTGTTGGGCTACACCGCCGCCGACAGCGAGACCCTGTCGACGCAGAATCAACGCAACCGTTACACCTCGGCGGGAGTGGAGCTGAACATTCCGCTGTACAGCGGTGGCTACGTGAGTGCCCGCGCCCGGCAAAGCGTGGCCACCCGGGACCAGGCTGAAGAAGATCTAAATGCCACTCGCGAAGAAATCATCTCGGGGACCACTCGCGAGTTTCGCGCCGTACAAAGTGGTGAAGCGCGCATTCATGCGCTGGAAAAAGCCGTCAGTTCCAGCGAGCGCTCGCTGTTGTCGTCCAGAAAAGGCTTTCTGGCAGGCAGCAGCACCAATATCGACATCCTCAACGCCCAGGAACAGATCTTCAACGCGCGCCGCGACCTGTTCGAAGCCAAACTCCGCTACCTGCTGGCGAGGCTGCGGCTGGCGGCCGACGTCGGCGCACTGGGCGACGACGACATCGAAAGCGCCAATGCCTATCTGGGGCCCCGGCTGTCGTTCTGAGCCTGGCCGGGCAGCCGTGCAGCCCTTGATATACGCGGACTCCGGGCCTCTGCATCAGAATTTTATCTTCACATCCCAGCTTAATAATATTTTACCGATCCCCCCCTCCTCCCTAGTCTGACCGCAAGCAAAACGGACAAGCCAACAGCGCCCGAATCCCACTGCCTTGCTAGGAAGGATGTAGAGATGACCACTGAAATAATAAAAACAGACACGCTGATCGTGGGTGCCGGCCAGGCGGGCGTAGCCATGAGCGAGCACCTGAGCAAACTCGGTGTGCCGCACCTGGTGCTGGAGCGCAATCGCATTGCCGAACGCTGGCGCACCGGGCGTTGGGATTCGCTGGTGGCCAACGGTCCGGCGTGGCACGACCGCTTCCCGGGGCTGGAATTCGATGACGTCGATCCCGACGGTTTCGCCCCCAAAGAGCGCGTAGCCGATTACTTCGAAGCCTACGCGAAGAAATTCAACGCGCCGATCCGCACCGGTGTGGAGGTAAAAAGCGTGGTGCGCAATGTCGGTCGTCCGGGCTTCACCGTCCAGACCTCTGAAGGCGTCATCGAAGCCAGCCGTGTTGTCGCCGCAACCGGCCCGTTTCAGACGCCAGTGATCCCGGCGATTGCGCCCAAAGACGCGCGTCTGCTGCAGATTCACTCCGCGGATTACCGCAATCCAGAGCAATTGCCGGCAGGCGCCGTGCTGGTGGTCGGCGCCGGTTCGTCGGGCGTGCAGATCGCCGATGAACTGCAACGCGCCGGCAAGCAGGTGTACCTCTCGGTCGGCGCCCACGACCGCCCGCCTCGCGCCTACCGCAACCGTGATTTTTGCTGGTGGCTGGGCGTGCTCGGCGAGTGGGATCAGGCGGCAATGAAACCGGGGCGCGAGCACGTGACCATCGCGGTCAGTGGTGCTCATGGCGGGCGCACCATCGACTTCCGTGGCCTGGCCCATCGCGGCATGACGCTGGTCGGCGTCACCGAGTCGTTCAACAACGGCGTGGTGAGCTTCAAGCAGGACCTGATCGACAACCTCAAGCGCGGCGACGAAAACTATCTGGCGCTGCTCGACGCGGCCGACGCCTACATCGAGCGCAATGGCCTGGACCTGCCGGAAGAACCCGAGGCGCGGGAAACCTTTGCGGACCCCGAGTGCGTGAAACACCCACTGGCCGATCTGGACCTGGTCAAGGCCGGGGTCACGTCGATCATCTGGGCCACCGGGTTCGCCGTGGATTATTCGTGGCTGCAAGTCGCGGCGTTCGATGACAAAGGCAAGCCCGTGCATCAGCGCGGTGTGTCCAGCGAGCCGGGGGTGTATTTCCTCGGTCTGCCGTGGCAGTCACGGCGTGGTTCCTCGTTCATCTGGGGCGTGTGGCACGACGCCAAACACGTCGCCGATCACATCGCCACCCAGCGCAAGTACCTCGACTATCGCGATGCCGAGCAGCGTGAAGCCGCCCTGCATTCGAACGCACACAGCAAAGCCGCCGACACCGTCGACGCCTGATTCCCCTTTTCCACCGGCGCCGGTGCGCCGGGCCTTTATTCGTCAGGAGCCTCACATGAGCCAGCCCACTCACACCCGCATTCGCATGTTCAACACCAAAGACACCTACCCCAACCAGACGCTCGACAACGACCTGTGTCAGGCCGTGCGTGCCGGCAACACCGTGTATGTGCGCGGTCAGGTCGGTACTGATTTCGATGGCAACCTGGTCGGCCTGGGTGATCCCCGTGCGCAGGCCGAACAAGCCATGCGCAACGTCAAGCAACTGCTGGAAGAAGCCGGCAGCGACATGAGCCATATCGTCAAGACAACCACCTACCTGATCGACCCGCGTTATCGCGAGCCGGTGTATCAGGAGGTCGGCAAGTGGCTCAAAGGTGTGTTCCCGATTTCCACCGGGCTGGTGGTGTCGGCGCTGGGTCAACCGCAGTGGTTGATGGAGATTGATGTGGTTGCAGTGATTCCTGAGTAAGGCATCACACCGAGTCGCGGCTATCGCTGGCAAGCCAGCTCCCACAGGGTTTGGGGTTGTTTGAAAGCTTCCTGATCGACCCGATACGTTTGGGAGCTGGCAAGCCTGCGATGAGGCCTTCAAGGACAACATCTTCCTGGAAAGGAGCAAGCAAATGACCTTCTCTATTGCCGCCCGCTGCCCCGAAACCGGCCAGTTCGGCGTCGCCATCAGTTCCTCCAGCATCGCCGTCGGCGCGCGCTGCCCGTGGCTGTTGCCCGGTGTGGGCGCGGTGTCGAGCCAGAACATCACCCTGCCCTCCCTCGGTCCGGAGGTGCTCGCGCTGATGGAGCAAGGCCTGGCTCCCGACGCGGCACTGGACCAGGTGCTCACGCGCAACGGCTACAGCCAGTACCGCCAGATCACCGCCATCAACCACCTCGGCCAGACCGCGCATTTCAGCGGTTCGCAGACCCTTGGTGTACATAACGCAGTGGTCGGCGAGCAATGCGTGGCCGCCGGCAACATGCTCGCCGGGCGCTCGGTGATCGAAGCGATGGTCAGCGCCTTCGAAGACAGCGAAGGCCAACTGGCCGACCGCTTGCTCAGAGCCCTGCACGCCGCCCAGGCCCTCGGTGGCGAAGCCGGTCCCGTGCACTCCGCCGCCGTGGTGGTGGTCGGCGAACAGACCTGGCCGATCGTCAACCTGCGCGTCGACTGGGCCGATGAAAACCCGATCGGTCAGTTGCAAACGCTGTGGGACGCCTACCGCCCGCAGTTGCAGGACTACATCGACCGCGCCCTCGATCCGGCCAAGGCACCGGGCTACGGCGTTGCCGGTGACGACCGATGAACAGCGTCGAGTTGCTCGAAGTGCTGGTGGGGTTCGACACCACCAGCCGTGAATCCAACTTGCAACTGATCGAGTTCGTGCGCGATTACCTCGCCCGATTCGATGTGCCCTGCGCGCTGATCTACAACGACGAACGCAGCAAGGCCAATCTGTTCGCCACGATCGGCCCGGTGGATCAACCGGGCATCGTGCTGTCCGGGCATACCGATGTGGTGCCGGTCGATGGCCAGCCATGGACACTGCCACCGTTCGAACTCACTGAGCGCGACGGCAAGCTGTTCGGGCGCGGCACCGCCGACATGAAGGGCTACATTGCCTGCGTACTGGCCCTGGTGCCGGCGCTGGTGAACGCGTCATTGCGCAGGCCGGTGCACATCGCCCTGTCCTACGATGAAGAAGTCGGCTGCCTCGGCGTGCGTTCGCTGCTCAAGGTGCTGCAACAGCGCCCGATCAAACCGCTGCTGTGCATCATCGGCGAACCCACCGAACTGAAACCGGTGCTCGGCCACAAGGGCAAACTGGCGATGCGTTGCGAGGTGCACGGCCATCCGTGCCATTCGGCCTATGCGCCGCTCGGGGTCAACGCCATCGAATACGCCGCCGAACTGATCGGCGAACTGGGTCGCCTCGGCCAGCAACTGAAAGCGCCGGCGCATCATGACCCGCGTTTCGACCCGCCCTACAGCACCGTGCAAACCGGGGTGATCAGCGGCGGCAAGGCCCTGAACATCGTGCCCGCCGATTGCCGCTTCGATTTCGAGATCCGCGCCCTGCCCTCGCAGGATCCGGCCTTGGTCGCCGCGGCACTGAAAACCTACGCCGAACGCGAAGTGCTGCCGCGCATGCGGGCGGTCAGCGCGCAGAGTGATATCCGCTTCAGCGAGTTGTCGGCATATCCGGGCCTGGCCACCGCTGCGCAGAGCCAGGCAGCCGAGTTGATTGCGTCATTCTGCGGCTCTGCGGCGTTCGGCACCGTGGCGTTTGGCACCGAAGGGGGCTTGTTCGATGCGGTGGGGATACCCACGGTGGTCTGTGGCCCCGGCAGCATGGATCAGGGCCATAAACCGGACGAGTTCGTCAGCCTCGATCAGTTGCAGGCTTGCGATGACATGCTGCAACGGATGCTTGCCTCGATCAGCGTCTGAAAACCGGCTCGGCGGCCCTCACGGGTACAGCCGGGCCAACTCTTCGCGGCAATGATCGACAAACAACTGCACCGGTTTGGTCAGTTGCACCCGCCGCAGCCACGCGGCCGACAGCCCCGAGCCGGTCACGGTTTCCGCCAGCGGCACACACACCACTTGCTGACCGTCATAGGTGTAGTCGCTGAACGGCTTGGTCACCAGAATCGAGAAGCCGAATCCATTGCCGACCATGCCGCGCACCATCTCGATCGACGGTGAGCTGAAGACGATATTCGGCGTCAGTCCGCGTTCTTCGAAAATGCTCACGAAGTAGGTTCGGCTCGGCACCACATCGAGCAAAATCATCGGTTCCAGCACCAGATCGTGCAGCGAGACTTTCGCCTGTTGCGCAAAGCGATGGCTGGCCGGCAACAAGGCGTAAGGCTGTTGCGGCGGCATCAGCGGCGTGGTTTCGATGGTGCTGTCGAGATCGTGTTCGAACATCATCGCCACGTCGATACTGCCGGCGGTCAATGCCTGCACCAGCTCCTGCTGCTCGCCATCGCGTATGCGGATTTCCACTCCCGGCCAGCGTGCCTTGAAACCGGCGATCAGGCGCGGCAGGTAGAGCGGTGCGACGGTTTCGAAACAGCCGATATCAATCTGCCCCGCCACCACATCGTTATCGGCCAGGGCGTTCTGCTCGAACTCATGGGCCACCCGCAACAGCTCCAGCGCCTTGCGATAGAACCGTGAGCCGCTGGGCGTCAGGGAAACACCCTGGGCGTGATGGCGGATGAACAGCTGCACACCGAAACTTTCTTCCAGGTGTTTGATCGCGGTCGAGACCGACGGTTGCGCGATGTAGAGCTTGCGCGAAGCTTCGGCAACGCTGCCGCAATCGGCGGTGGTGACGAAGTATTTGAGCTGGCGCAGGTTGTAGGCAGCCATGAGCACCTCCGGTGAAATAAGTCTGGCAGTACTTTTGTGGCGAGGGCTTCATCCCCCTTTGAAGGCGCAGCAGTCCCCTGCTTTTTTAGATCAAAAGAGGGGCCGCTTCGCAGCCCGACGGGGATGAATCCCCTCGCCACGGGACCCGGCAGATCCTGATATGAAAACAGGGTTGACCATACCGGAGCCCCCCACCAGCCGAAGCATATTTTTTTTAAGGTCTGTAGCAACAAACTTACTAATTTATCTATTCCGGGGCTTTGCACATGATCGCTTCAACAAGAATTGCGCCGCCCGTGCCGGCGCTTACCGAAGTACGTCCACGTACTCATCCTTGCCTTGGAGTCCGTCATGGCTACCGTTGCATCCACCTCCGCTCCGCTGATTGAAAAACACACGATAGGATACGTGCCCCCGGAAGATCGCCACGGAAAGGTCAGGGATCTGTTCACGCTCTGGTTCGGCGGCAATATCGCGCCGTTACCCATCGTCACCGGGGCGCTGGGCGTGCAGTTGTTTCACTTGAATCTGGTCTGGGGCATCGTTGCCATCCTCGTCGGCCATCTGGTCGGCGGCGTGCTGATGGCGCTGCACTCGGCGCAGGGCCCGCAAATGGGCATTCCACAGATGATCCAGAGTCGCGCGCAGTTCGGCTCGCTCGGCGCCTTGCTGGTGGTGTTGATCGCCGGCGTGATGTACATCGGTTTCTTCGCCTCCAACATCGTGCTGGCCGGCAAGTCATTACACGGTGTGGTCGACAGCGTGCCGGTGCCGGTCGGCATCGTCATCGGCGCGTTCGGTTCGGGGATCATCGGCATCATCGGCTACCGCTTCATTCACGTGCTCAACCGCATCGGCACCTGGGTGCTGGGGATCGGCATCGTCGTCGGTTTCGGCTACATCTTCACCCATATCCAGACCGATGACTTCCTGACCCGTGGCAGCTTCAACCTCTCCGGCTGGTTGGCCACCGTTTCGCTGGCAGCGCTGTGGCAGATCGCGTTTGCGCCGTACGTGTCCGACTATTCGCGGTACTTGCCGGCCGACGTGAAAGTCTCGTCGACGTTCTGGACGACCTATCTGGGTTCGGCGCTGGGCTCGAGCCTGGCGTTCATCTTCGGTGCCGTTGCCGTACTGGCCACACCGGTAGGCATGGACACCATGGATGCGGTCAAACTCGCCACCGGCTCGATTGGCCCGCTGATGCTGGTGCTGTTCCTGCTCAGCGTGATCAGCCATAACGCGCTCAACCTGTATGGCGCGGTGCTGTCGCTGATTACCCTGGTGCAAACCTTCGCCTACCGCTGGATCCCGACCGCCAAGAGCCGGGCAGTGATTTCGATCATCGTGTTGCTGGCCTGCTGCTTCGCCGCCGTCGGCGCGTCGAAGGACTTTATCGGGCACTTCGTCGACATGGTCCTGGTGTTGCTGGTGGTGTTGGTCCCGTGGACGGCGATCAACCTGATCGACTTCTACGCCATCCACAAAGGCCAGTACGACATCCAGTCGATCTTCCAGGTCGATGGCGGCATCTACGGCCGCTACAACCCGCAAGCATTGCTGGCATACGCGATCGGCATCGCCGTGCAGATCCCGTTCATGAACACGCCGCTGTACGTCGGCCCGGTGTCGGCGCATATCAACGGAGCAGACCTGTCATGGCTGGTGGGCTTGCTGGTGACGTCACCGCTGTATTTCTGGCTGGCCAATCGCGACACGGCCTACCGTCGGCGCATGACCAGCGGCAAACTGGCGAGCAGTCTGTGAGATTGTCCCGATAGCCTAAAAAAAGGCCCGCCTCGTGCGGGCCTTCTGCATGGCGCTGTGGTATTTCTTTGAGTCCGACGATGACGGAACAAGGACCGCCAATGCTGCGAATACTCGGCAAAGCCTCATCAATCAACGTGCGCAAAGTGCTGTGGACCTGTGCTGAACTGCAACTGCCGTTCGATCGTGAAGACTGGGGTTCGGGATTCCAGGCGACCCACACACCTGAGTTTCTCGCGCTGAATCCATGCGCCATGGTGCCGGTGATTCAGGACGGTGATTTCACGTTGTGGGAATCGAACACGATCATTCGTTATCTGGTGGCCAATTACCCCGGCGCAGACCTCTACCCCACCGAGCCACGCGCCCGCGCGCGCGTCGATCAGTGGATCGACTGGCAGGCCTCGGAGCTGAACCGCTCATGGTCGTACGCCTTCACTTCCCTGGTGCGCCGCTCGCCGGATTATCAGGACAGCGCCGCATTGGCCCGCGGAATCGAACAGTGGTCGAAGAACATGGACATCCTCAACCGGCAACTGGAGAAAACCGGCGCGTATGTCAGCGGCGAGCGTTTTTCGCTGGCGGATATTCCCATCGGGCTGTCGGTGAATCGCTGGTTTGAAACGCCACTCGGACACCCGGACTATCCTGCCGTCAGGACGTATTACGAACGTCTGAGCCAACGCGAAGGCTTCCGTCTCTACGGCAGAAACGGCACGCCGTGACACAAAGTGTCAATTACCCTTCTGCGCGCACCACCCCACGCTCTTCCAGCAAGCGCACAAACATGCTCAAGCTACGCGACACCGTGCCCCGGCGCCACACCAGCCACGTCGTCAAGTAACGAAAATCCGCCGCCAGTGGCCAGACACTGACCGTGGCGCTGCCGGGCATGCTCTGCAACATTTTGCGTGGCATCAGCGCCAGCCCGGCACCGGCGCTGACGCAGGCGAGCATGCCGTGGTAGGACTCCATCTCGAAAATCTTGCCTGGCACGGCAGCGTCGGTGCTGAACCATTTTTCGAAGTGGTGCCGATAAGAGCAGTTGGAACGGAAGGCATAGATATTCTCGCCATTCACATCTGCCGCACGCTGCACCGGTGCGTGATTGAGCGGTGCAATGACGACCATTTCTTCCTCGAACGCCGGCACGCCTTCCAGCGCCGGGTGCAGCACCGGGCCATCGACGAACGCGGCCGCCAGGCGCCCGGAGAGCACGCCGTCAATCATCGTCCCGGACGGGCCGGTCGACAGGTCCAGATCAACCTTGGGATGCAACTGGTTGTACGCCGCCAGCAGCTGCGGGATGCGCACCGCCGCCGTGCTTTCCAGCGACCCCAGCGGAAACGCGCCCTGCGGTTCTTCACCCGCAACGGTGGCCCGCGCTTCCTGCACCAGGTCGAGTATGCGCCGCGCGTACTCGAGAAAACTCCAGCCGGCCGGTGACAGGCGCAATCGGCTTTTCTCGCGAATAAACAGATCGACGCCCAGATCCTGCTCCAGCTGTTTGATTCGTGTGGTCAGGTTCGACGGCACGCGATGGATCTGCGCCGCGGCGGCGCTGATGCTGCCGTGCTCGGCAACGGCCTTGAAGATTTCCAGCTGCACCAGATCCACAGTCATTCTCCAATCGTGAAAGAAACGATCTTTATTATTCAGTTTCCAGAAAACAAACACCAGCCTACTCTGGGCCCATCCACTGAACTCGCAGGAGCCAGCCATGAGCCAGATTTCCAGCCAGACCCACGCCATCTCGATCAACCCCGCCACCGGCGAGCAGATCGGTCACTACGCCTTTGAATCAGCCGAGGCCCTCGACGCTGCGCTGACCCGCGCCGCGTTCGGTTTCTCGAAGTGGAAACGCAAGCCGCTGCAAGACCGCTCCCGTGCCCTGAGCGCATTGGCCGGTGCCCTGCGTGACAGCGCCGAAGCCATGGCCACCATGATCACTCTGGAAATGGGCAAGCCCATTGCCCAGGCCCGTGGCGAAATCGAAAAATGCGCCAGGCTCTGCGAGTGGTACGCCGAACACGGCCCGGCCATGCTCGACGCCGAGCCGACCCAGGTGGAAGGCGGCAAAGCGCGAATCGAGTACCGCCCGCTCGGCCCGATTCTCGCTGTGATGCCGTGGAACTTCCCGATCTGGCAAGTGCTGCGCGGTGCAGTGCCGGCGCTGATCGCCGGCAACACCTACGTGCTCAAGCATGCGCCGAACGTGATGGGCAGCGCTTACCTGCTGCGCGATGCTTTCAACAACGCCGGCTTCGCTGAGGGCGTATTTGAAGTGCTCAACGTCACCCCGGAAGGCGTTTCGACCGCCATCGCCGACCCGCGCATCGCCGCCGTGACCCTGACCGGCAGCGTCCGCGCCGGCATGGCCATCGGTGCTCAGGCCGGTGCTGCGCTGAAAAAATGCGTGCTGGAGCTGGGCGGTTCCGACCCGTTCATCGTGCTCAATGACGCCGATCTCGACGAAGCCGTTCAAGCTGCCGTCATCGGTCGTTACCAGAACTCCGGCCAAGTGTGCGCTGCGGCCAAGCGCCTGATCATCGAAGAAGGTGTGGTCGAGGAATTCACCCGCAAATTCGTCGAAGCGACGCGCAAGCTGAAGGTCGGCGATCCGTTGTCCGCCGACACCTACATCGGCCCGATGGCACGTTTCGACCTGCGTGACGAACTTGATCAGCAAGTGCGCGACACCCTCGAAGAAGGCGCCACGCTCCTCCTCGGCGGCAGCAAGGCCGAAGGTCCGGGCAACTATTACGAGCCGACCGTGCTGGCCGATGTCACTGACCGCATGACCTCGTTCAAACAGGAACTGTTCGGCCCGGTGGCGTCGATCATCACCGCCCGCGATTGCGCGCATGCGGTGGCCCTGGCCAACGACAGCGAGTTCGGCCTGACCGCGACGATCTACACCGCTAACGTACAACTGGCCCAGCAACTGACCAGCGAGCTGGAGACCGGCGGCGTGTTCATCAACGGCTACTCCGCCAGCGACCCGCGCGTGACCTTCGGCGGCGTGAAAAAAAGCGGTTTCGGCCGCGAACTGTCGCACTTCGGCGTACGCGAATTCTGCAACGCGCAAACCGTGTGGCTGGATCGCAAATAATCGCTGATCCCAGGCGTTACCCATCTCCCTGCAGGCCTGCGCCTGCACGGGTTTTGCGGGAGCGACCGCAGCCACAAGCGTTGGCTGTCATGTCGCGACCTGCTGCGCTTCCGTGACAGTCAGCCCCTTGCTCAACAACCCCAGCACCACCGCCGCCGAGACCAGAGTAATCAACGTGAGGATGTGCAACAGATATTGAAACGCCGACGCATACCCGTCCACCAGACGTTCCTTTGTCAGCCCCGCAACGGTGTTGATTGCATGGCCCCTATCGCCGGTGGTGACCCGGTGTGCGGTCTCGGCAATCAGCGCCGCATCGACACTGCCTGCCACTGCATTTGTCAGATCGGTTTGCAACAGCGAGGTCAGCACTGCGGCGACAACCGCCAGCGCAATGCCCTCACCCGCCACTCGCACAGTGTTGAAGATCCCCGCCGCCATCCCAGCGCGCGCTTTCGGTACAACGCTGACCGACAAACCATCCATCAAGCCCCACGGTAAACCGGTGCCAATCCCGATCAACACCATCGCCATGACCAAGGCGGATTTCGGTTCGCCGATGTTGTACAGACTCAACGCGTGCAACCCTGATGCAGCGATCAGAAAACCAATCCCCGACAAGATCCCCGCCGAAACAAACCGGGTCATCGACGCCGCCAGCATCGGCACCACCAGCATCGGTGCCGACAGCGCCAGCAACAGCAGGCCGGCGTCGATTTCGCTCAAGCCTTCCACGCCGATAAAACGCAATGGCAGCATCACCACCAACACGATGTAGCAAAAGCAGGTGCCGATCGGCAGCATCTGTACGCCGATAAAGCGCGGAAAACCAAACAGGGTCAGATCGAGCATCGGGTGTTTGACGCGCATTTCGATCATCACGAACGCCGCCAACAACAATGCCGATGCACTCAGCAGACCAACCACCAGCGGGCTGCCCCAACCGCTTTCCGGGGCCTGAATCACGCCGAAGGTGAACAACGCCAGCATCGTGCTGAAGCTGATCGTGCCCGGCCAATCCAGCCCCATGGCATCCGGGTTACGACTTTCGCGCATGCGTGGCAGGCCGAAGACCATGGCGATCACCCCGATCAACGCGGTAAAGACAAAAATTGCCCGCCAGTTGAATGCCTCGATCAACGCGCCAGCCACCAAAGGCCCGAACGCCAGACCGATACCGAACGTGGTGCCGAGGACGCTGTACGCACGGGTCCGCGCATGGCCTTCGAACTCTTGCGCCAACGACGCCGAACCACTGGCCAACGCCGCCGCCCCCGCCACACCTTGAACGCCGCGCAGCACGTCCAGCCAGAACACCGAAGGCGCCAGGCTTTGCGCAATCGAGGCGCCAGTGAACAGCAGCATGCCGAAGGTGAACAAGCGTTTACGCCCATAGACATCGGCCAACGCCCCCGCTGCCATCAACAAGCTGCCGAACGACAACATGAAGGCATTGGTGATCCACGTCAGCGCGACGGGGCTGCCGCCCAAATCACGGCCAATGGCGGGGGTTGCCACCGCGCCACCGGTAAAACTCAAGGGCAATACCAGTGCCGACAGGCAGACGGCCGCGAGGATCAACCGCTTGTTACGCGCTCCTTGCAGTTGAGTGACAGGTGTCATGAACTCTTCCTTTTCAAAAAAATGCCAGGCTGCGACTGTAAGGGCGTGCTACTGATGTGATAATCCCAACAAATTTGCATAGCTTTGTGAAAGGCATTCACAGATGAAATCCCCTTCAGCGGCCGATCTTTCGGTCTTCGTGTGCACCGCGCAGCAGTTGAATTTCAGCAAAGCCGCCATCGAGCTGGGTCTGACGCCTTCGGCCCTGAGCCATTCGGTGAAAGCGCTGGAGAATCGCCTCGGCGTGCGCCTGTTCAATCGTACGACCCGCAGCGTGGCGTTGACCGAGGCTGGAGAGCGCCTGTACGCGCGGCTGAAACCGGCGTTCCGCGACATCGACGATGCTCTCGAAGACCTCAACCATTTTCGCGACAAACCCTCGGGTAACCTGCGTATCACCTCGGGGCGTCAGGCCTGCGAACTGGTGGTGCTGCCGATTGCCAGTGAGTTTTTGCTGGCGTATCCGGACATCCGCCTGGAAGTGGTCGAGAGCGACGCATTACTGGATATCGTTGCCAGTGGCTTTGACGCCGGGGTGCGCTTCGGCGATCGACTGGAGGCGGACATGGTGTCGTTGCCGATTGGCCCGCCCCTGCGTTCGGTGGTGGTCGGTTCACCGGTCTTTTTCCAACGTCATGTGGCGCCGCAAAAACCTGAGGACTTGCATGATTTGCCGTGTATTCGTCATCGGTTCCCCAGCGGGTCGATGTATCGGTGGGAGTTCGAGCACGGCGGTATTGCTCAGGACATCGAAGTCAACGGGCCGCTGACCCTCGGTGATGTCAGCCTGATGGTCGGTCCGGCCTTGCAAGGACTGGGGCTGGCCTATGTGTTCGAAAACATGGTCAGCGAGCACCTGACATCCGGCCGGCTGATTGAAGTGCTGGCTGACTGGTGCCCCTATTACCCGGGGCTGCACCTGTATTACCCAAGCCGCCGGCACGTACCGGCGCCGCTCAAGGCCTTCATCGACTTCGTCCGCGACACCCCGCTCCTGCAGGGGCATGGGGCAAGCGTTCGATGACCGGGGGATCAGCGTCTATAGTCAACGGGTTCCTGCCCTGAAGGCCCGTTGTCCATGGTCAACACCGAACAGCTGATCATCTGCGAGCACTGCGACTGCGTGTACGAGAAAGTCGCCCTCGCCAAACACCAGAAAACCCTGTGCGTACGCTGCGGTGGCGTGTTGCAGCGCTATAACGGTCTGACCGTCGAACAGCGTCTGGCGCTGTCGTTCACCGCGTCGATGCTGTGGCTGTTCGCCAATTTCTATCCGGTGATGAGCATCAGCATGAAGGGCCTGAAAAACAGCGCAACGTTGTGGGACTCGGTCCTGGCGTTGAGTCAGGGGCCGATCACGTTCATGGCGATGGTGGCGGCGATTTCGATCATCATTGCCCCGGCGTTTCAACTGGTGCTGTTGATCTGGGTGTTGAGTTTCGCCCTGTCCTCCCGGCGCGCGCCGGGGTTCAAGGTGTGCATGCGCTGGCTGGAAACGCTGCGCCCGTGGAGCATGCTTGAAGTGTGTCTGCTGGGGGCAATGGTCGCAGTATTCAAACTGGCCGGGCTGCTCGATGTGCTGCCCGGCATCGGTCTGTTCGCGCTGGCCGTGCTGAGCCTGATGATGATCCGCATCGCCGGCCGCGACATTCGTGATCTATGGGACATCCTGTGAAGCGACCACCGACCGCCAGCGAACTCAACCTGTGTCTGTGCCACAGCTGCGGCCTGGCCTGCGACATGACCGACGAGCCGCACGAATGCCCGCGCTGCGAGGCCCCCCTGCATCGACGCAAGAGCAACTCGCTGAACCGCACCTGGGCGTACATGTTCGCCGCGCTGGCGTTTTACGTACCGGCCAACCTGCTGCCGGTGATGAACACGGTGATGCTCGGCAACGGCGCCGACAGCACGATCATGAGTGGCGTGCTGGAGTTCTGGGAGGGGGGCGCGTGGGACATCGCCCTGATCATCTTTATCGCCAGTATCGCAGTGCCGGGGATCAAGTTCGTCGCCCTGACGCTGCTGCTGATCACCGTGCAACGCGATAGTGGCTGGGCGCGCCGTGAGCGCTCGAAGCTGTTCCGTTTCGTCGAGCTGATCGGCTATTGGTCGATGCTCGACGTGCTGGTGGTCGCCCTGGTCGCGGCGCTGGTGAAGTTTCAGGCGCTGGGTGATATCGAGCCACGACCGGGCATCCTGTTTTTCGGCCTGGTCGTGGTGTTCACCATGCTCTCGGCAATGAGCTTCGATCCACGGCTGATCTGGGACAACACCCCGGACGACGAGCCGCTCAGCGACGCAGCACCTCCAGCAACACCTGCAACGGATGGCGCAGCGCCTGATCCGACTGGCGCTTGACCTGGCTGCGGCATGAGTAACCGGTGGCCAGCGCTTCGCCCTTTTGCGCCGGCTCAGCGATCTGCCGTGCCCACGACTGTTCATAAATCACTGCCGACGTTTGCCGGTTGCGCGCCTCATGTCCGTACGTCCCGGACATGCCGCAGCAACCGGTGGCCTGGGTCGCCAGGCTCAAACCCACGCGCTCGAAAACCTGCTCCCACTGCCGGGTCGCCGCCGGCGCATTGGTCTTTTCCGTGCAATGGGCCAACAAACGGAAGGCACCGGCGTTGGCCTGAGGCGTTTGCTGCGGCATGACCTTGAGCAGCCACTCCTGCACCAGCGCCACTTCGGGACAGTGCTCCATGCCCGGCACCTTGAGGTATTCCTGGCGATAGACCAGGGTCATCGCCGGATCGAGGCCCAGCAGCGGCACACCGATATCCGCCAGTTCACGCAATTGACGAGCATTGCGCAGCGCGGCCCGATTGAACGCCGAGAGGAACCCCTGCACATGCAGCGGCTTGCCATTGGCGTTGAACGGCGCCAGGTAAACCTGATAACCGAGGCGTGATATCAGCTCGACCAGATCCGCCAGCAACGGTGCCTCAAAGTAACGGGTGAAGGCATCCTGCACCAACACCACGCTGCGTTCGCGTTGTGCCGGCGTCAGCGCCGACAACGTCGCCGCCGTCGCCGGTTGCACCTGCCAGCGACGCATCGCCGCATGGAAATCGAAGCGGCTGAGCAACGGCACATCGACCATTCCCCCCAGGCGTTCGAGCAGACCGCGAACCAGCGCGGCGCCCATCACACCGTTGTACAGCGCCGGAATCCGCGCCATGTAAGGGATGCTGTATTCCAGCGAGGCGATCAGATAGTCCCGTGCCGGGCGCAGATAACGACTGTGGTACAGCTCCAGAAACCGCGAACGAAACTCCGGCACATTGACCTTCACCGGGCACTGGCCGGCGCAGGACTTGCACGCCAGGCAACCGGCCATGGCGTCGTACACCTCATGGGAAAAATCGGCATCCTGGCTGCGGCTGTTGCGCCAGCGTGTCCACAGGCTGCTGAAAAATGCCGGACGACGGATCGTATCGCAAAGCACATCCACCCCCGCCTCGCCCTGCAAACGCAGCCATTCGCGAATCAGCGATGCACGCCCCTTGGGCGACTGCGCACGTTCACGAGTGGCCTTCCACGACGGGCACATGGCGTCGTCGGGGTCGAAGTTGTAGCAGGCGCCGTTGCCGTTGCAGTGCATCGCCGCACCGTAGTCCTGCCAGACTTTTTCGTCGATCTGCCGATCGAGCTCGCCACGCAACGTGACTTCATCGATTTTCAACAACGCCGCGTCGGTGTTGGCCGGGGTAGCGATCTTGCCCGGGTTGAACTGGTTGAACGGGTCGAATGCCGCCTTCAGCGCCTGCAGGGCCGGATACAGTTCACCGAAGAACGCCGGTGCGTACTCCGAACGCAGGCCCTTGCCGTGCTCGCCCCAGAGCAAGCCGCCATAACGCTGGGTCAGCGCGGCGACGCCATCGGACACCGGGCGCACCCGCGCCGCTTGCTGCGGATCCTTCATGTCGAGGATCGGCCGCACGTGCAGCACGCCGGCATCGACATGGCCGAACATGCCGTACTGCAAACCGTGACTGTCGAGCAGCTCGCGCAGCTCGGCGATGTACTCGGCCAGGTGCTGCGGCGGCACGGCGGTGTCTTCGACAAAGGGTTGCGGGCGTGCCTCACCGGCCACGTTGCCCAGCAGGCCGACCGCACGTTTGCGCATGCCGTAAACCTTGTTCACCGAGGCATGACCGACAGCCAGCGTGTGCCCCAGACGTTCGACGGTGCGGTCGCTGCCCAAGTGCGCGACAAACGCCTCGACTCGGCCCTGCAGCTCATCGGCATCATCGCCGCAAAACTCGACGAGGTTGATCCCCAGCGTCGGCCGCGCGGCACTTTCCGGGAAGTATTCGGCGACGCCGTGCCAGACGATGTCCTGCATCGCCAGCAGCAACACTTTCGAGTCGACGGTTTCGATCGACAGCGGCTTGAGCGCCATCAGTGCCCGTGCATCGCGCAGGGCATCCATGAAACCGGCGTAGCGAATGTTCACCAGCATGGTGTGTTTGGGGATCGGCAACACATTGAGCCTGGCCTCGACCACAAACCCCAACGAGCCTTCAGCGCCGCACAGCACACTATTGAGGTTGAAGCGGTTGTCCGCCTCACGCAGGTGCGCCAGGTCGTAACCGGTGAGGCAGCGATTGAGATCGGGGAAGCGTTCCTTGATCAGCGCGCCCTGTTCATCAATGATCTGCCGCGCGCAGCGATAGACTTCACCGACGCGATCTTCGCGGGCGCACTGGGCAAGCAACTCGCGCTCATCAAGCGGCTGACCGTGCAAATGCTCGCCACCGCGCAGGATCATGTCGAGCTCGAGCACGTGGTCGCGGGTTTTGCCGTAAGTGCAACTGCCCTGGCCGCTGGCGTCGGTGTTAATCATGCCGCCGACGGTGGCGCGGTTGGAGGTCGACAGTTCCGGAGCGAAAAACAGCCCGGCGGACTTCAGTGCCGCGTTGAGCTGATCCTTGACCACCCCGGCCTGTACGCGCACCCAGCGCTCTTCAACGTTGATTTCCAGAATGCGGTTCATGTGCCGCGATAGGTCGACGACGATGCCGTCGGTCAGTGACTGACCGTTGGTGCCGGTGCCGCCGCCACGCGGGGTGATCACCACTTTCCGATAAGCCGGTTCGGCGATCAGTCGCGCGACCCGCGTCACATCCTCGGCGTCCATCGGAAACACCGCCGCTTGCGGCAGGCGCTGATAGATCGAGTTATCAGTGGCGAGCACCACGCGGCTGGCGTAATCGGCGCTGATTTCACCGCGAAAGCCGCTGGCTTTCAGGGCGTTGAGGAACTGCTGGTAATCGGCGGTCAATGCAGTGGCGGGCGACAGCTGGGCAATCATCGGTCAGGAATCTCGGTCAAAATCGGGCCGTGTGGCGGTGAACAGTTGTGCGCAATGAATGATTGCGTCACGCTCCCGCCATCTCATGGTGCTTATGTTCATTGCTTGGCGCCATCGGGACAAACGTAAAATCGACCCACAATCCACGACTAAAACGAATGAATCCGCGAACACTCACGCCTTCCATGTCGTTGTTGCTGGCCTTCGAGGCCGCCGCACGGCATGAAAGCTACACCCGCGCCGCCCATGAACTGTCGCTGACGCAAAGCGCGGTCAGCCGTCAGGTGCAGATTCTCGAGAAGATGCTCGGCATGCGCCTGTTCAGCCGCGAAGGCCGGCAAGTGGTGTTGACCGATGTCGGCCGCATGTATCAGCGCGAGCTGGCCGAAGCGCTCGGGCAGATCCGCAGTGCGACGCTTCAAGCCATGGCGTTTGGTTCCGGCATTCACAGCCTGCGTCTGGCGACGCTGCCTACCTTCGGTTCGAAATGGCTGCTGCCACGGCTCAAGGACTTCTACACCGCACACCCCGGGATGACCGTGCACTTGCATTCGCGCATCGAAGCGATCGACTTCGATACCAGCGAGATCGACGCGGCGATCTGCGTCGGTGGCGGTGAATGGCCGGGGCTGAGCGCCCTGCCCCTGCACACCGAAGAACTGGTGGTGATCGCCAGCGCGCAATTAACGGCAGCCGAACGTCAGGACGCCGAACAGCAGATTGCCGGACAACTGCTGCTCAACGTCAGCAGCAATGCCCAGGCCTGGGCGGAATGGTTCACTCATCACGGCTTGCCGCACCGCAGCATGCGTATCGGACCGAGCTTTGAAATGACCTCGCACCTGATTCAGGCCGTGCGAGCGAATATCGGCGTGGGGCTGGTGCCGCGGATTCTGGTTGACGATGAATTGCTTAACGGCGAGCTGCTGCAACTGGGGGAACCGATCACCAGTCGGCGCAGCTATTACCTGGTGTATCCGCCGCGTAACGAGGCGTTGCCGTCGTTGAAGGCGTTTCGGGACTGGCTGGTGCGATCGCTATGAATTATCGCCTCACCCGAGTGAGCAATCACCGTTTTGGCGGAGGCGGAGCACTAGGACCACGAGCAGTTTGTGGCGAGTTTCTGTCGTTCGAACCAAGGTAGCGGGCCACTTCTGGCGGCATGGGTCTCGGTGCTTCGGCGGTCATGACTGGCCCTCTTTTATGGTGGTGAATTCAACCCACTGAACTTTCGACGAATCTATCACCAACAGATCTGCTTCAAAAGGCTGGGCAATGCCATCGTCGCCTAACCATTTCGGGCTCTGCATCACAAACTGTCCATTCGCAGGTTCGGAAGGCCATTCACAAGGCCAGCCGAACAGGCGCCGTTCATCGTTCAAATGCAGCGTAATGAGCCGATCATGTCGCGCAAAGGTGCTGTACCACTGACTGGGATACGAGGTTTTTCTGGTTACATTTCGAAATCGTAACCAAGCATGCAGCTTGTCATTTGACGCAAGATTGCAGGATAGAAACCCGAGCATCACTGAAACAACAAATGCCCAGATTGCCTGCGCTTTGCCATCCCATATTCCTACAGAAACCCCCTTCGCCCCCACCCATAAACAGATTGCCCCGACTCCCAACACCACCCCATGAATCACAAACGTAAAAATCAACGCCTGCACAATCTGCCCAAACGTGTCAGGTCGCTTGAATGCGGTGAGCGTGTAAAAAATCCAGGTCGAAACAAACCCGGGGATGAGGTACTGCAACAACGGAATAACTTCTTTGACCAGATCGTCCATGATCCGTGGCTCCTTGAAAGACTTGCCGGCCCGATAAGTGACCGGCAATCAAAGCCTAGTGCACGCTGAAAAAGGCCCTCGCCGCGATCTGTCACAGCGCATTACGCCAGCCGCTAAACCTGCGCATCCTGCAGAATCAGATCCGCGCCCTTCTCCGCGACCATCAGCACCGCCGCATGGGTATTGCCCGATGTCACATTCGGGAAAATTGACGCATCGACGACCCGCAACCCTGCGAAACCATGCACTTTCAGGCGCTTGTCGACCACCGACGTCTGCTCGTCCGTCCCCATCGCACAGGACCCGCACAGGTGATAGATCGAGCCACAGTTGTCGCGAAAGTACTGCAACATCTGCTCATCGGTTTCCACCGCTGGCCCCGGCAAGACTTCATCGACGGTGATGCTCCTGAGCGCCGGGGCGTTCATGATCTTGCGCATCAGGCGACTGCCCTGGATCACCTCATCAATGTCCTTTTGTGTGCTCAGGTAGTTCGGGTCGATCAACGCCGCATCCCGTGGATTTTTCGAGGCGATTTCGACGTGCCCGCGACTGGTAGGCCGGCACGGATTGAAGCACAGCAGGAAGCCTGAATACGGCTCCGGCTTGAGGCTGGCCTTGTTGTTTTTCGGGATCTGGTACGACAGCGGGTTGAAGTACAACTGCAGGTTGGGATGCGCCTGCTGCTGGTCGCCACGGAAAAATCCGCCGGCCTGATTGACGCTCATCGCCAGCGCGCCCTTGCGGGTGAGCAGGTATTTGAGGCCGAGCTTTAGCTGGCCGAACAGCGAACTCAGTTCATCGTTCAACGTCGGGATATTGGCCTTGTAGTAGTAGCTGACGCACAGGTGATCCTGCAGGTTGCGGCCCACCGCTGGCAGGTGTTTGACCAGCGGAATCTGGTGCCTGGCGAGCAGCTCGCGATCGGCCACGCCGGACAACTGCAGGATCTTCGGCGTATCGACCGCGCCCGCACAGAGGATCACTTCCTTGCGCGCAGTAAACGTGCGCACCACCCCGTGCTGGGTAATCGAGATACCGCTGGCACGCTGCTGTGCTGCGTCAAACAGCACACGATCCACCAGTGCGTAATGCTCGACAGTCAGGTTCGCCCGGCTCAGTGCCGGATGCAGATGAGCGAAGCTGCTGGAACAGCGCTGGCCGTTTTTGGTGTTGACGTCGTAAAGACCTGCGCCCTCGAATTTCGCCCCGTTGAAATCGTCGCTGCGCGGATAGCCGAGCTGCGAGCAGCCTTCAAGAAACACATCGCAGATCGGGTGGGTCTGGCCCTTCATCGGGGTGATGCTGATCGGACCGCTGCCGCCGTGGTATTCGCTATCGCCCAGCGGGTGATTTTCCAGTTTGCGAAAGTACGGCAGCACGTCCTTGAAGCCCCAGCCGTCGTTGCCGCTGGCCGCCCAATCGTCGAAATCGTGGGCCTGGCCACGCACGTAAATCATCGCGTTGATCGAGCCGGAACCACCCTGCACCTTGCCGCGCGGGGCGTAGATTTCGCGATTGCCCAGTTGCTTCTGCGGCTGGCTGTAGTACATCCAGTTGAAGGTCGGGTTGTAATACATTTTGGCGAAGCCGACCGGGATCCTGAACCACAGCGAGCTGTCTTTGCCGCCTGCTTCCAGCAGCAGCACCGTGTATTGCCCGGAGGCCGAGAGCCGATTGGCCAACACGCAGCCAGCGGCGCCTGCGCCAGCGATGATGTAGTCGTATGTCATGCACGGTTACCGCGTAAGTCGTTGTACAAAAATCGGAATAGACACTGCGATCGCCTGTAGAAGCGAGCCTGCTCGCGATGGCGTCGTATCAGTCACCACTTTCAGAGGATGACCCACCGCTATCGCGAGCAGGCCCACTCCTAAAGGGACGGTGTCAGCCACGCGCAGGCGATGTGTCTTTCACGTCAACTGGCACAGGTGCCATTTGCAGGTGCAGGCGCTCGCCGGTGTACGGCGAGTGTTTGCGCACCACCTCCATGTTCAGCTCGACGCCCAGGCCCGGCTCGGTGGACGGAATGATGTAGCCGTCCTCCCACTGCAACGGCTTGGTCAGTACCGCGGCGTGGAAGCCGCCCCAGGTCTCGATGCTTTCCTGAATCAGGAAGTTCGGGGTGCAGGTCGCCAGCTGGAAACTCGCCGCTGCGCCAATCGGCCCGTTGTACAAATGCGGGGCGATCTGCGCGTAGTAGGCCTCGGCCATGCTGGCGATTTTCTTGGCTTCGAGCAGGCCGCCACAGCGCGCCACGTTCATCTGCAGAATCGACGCACCGCCGGCCTGCAACAGCTTGAAGAATTCGTACTTGGTGGTCAGGCGCTCACCGGTCGCAATCGGGATGCTGGTCTTCGCCGCGACTTGCGCCATGGCTTCTTCCTGGCCTGGCGGCACCGGTTCTTCGAACCACAGCGGATCGTACTTCTCCAGGCGCTTGGCCAGACGAATCGCCGACGACGGCACCATCTGCCCGTGAGTCCCGAACAGCAGGTCGCACTTATTGCCCACTGCTTCGCGGATCTTGTGGCAGAAGATTTCGCAGCGCTCCAGCACTTCCAGCGAAATCTGATGCCCGGAGTACGCGGTGTACGGGCCGGCCGGATCGAACTTCAGCGCGGTGAAGCCTTTGTTCATGTTTTCGACGGCGCACTCGGCCGCCAGGTCCGGGTCGTCGTAGTCGTATTCGCCACGGCTGTTGACCGGGTACAGGTAGGTGTAGGAGCGCAGGCGCTCGTTGACCTTGCCGCCGAGCAATTCGTAAACCGGTTTGTTCGCCGCTTTGCCGATGATGTCCCAGCAGGCCATTTCCAGACCACTGACCACCCCCATCATGGTCAAGTCGGGACGCTGGGTGAAACCGCTGGAATAGGCCTGACGGAAGAAGCGTTCGATATGGTGCGGATCCTGGTTGAGCAGATAGCGTTCGAATACGTCTTCGATGATCGGCAGCATGGCTTTCGGGCCGAAGGTCGCGGCGTAGATCTCGCCCACGCCTTCGATGCCGCAGTCGGTCTTGAGCTTGACGAACAGCCAGTACATGCCGCCAACGTGCGGTGGCGGTACGGCGACGATATGGGTTTCAAGGGCGATGATTTTCATGTCAGGCACCTGCTTTATTTAAAGTTTTGCGATTGATTCGGGCGCGCAGGGCCACGGCAGCCAGGGTGCCGATCAGACCGATGGCGGCGATGTAGCCGAAGTACAGCTGGTAGCCGAGGGCGCCGGGGAAGTGCTCGGTGAGGTAGCCGTTGATCAACGGAATGAAGGCATCCGGCATGTAGCCAACCACCGAGACAATGCCGATGGCCAGGCCGGTGATGCGCAGCGGAATGTTGCAGCTGTCGAGGATCGCCCAGTACAGACCGCGAATCGCGTAGGTCATCAGGCCGATGAAAATCACCGTGGCGATCAGCAGCCCCATGCTGTTGAGTGCCGGAAAAACGATCAGGCCGACGATCGCCAGACTCGCCAGTAACAGCGCGACGATCAGCACCGAGATGTTCGAGAACTTGTCCCCCAGCCAGCCGCCACCGATGCCGCCGATGGGACGCATCCACAGCTTGATGGTAGTGATGGTGCCAGCCATGACGGCGGTCAGGCCGCTGCCTTGCAGGTAGTCCGAGAAACTGTAGGTGGCCCAGAAGATGTGATAGCCGCAGAACACGATCGCAGTGACCAGCCACAGCTCGGGAATCTTCACCAGCGTCGCCAGATCCGTGAGCAGATTGAACTTGCCCTTCTCCACCGGCGGCGTGTCCGCCATCGACTTCGGATCCTTGATCAGCACCAGCACACAGCCGATGGCGATACAGGTGAAGGCGTAGAGATAGACCACGTGCCTGAAGCCTTCGGCAGTCGACTCACCGCGGGTTTCGGTGGCAAAGGCGAACAGTGCCAGCGCAACCGTCGCCAGCAGCGCCTCGACCAGACCGCGACCACCATCAAGGATGCCGAAGAAGCGCCCTTGCTCGGTATGGTGCGCAATCATCTTCACCCGTTTGAGCACCGAGGCCCAGAAGGTCAAACCGGTGGTCAGGCCCCAGCAACCGAAGATGATCATCAGCCCGGTCAGCGAAGGCGCCGTCGAGTACCACAGGCCCAGTGCCCCGGTCGCCACCAGCGAGAAGAAAATCAGAAAGCGCGGTGCAATGCGATCCGCCAGCCAGCCGCTGGGCAAATAACTGAGAAGAAAAATCGTGCCGAGCATCGAGTACAGATAGCCCAGTTCACTGTGACTGATCTGGAACACTTCGAGCATCGTGGTCTGGTAGACCTGACGCAGGTACAGAATCGGGTAGATCGCGCCGGCGGCCAGCACCAGCAACATCAATTGGAAATAGCGACTTCCCTTGTCGCCCTGGCTTTTCACAGCCGAGTTGGAACCCTGAACAGCGGCAGCAGAGGATGCATGCTTGGACATTGAAGTGACCTCGGGCAACCCGTGCTCCGGGCGCCCCTGATAATTGTTTTTATTAGATAAAATCAGCTGCGAGTTTCAAGCTACAAGCGGCAAGCCAAAGCCCGTCACCGTTTGCCCTTACTGGCAGCTTGAAGCTCGCAGCTAGCAGCTGCTTTTCTAGTACTTCATGACCACGAGTCGGGTCTGGGTGAATTCGAGCATCCCGTGCTTGCCGTCATCGCCGCCCAGGCCCGAGCGTTTCCAGCCGGCGTGATAGCCCTGATACGGGTCAGCCGGGGTGCGGTTGACGTACAACTCGCCCGCCTCGATGGCGTTGGCGACTTTCTGCGCGGTGCGGTAGTTCTCGGTGTAGAGCACCGACGCCAGGCCGAACTGGTGGTCGTTGGCCAGGGCCAGCGCTTCGTCGATGTCGCGATATTTGAGCACTGGCAGCACCGGGCCAAAGATTTCTTCCTGAACGATTTCCATGTCCTGGCGGCACCCGCTGAGCAGGGTCGGCGGATAGAAATGCCCGGGACCTTGCGGCAGCACGCCGCCGCTTTCGAGCACGGCGCCGGCGGTGATGGCGCGCTCAACCATGGCGTGGATGTTCTGCTGCGAACTGGCGTTGACCAGCGGCCCCATCAGGCTGGCATCCGTGGCGCGGTCACCGAACTTGACCTCGGCGATTTTGGCCTTGAGCAGCGCGAGGAATCGGTCGTGGACACTTTCCTGCACGTAGACCCGCTCCACCGCCGTGCACAACTGCCCGCAGTGGGTGGTCTTGGAGGCGATGATCGCGCTGGCGGCGGCTTCGAGGTCAGCATCGGCTTCGATGATGGCCGGGGTCTTTCCGCCCAATTCCAGCGACGGCTTGGCGATGTTGGCCTTGCAGTAGTCGAGGACAATGCGCCCGGCGTTGACGCTGCCGGTCAAGGTGATCAGGCCAACAGCTTTATGCGTGCACACCGTGGCAGCGGTGGCGTGATCCATGGTCAGGATATTGATCACACCGGCCGGCATGCCCGACTGCTGCACGGCTCGGGCGATTTCGAATGCCGAGGTCGGGGTGTTGTTGCTCGGGCGCACCACCACCGTGTTGCCGGCAATCAGCGCCGGGGCAATCTTGCGCAGCAAGGTGTAGACCGGGTAGTTGAACGGAATCAGGCACGCGACGACGCCGATCGGCTCGCGGTGCAGAAACAGGTTTTCGTCGGGGCTGTCACTGGGAATGATCTCGCCTTCGATGCGCCGGGCCCACTCGGCGTGGTAACGGGTGATCTGCGCGGCATAGCGCGCTTCGTTGCTCGCGTCGCTGAGACTTTTACCGGATTCAGCGGCCAGGGCGGCGCCGATGGATTCGGCACGCGCCTCAAGCGCGGCGGCGAAGGCGCGCAAGTGTTCGGCGCGCTCGATACTGGTCAGTTTGCCCCAGACTTTTTGTGCGGTCGCCGCAGCATCGACGGCTGCCGTGGCTTCTTCGGTGGTTGCCGCCGACACATGGCCGAGCAACGCTTCGGTGGCCGGGTTGTAGACCGCGATCAACGCCGCGCTGGCAGGCTCGACAAACTGGCCGTTAACAAAATTTCGCTCGATTCGCATGTGCTTCGCCCATCGTTTGTTTTTATCAGTGCCACCAGTCTTGTCATCGGTGGCGGGTTGAACAAACGATTTAAAGGGCGGGCAAACATTCGAAAAATGCAGGTTACCCTCGCATCAGCACAAATCCCCTACAGGCTCACGCCTACAAAAGGCCTGTGGTGTGTCAGGAAGCTGCGGTCGACGGCTCTAATTGGCGCTGCGCCAGCCAGATTTCCGCTTGCAGCCATTGCGCAAACACCTGCAACTGAGGCATCTCGGTCTGCTCCGGCCGGGTCACCAACCAGTAAGACTGATGCCCTTCCACGTGCACATTCAGCACCTGGGTCAACTGCCCACTGGCCAGTTCCGCCGCGACCATGTGCCAGTCGGCAATGGTGATGCCCAGCCCGTCGGTGGCAGCCTGAATCGCCAGGTCCAGCAGGTCGAACTCGTAGCCGCCCTGGGTATCGACGCCACTGATGCGCGCCGCGTCCAGCCAATGCTTCCAGGTCAGGTAACGCTGATCTTCCTTGGCCAGCACATGCAGCAGCGTCAGGCGATTGAGGTCGATGCCCTGCTCGCCGCCCTCGCGGGCATACAGCGACGGTGCGCACACCGCGATGTGCCGCTCCTGAATCAGCAGCGAACTGTCGAGGCCGTCCCACTCACCGTCGCCAAAACGGATCGCGCAATCGAGGGTGCTGGTTTCCGCCAGGCTGTCCTGCAAACGCGTGGTGATGCTCAGTTCCAGCTCCGGGTGCTGCTCGCGCAAGCGTCCCAGGCGCGGCATCAGCCAGCGACTGGTGAAGGTCGGAGGTGCGTTGATGTGCAGCCGGTTGGAATGGGTTTTCTGCTGAATGCTGCGCACCGTCAGTTCGATCTTGTCGAACGACTGGTGCAACGCCCGCAGCAGGACCTTGCCGGCGGCCGTCAGCTCCAGATGATGGTGACGGCGTTCCAGCAGGCTTTCGCCGAGCTGTTCCTCCAGTTGCCGCACCTGACGGCTGACCGCACTCTGGGTGACGTTAAGCAACTCGGCGGCGCGGGTGAAGCTGCCGGTGCTGCCGGCCACTTCGAACGCCTTTAGCGCGTTCAGACCGGGCATTTTGCGTTTCATATCAAGGCACTCGAAAACCACTGACAAGGCGCAAAGCATCCCACGACTGCGCCGGACTGTCCTACAGGATTTTCTGAGTAACATGCATTCGATGCAGGTTTGCGTATCGTTTTTATCGTTTGTTCAACCTCCGGCGGAGGGCAAAACTGCGCGACATCTCTAATAAAAACAATCGAGAGCCGCTCCATGCCCTTCCCTGTCTCTTTGCGCCTGCGCACCACCTCCATCGTTCTGTTCTGCAGCGTTGCCGCTCCGGCGATGGCGGTACAAGTCACCGACAACCTTGATCTTGGCGGCGCCGTTCGCGCGCGCTGGGACGTGGACCCGGATCGCGACATTCAGAAGTTCGGCCTAGACACCGTATTCCTCAGCGCCAAATACAATTCCGACAGCTGGATCGGTGAGGCGCAGTACCGCTTCTACGGTCGCTCCTACCCTTACCAGTACACGAAAAACTACGGTGATATTCAGTTCGCCAAGTTCGCCTGGGCTGGCTACAAGTTCAACCCGGACCAACAAGTGCAGGTCGGCCTGAACACCGTGCCGTTCGGCTTGCAGCCGTACTTCGGCAGCACCTTCTACGAAACCCTGGGCAACGTCATCGGCCTGGAAGACGTGCAACAGATCGGCGCCAAATACATCCAGCAAAGCGGTGACTGGAACATCCAAGGCGGTTACTACCTGCGCCCGGCGTGGCAAGGCAAAGGCACCAGCAAGGGCGTCACTTATTCCAGCGTGGTGTCCGGGGCCGACAGCTACGTCGCCGACGGCAGCGACAACCAGGAACGCAACACGGTGGTGCTGCGCGTGGCAAAAGCACTGGATCTGGGCCCATGGAAATCAGAAGTGGGGATTTCCGGCCTGACCTCGACCCTGGAAAACAAGGACACCGACAACGATGGCCGGCGCAACGCCGTGGCCATTCACTATCTGGGCAAGAACGGCCCGTGGGGCGTGCAGTTGCAGGCGGCGCGCCAGCAGATGTCGCCGCGCAATCCCGGCAGCGATGAAGTGGTGACCCTCGGCGGCTACGACGGCACCTACAACGTCGCCAGTCGCGGCAATCTGTACGTCGCCGATCTGAGCTATGACGTGGGTGGTAAATACCTGTTCGATCAGGTCAGCGGGATCAAGCTCTACGCCAACTACAGCGCCTTCGACAAATCTGCCAGCGGCTTCAAGACCTCTGAGCGGATGATCCTCGGCAGCTCGTTTTCAGTGAGCAAATTGTGGGTGGCGACCGAGTGGTTGTTCGGCCGAAACGATCCGTACATCGGTGGCAGCAGTTACACCCAAAGCCTGGGCGCGGGGGGGCTGGATCAGTGGGAAAACCAGTTGTATGTGAACGTCGGTTACTACTTCTGATCCTGATGCGTTGGTGTTCATGACATAGCCTGCTCGCGATGGCGTGCGTGTAAACAACACTTGCATCCGCCCTCCACCAATAGTGAGATACGCCCAAAGGAAAAACCTGCAAAACAACAATAAACCGGGCCACCGGATCGGAGTTCCATCTCCATGCGTCAACTGCCCTCGCTCAACACTCTGCGCGTGTTCGAAGAAGTCGCGCGGCATCGCAGTTTCAGTCAGGCCGCGCTGAGCCTGAACGTCACCCAAGGCGCCGTCAGCCGCCAAATCAAACAGCTTGAAGACTATCTCGGCGTCGCGCTGTTCGTGCGCACCCCGCAAGGCCTGTCGCTGACCGAAGCCGGCAGCAACCTCAAACCTCATCTGGCCGAAGCCTTCGACCACATCGAACGTTCTCTGCAAGCGGTGCGCGTGCCGAATCTGCGCCAACGCTTGAAAGTGCTCGCGCCGCCGACCTGGGCCACCCGTTGGCTGTCGCCGCACCTGCGCACGTTCTGTCAGCGCTACCCGGACATCAACCTCAGCGTGACCAACCAGATCGGCCACGACAGCCTCACGGAAGTCGATTGCCACATCCGCTTCGGCCTCGCGGCAGCGCCTCACTGCGTCAGTCAGTTGCTGGTGATGGAACGGCACATCGCAGTGGCGAGCCCGGAGCTGTTCAACGGCGATCAGCCGCCGGATCTGCGGGAATATCCATTGCTGCACATCCTCCACGACGGCAAACGCTTGAAGGTCTGGGAAAACTGGCTGGCAGCCATGGGCCGCGATGACATTGATGCCGCACAGGGACTGGAATTCAGCACTCTGGACCAAGTGATTCACACCGCACTGGCCGGCGGTGGACTGGCGGTGATCGACCGCCAGATGATCGAAAAGGAACTGGCCAACGGCAGCCTGTTGCCGATCACCCCGATTGAAGTGATCGGCCCTTATGGTTATTGGCTGGATGTGGCGAATGACAAGCAAGGCCTGTCGAAAGTGAAGCTGTTTACCGATTGGTTGAGTCTGGTCAGTAACCCCTGACCCACCAAAGATCCAATGTGGGAGCGGGCCTGCTCGCGAAGGCAGTGGGTCAGTCGACATTGCGTTCGAATGACCTGACGCTTTCGCGAGCAAGCCCGCTCCCACAGCTTTTTGTGGCAGACCGTCAGATCGGGGTGGCCACTTTGGCCACTGCGATGGCACTCCCCTCCACCGGACTCTGCGCCTTGCACGCCTGACTCAGCGTCAGCGACTTGGTCTCCGGTGCCCACGCCCATGACAGCCACGCGCCAAGCGCCAGGATCGCCGCAAGAATACCCATGGTCGGGCTCAGGCCGATCCCCGCCACGCTCACCGGTAGCAGAAAGGTACTGACCGCCGAGCCCAGGCGACTGACCGCCGTCGCCAGGCCAATGCCACTGGCGCGTACTTCGGTCGGGAAGCTTTCTGCCGGGAACACCCCGACCAGATTGCTCACCGCCGACAGCACCAGGGTGAACAGGCCGAACACCAGCACCATCAGCCATGCCGCACTGCCCGGCAGCACCGCCAGCAGAAACAGCGCCACCGCGAGGATGATGAACGAATTGATCAGGAAGCCGCGCCGGCTGAACTTGATCGTGCACCAGATGCCGATCAGCGCGCCGAGGATCAGCAGCATGTTCAACATCAGCTCAGTACCGAAGCCTTCGGCCAGGCCCATCTTCTGCAGGATCGACGGCAGAAAGGTGTAGATCGCGAAGTACGGCATCACGATGCAGACGAAGAACAGGCAGTTGAACGCCGTGCGTTTGCGGTACTCACGGCTGAACAGCACCGCGTAGCCGGAACGGGTTTGCGTGGTGCGCGTTTCGTCCAGTTCGACATTCTCGCCCAGATGCTTTTTGACAATCGCCCGCGCCTCGGCAATGCGCCCCTGATTGACCAGCCAGCGCGGCGATTCCGGCGTGCCGATGCGCGCAATCAGAATCAGTGCCGCCGGGATCGCTGACGACGCGAGCATCCAGCGCCAGGCGTCATCGCCAAGGCTGAGCATCGCCGTGCCAACGAACGTGGCGGCGACATAACCGAAGGTCCAGATCACGCTGAACGAGCCAAGCAACACACCGCGATGTTTCTTCGGCGAGAACTCGGCGAGCATGGCGTGGCCGACGCTGAAATCACCGCCCAGACCAATGCCGATCAACACCCGGCAAAGGAACAGACTCATGGCGGATTCGACGTAGAACTGCATCACCGAAGCGAGGGTAATGAGCACGAAGCTGACGAGAAAAATCTTCTGCCGGCCGACCTTGTCCGAAATCCAGCCGAAAAACAGACTGCCGAGAAACAGCCCGATCAACGCCGACGCGCCGATCAGGCCCTGCCAGAACGCATCCAGCTGCATCTGCGGGCTGAGCAAGGTGAACGCGATGCCGATCAGGCCAAGGATGTAGCCGTCGGTGAAGTGCGCGCCGAAGGTCAGCCCGGCGATCTTGATATGAAACCGGCCAATGGGCAGGTCGTCGATTTTTACCGATTGAGCGGACATGTTCGTCTCCAATTGTTGTTATTGACGGAGAAACGGATTGCGCTTGCTTTATCTGTAGGAGTGAGCCAGCTCGCGATGTTGGCGGGTCAGTCAACATACGCTCAGCTGACCCACCGCTATCGTCGGAACAGGCTCACTCCTACAGAGGTTTTGCGTTGGGGTCAGAGGCCACCCATCAACAGGTATTTGATCTCCAGATAGTCATCCAGACCGTACTTCGAACCCTCGCGTCCAAGGCCCGATTCCTTGATGCCGCCGAATGGCGCGACTTCCGTGGAAATGATCCCTTCGTTGATCCCGACCATCCCGGCTTCCAGGCCTTCGGCCATGCGCCAGACCCGGCCGATATCGCGGCTGTAGAAGTACGCCGACAAACCGAATGGCGTTTCGTTGGCCCGCGCCAGCACCTCGGCCTCATCCTTGAAGCGGAAGCACGCGGCCACCGGGCCGAAGGTTTCGTCCTGGGCGATCAGCATGTCGCCGCTGACCTCAGTGAGGATGGTCGGCTCATAGAAGGTGCCGCCGAGTGCATGACGACGACCGCCGCACAGCAGTGTGGCGCCCTTCTCCAGCGCATCGCTGACATGGCTTTCGACCTTGGCCAGCGCGGCGGTGTTGATCAGCGGACCTTGCTCGGTTTCTCCATCCAGCGCACTGCCGACGCGCATCGCCGCAACCGCTTCGGCAAGCTTGCCGGTGAAGGCTTCGTAGACGCTGTCCTGAATGAAGAAGCGATTCACGCACACACAAGTCTGCCCGGTGTTGCGGAATTTCGAGGCCATCGCGCCTTTGACCGCGGCGTCCAGATCGGCATCGTCGAAGACAATGAACGGCGCGTTGCCACCGAGCTCCAGCGAGACTTTTTTCAGGGTGTCGGCAGCCTGACGCATCAGCAGTTTGCCGGTGCGTGTCGAGCCAGTGAACGACAGTTTGCGCACGATGCTCGAGGCTTGCAGCGCACCGCCAATCGCCACCGCATCGCCGGACACGATGTTGAACACGCCCGCTGGAATCCCCGCCTGTTCGGCCAGCACCGCGAGGGCAAACGCCGACAGCGGCGTCTCTTCCGACGGTTTGAGAATCATCGTGCAACCCGCCGCCAAGGCCGGGCCGACCTTGCGGGTGACCATCGCCAGCGGGAAATTCCACGGGGTGATCGCGGCGACCACACCGATGGCTTCCTTGACCACGATGATCCGTGCATCCGCCTTGTGGCTCGGGATCACGTCGCCGTAGGCACGCTTGGCTTCCTCGCCGAACCACTCGAGAAAACTCGCCGCGTAGACCACTTCGCCCATCGCCTCGGCCAGCGGCTTGCCTTGTTCGCGACTGAGCAACGTGGCCAGGTCCTTCTGGTGGGCGAGCATCAGATCGCTCCAGCGTTTGAGCCGTTGACTGCGTTCCTTGGCAGTGAGTCCGCGCCACATCGGCAATGCACGGTTGGCGGCTTCGATGGCCAGACCGGTCTCCTCGGCGCCAGCTTTCTGCACGTCGGCAATCAGCTCGCCGTTGGCCGGGTTGCGCACCGCATAGGTCTCCCCGCCCTGCCCCCACTGGCCAGCGATGAAGTTGCCGTGACGAATCAACGCGCTCATGCCACCGCCCCCTGCAAAGTGAAACGCTCAAGGCCCGGACGCGCCGTGCGCAGGATGCGTTTACCGGCGGTGTAATCGTTGATCACGTCGCACGGGGTGTAATTGCGCTCCAGTTCGTGCAGCTCATCGGCATCCAGTCTGGTCTCCAGCGCAGCCAAAGCACTGTCGAATTGCGCCGTGGTGTCGGCACCGACCAGCATGCAGTCGACCCCCGGATGACTGGCCACCCATGCCTGGGCAATTTGCGCATTCGACACGCCACGGGCGCGTGCCACGCGCTGTACCGAATGGGCGATTTCGAACGAGGCTTCATCGCTGTACATCTGCTGAGTGAAGAAGTCGGTCTGGTTGCGGGTCGATTGCACGTCGCCGGTCAGCAGGCCACGGGCCAACGGGCTGAACACCGAGACGCCGATGCCCTGGTCGCGACAGAACGGAATCATCTCGCGCTCTTCTTCGCGGTAGGCGCAGTTCAGCTGCAACTGCATGTTGATCGGCTTGACCCAGCCGTTGCGTTCGCAGGCCATGAGGATCTTCGCCAGTTGCCCGGTGAGCATGGTCGACACGCCGATGTAACGCGCCTTGCCGGAACGCACGATGTCGTTCAGTGCGCCCATGGTCTCTTCGACCGGGGTGTTGACATCGAAGTAATGCAGCATGAACACGTCAACGTAATCCATGTCCAGACGCTTCAGCGAGGCGTCGATGCTGTCCATGATGTGTTTGCGCGAATGGCCGCTGGCGTTGATCCCGCTGCGGGTGCCGTAGCCGACCTTGGTGGTGATTACCAGGTCCTCGCGGCGGGCCAGGCGCTTGACGATGCGCCCGACCACTTCTTCGCCGACCCCGGCGGAATAGAAATCTGCCAGGTCGATGAAGTTGACGCCGTTGTCCAGCGCATGGGCAACGATCGGTTCGCTCTGTTTTTCATTGAAGATCCACGGCTTCCAGTCCGGGGTACCCATGTTCATGGTGCCCAGGCACAGACGGGAAACTTGCAGGCCGGAGTTGCCCAAACGAATGTATTGCATGGCGCGGACCTCAGGCTTTTGGCGTGTAGAAAGGATTGCTGATGTGGTTGACCACATCGGCCAGTTGCGCGGTTTCCGGCTTGCCGGTCAGGGCGGCGCGAATCGCGGTGCGGCAGGCGTTGTAGTTGTTCAAATAGACCGCATCGAGGTCGTCGCAGGCCGGATTGACCCAGTTGGCGGTAACGATCGCCCACTCGTCTTCGGCTTCCGGCGGCAAGGTGCCGTCGAGCAGCGCTTCAAGCACGGCTTTGGCAATCCCGGCCTGCGACGCGCCCCAGGTGGCGTTGCCGTGCAAGTCGCTGCTGATTGCAGCCTTGTTCACATACAGGGTCATCGGCTTGACCGGGATGTTCGGCTGGGCGATCACCATGAACGGGCAATGGCCCTGGCTCGGCGACGCGAGGCTGTTGGCAAACGCCTGCCCGGCCGGGCCATTGCGCGGGCCGATCAGGATATTGATGTGCGCGGCGTTCACGCCCGGGCCTTCGAAACCTTCACCGATGTACAGGTCGAGTTCTTTCATCAGTCATTACTCTTTTGCGCTACGAGGGATGGTCGATCGCTCACACGGGCCGAATGGCCGGTGCGCTCAATAACAGGCGTGGGGAGGTGCGGCGGGAGAAAAGGGGCATGGCTGCAAACGCTCTCTGGTTGTTATTGATGAGCTGTGTTTGCGATTTTTTAACACCGGGGCTGGCGGTGCCTGTAACCATTAAAAATCATGGGGCCATGAGTTTTGGTCATAGCCCTGGATGCGCATTCCGACAGGCGAAAAAAAAAGCAGAAACCGTTGATACGGTTTCTGCTTTTTTTGCACCCGAAATGCCCTTAAAGGCAATCGCGCACCGATTTGCGCAACGATCCGGACTTGGCCCACGGCGGCCCCTGATACAACGAAACCCGGCTGCCGTCCTTGTACTTGACGATATCGAGAATCTCGTCGGCCGTGATCACGCTGGGCGCGGTGATGCGATAACCATTGGATATCGAAGTCTGCGCGGTCTTGGCGACATCCTGTTGCCACAACGGTAATACGCACGCGGCATAGTCCTTGGGGGGCTTGGCACTGGTCTTGCTGATATTCGGCTCTCCCGGCACCAGCGATGCCGGCAACGAACAACCCGCCAACATGGCCAACGCCACCCCCCCGATCCATATCCGCATGGTGTATCCCTGTTCTGAAAAAAAGTGAATGTAACGTGTAACCGGGTACACATCCATCGTGGCACTGCGCCCGCGATGGCGTTTGGACAATTTTTTACATCCATCAGTCCAATGGCAGACGGGCCTTGCCCCACAGACAAGAAATGCGACTACTCTGTTTTACCGAGAATGTTCTGGAGGTGATCATGCGGCTCAATGAATACGAACACGAACTTCAGCGCGACCTGCAAAGCGTTGCATCGGATCTGCGCTGGTCGGCAGTTGACCTCAAGCGCATCGCTGAACTGTTGCGCAAATCCGGCAACGAGGCGGACGCGCAAACGGTACTGAGATCCTGCGAGGTCCTGCAAAGCGATGAGGAGCGGTTGCAACTGTATGCCAAGGAAGTGAAGGCCCGCGCCATCAGCCGAACCAAAGTGCACTGACACCGCTCGTCTGCCCCCGCAAACAAAAGCCCCGGCAAACCGGGGCTCTTTCATTACACAGGCTTCAACTGCCCGTGTGACTCTGCACACGCATCGCGCGTTTTTTGTAGCCGGGCAGTGCAGCGGCATACGCCAGCGCTTCCTCTTTGCTGCCAAATGACGCCAGCCGATCGCCTTGCGTGCACACCCGCCACGGACCGTTGTTCACGCTGAGCACGTCGTAACCGTTCATGTGCATCCTGTTCAACATTGGAGTGCTCATGGGGTACCTCCCTTTTCGCTAACAGTGGATCCAGCTTCACCGGCTCACCTTACACCCTGATCCGTACGAGAGGCCGACCGGGCGTCGCGACATTTGCCTGTCAAGGGACAGGCACTTTTCGCGCAAAACGTATCTCCAACGTCCGACGGAACCTTTAAAACCGGGCCCGGCTCAAATATTGCAGTTTCGTTTCATTTTTATGTCACTCCCAAATCAGGTAACAGATGAAAGTACGCGCGACCGTCATTTGCGAACAGGACCGCCATGTGCTCCTGGTACGCAAGCCCCGCTGCCGCTGGACATTGCCCGGGGGCAAAGTCGAGCCAGGGGAAACCCGGGCAGAAGCTGCCACGCGCGAATTGCAGGAAGAAACCGGACTGGATGCTGACGACATGTTGTATGTCATGGAACTGCACAGCGGCAGCACCCAGCATCACGTCTACGAAGCGTCAGTGACGAATATCGAACGGTTGCGCCCGCAAAACGAAATCATCGATTGCATCTGGCATCCGCTGGACGCCGTGCAGAACCTCAGCACCAGTGACGCGACGCTGCGCATCGTGCAGGCATTTCAACGGCGTTTATGAAGGTTTAACCGGCGAACGCCCGGCGCCCGGCGCTCATTTCCGTGCGCAACTCGCCGATGAAGTTGGACAGGTCACGGATCGTCACGAGATGTTCCGGGGACACCCCATTGAGTAGCAGTTCGACACGGCCGCTGTCCGGCTCATACACCTTGATCTGCAGCAGGCCCTGCGCAGTGGGCACGCAATCGCACTTCAACGCAGGAAAGCCGGATTCGACAATCCGGCAAATATCGGCGATGGCCAGCATGGGAGGACGCCTCGCAGGCGATGAGTCGGTCGACCCGTTCAGCATAGATGAGCCCTGTGTGTCGCGCCCGATACAAAATGCCAACCGGGTCACATCTTCCAGTCACATCCTCAGTGGGCGTCAAGATCCCGGATCCTGCCCCAAATGCCCGGCAGTGCGAGCCAGATGTGGTCGCGCTGCTCGTTTCAATGCGTCAGCGCCTGCTGAAAGGACGTGTCGATGATCCCGGCAGTGGCCAGCGGTGCCGGCAGCGCCTTGACCTTGAACAGAAAGTCCGCGGTGCTTTGCAGATCGGCGGCTGCCTGCTGATCGACCGGACCGACGCTCATGTGCGCCTGACGCAACCAGTGCCGTGAAACCGCCTGATCGAGATTGGCTTTCTTCGCCCACAGATCGGCGTACTCATCGGTGTGGCTGTCGACCCAGGCCCGCGCCTGCTTCAAACGCCCGAGAAAATCGGCGATCGCTTCGCGCTTGCTGTCGATTGAAGGGGCAGACGCGGCGATGGCACTCAAGCCCGGCATCAGGTTTTTCGCGGTCAGAATCGGCCGCGCACCGGAAAATACAATCTGTTGCGAAATGTACGGTTCCCACACCGGGAAGGCGTCGATGCTGCCCTGTGGCAAAGCGGCAGCGGCATCAATGGGCATCAGTTTGACGAAATCGACGTAGTTTTCCGGCAAGCCGCCCTGCTCCAGCGCACGCAGGGTCAATTGCTGGCTCCAGGCACCAGGCCAATAGGCGACCTTCTTGCCTTTTAGATCAGCGATGGTGTGTACCGGTGAATCCTTTGGCACGAGCAGCGCGATGGTGTCGGGGTTCTGCCGCGAAACGCCGATCAGCTTCACCGGCGCCTGTTTCGCGGCCAGGAACAGAAAGCCCGAATCCCCCAGAAACCCGAGGTCCAGCGACCCGGTCTGCAAGGCCTCGGCGAGCGGCGCGGCGGCCTGGAAATGTTTCCAGTCAACGCTGTAAGGCGCACCTTTCAACACGCCGGACGCTTCTATCGAGGCGCGGATGTTGTAGTAATTCTGGTCGCCGACATGCAGGACCAGAGGTTCGGCAGCGTAAGACAGTGGTGAGACGAACAGCGCAGCAGTCAGCGCGGTGCGTAGGAAACGGGAAAGCTTCATGACGAGTCCTGCAAAGGGGATTTGCATAGACCATAACGCTCTTAATAAAAGCTTTTGAAATTCGATTAATGCATAAGCTCATCACCGTTGATCTGGACTGTTGGCCTCGCAACAGTGCCGCGCCACACTGTTCTTCAGGCAACACTTCCAACCTTGCAAAGCGCCGAAAAACCCTTGTAATCCGGGCAGTCCGCACACATGGCACAGAGCCTGCAATATTCCATTGATGCAGGAAGCATTCGATAAAAATATCTTTTTGGACATAAGCAACTTGTGCCTTTGCCGGAGCGCTCCCATGAAATCGTTGTTGCCGTTTCCCCGCCTTAAAACGTTGCTGGCCGCCGGCGCCCTGGCTCTGGGCCTGCAACCGCTGGCTCACGCCGAAACCGCGCCGGCGCAAGTCCATCTCGACTACGCCTACTACTCGCCCGTCAGCCTGGTGCTGAAACACTTCGGCTTCCTCGAAAAAGCCCTGCCGGACACCCAAGTCAGCTGGGTGCTGAGCCAGGGCAGCAACCGCTCGCTGGAATACCTCAATAGCGGTGGCGTCGATTTCGCGTCCAGCGCCAGCCTCGCCGCCGTGCTGAGTCGCGCCAATGGCAGTCCGATCAAATCGGTGTACGTTTACAGCCGTGCGGAATGGACCGCGCTGGTGGTGCGCAAAGACTCGCCTTACCAATCCATCGCCGACCTCAAAGGCAAGAAAATTGCCGCGACCAAAGGCACCGACCCGTACCTGTTTACCCTGCGCAGCCTGCAACAGGCCGGGCTGAACAAGGACGATGTGGAACTGGTGCATCTGCAACATCCGGACGGTCGGACCGCCCTGGAAAAAGGCGACGTCGATGCCTGGGCCGGCCTCGATCCGCACATGGCCGCCAGTCAGGTGCAGGCCGGTTCGCGCCTGCTGTACCGCAACCCGGCGTTCAACAGCTATGGCGTGGTCAGTGTCACTGAGGCATACGCCAAGGACCATCCGCAGACCATCGCCACGGTGATCAAGGCTTACGAGCAGGCGCGCGACTGGGCACTGAAAAATCCTGACGAGTTCGCCGCCCTCCTCGCCAAAGAGTCCGGTCTATCGCTGGATGTGGCCAGACTGCAGCTGTCGCGCACTGACCTGAGCAGCCCGCAACTGACCGCCAACGATGTGCTCGCCTCCAAGTCCGCCGCACCGATTCTGGTGTCCGAAGAACTGGTGCGACGTGGCGTCAACGTCGATCAGGTCATCGACCAGTTGCTCGACAGTGGTGTGCAGCAAGCCGTCGCCCGCCAGTAATCGACCAGACTCACGGCCAATCCGCGCGCGTCGCGGATTGGCCGTGTGCGGAGCCAAACCATGTCCCGTTACAGCAAAGCGTTGTCCGCGCCACTCACCGTGGCGCGCAAACGCACGCCTGCCATCCATCCTGCATGGCAACGCCGACTCAAAGGCCTGACCTTGCCGCTGTTGATCATCGTCGCCCTGGAAATCATCGTGCGTAGCGGCTGGTTGCCGTCCCACCAGATGCCAGCGCCGAGCGAGATCGCCCTGACCCTCACCGACCTCGCCGAGGGCGCCTTGTGGAAACACATCGCTGCGAGCCTGATTCGCGTGCTGCTGGGTTTCGCCATCGGCGCCAGCCTGGCGCTGGCGTTTGCCGCGTGGGTCGGTTTGAGCCGCGAGGCCGAGGCGTATCTGGAACCGACCTTCGCCGCGCTCCGCGCCATTCCAAGCCTGGCCTGGGTGCCGTTGTTGCTGCTGTGGCTGGGTATCGACGAGACGTCGAAAATTGTCTTGATCGCCATCGGCGCGTTCTTTCCGGTATACGCCAATGGCGTCGCGGCCATCCGCAACATTGATCGCAAATGGGTCGAGGTCGGGCGCATCTATGGTTTCAGCCGCTGGCAACTGGTGCGACGGATTCTGCTGCCCGCCGCCCTGCCCGGACTGTTCACCGGGTTGCGCAGCGGCATGAGTCTGGCGTGGATGTTTCTCGTCGCCGCCGAATTGATTGCGGCGACCAAAGGCCTGGGTTATCTGCTCAGTGACGGGCGCGAAACCTCGCGTCCGGACATCGTGCTGGCGGCCATCATCGTCCTGGCGTCGCTCGGTAAACTCAGTGATGGTGTGCTCGCCGTCATCGAACGACGCTGGCTGATCTGGCGCGACACGTTCACCGGTCAGGACGCCAGGGATTGAGTCCGCAACAGCGACTAAGCTGACAGCTCCAGCCGGAGATTCAGCCGATGTGCGGACGACTCTCGCAGTACCGCGGTATCCACGATTTCGTGGCGGTGTTGAGCACTCCCGATGCGCTGCTCAATCATGTTGGCGACGCACCACTGAATCGCTACAACGCCGCGCCGATCAATGCGCGGGTGGAGAAAGTCGCGCACGGCCCGTTCTTCCGGGCGATCTGGCGCCATCGGCTGATCGTACCGGTGGACAACTGGTTTGAATGGGTCGACGCAGCGGACAACACCCGACAACCATGGCTGATCCGTCGGGCAGACCGCTCAGCGGTATTCTGCGCGGCCATCGGTCAGTTTCCGACAGCGGATCGCGAGCCGCGAGACGACGATGGTTTCGTGATCATCACCGCCGACAGCAAGGGCGGTATGCTCGATATTCACGACCGCCGGCCGGTGGTATTCAGCGCAGCACTGGCAAACGAATGGCTCGACCCTGCCACACCTGGCGAACGCGCCGAACAGATGCTGCTGTTCGAAGGCGAAGGCAGCGAAATGTTCGAATGGCACAAGGTCGACAAGGCCGTCGGCAACGCGCGCAACCAGGGCGCCAGCCTGATCACCGCAATCCCGTAAACATCCGCCGCCTCCACCCGTTATCTATGACGCTGCCGAAGGCTGCGCCTTCGGGTGACGCAGGATCGTTACAGAGGGTGTTTCATCAATGAAACAGGGCGAAAAACAGACGTTTGAGCGAACTAACCGCCTGTCTGACATTTCACTCGTCATACATACATTTAGAGGCACTACGGATAGCATGCGCGCCGCATTTCCGATTGGCATACCAGTTGACTAAATAGTCAACAAATCAGGAATTCCCTACAACTTTTACAAACCTTGCAGAGAAATAAGTTGCGCGACGATTTTGCAATCAAACAGGTCAGCGGCCTGGAGTGTATTTATCTGTCGATGACAGAACGCTTTGAACTCGACTGTTTTATCGGCCACTACATCAAGACCCGAAACCTGCGTGCCGTGCCCGACATCGAACGCCTCCTGCGCACCACCCTCGAAAGGTATCCCGGCCATCCGCCGGTGATGGTCAACGAGCTCAATGCGTGGATCGACCGAACCTTGGGCTATCGGGCTTCACACCCCGATTTCACGCAGGTGGACGATCTCTGAAACAACGAAAAAGCCCCGCTTGTATGCTTGTGCGGGGCTTTTTCGTGGCAAACGATCAGAACTTGCGGTCGGGGTCCGACAGCTCTCTGCCATCGTCGTGTTTCCAGGTTTGTTCCTTGTGTTTTTCCCGCTCGATTTCTTCTTGCGTGGGCTCGTCGGTATCTTCTTCATCCGCTTCCGGATGCTTTTGCTCAGTCGCCATGCGCACCTCCTGTCACAAGTAAAAGGTCATCCTGAAAGCGTAGAACAGTTTTCATCCGGCAACTTACAGCCACCAACGCAACAGAAAAAAGAACGCCATGCTCAATAGCATGCTCAGTAAAGTATTGCGGGTGTAGATGACCAAGGCGATCGCCACCAGCGAACTAAGCAAATACGGATTGTCCCACTGCAGATTCAGCTGTTTTTCCGGCATGAACACGATCGGCCCGCAGATCGCCGTGAGCATCCCCGGCACCGCAAAACCGAGAAACTGCCGGGCATTGCTGCTCAAGCGCAAGGGCAACCGCGGCTCAAGAAACACATAGCGATTGAGAAACACCAGAATCCCCATGCCGACAATCACTGCCCAAACCATCATGTGCGCCCCCGATACAGTTTGTTGCAGATAAACCCCGCGGTCATGCCCGCCAACCCCGACAACACCAGCGCCGAGCCCCATTGCCAGTAGCTGAACAACACCGAGCAGAACAACGAGACCGCCACGCACACCACTGTCGGGACATTGCGCACCACCGGGGTGATCAAGGCGATGAAGGTCGCAGCAATCGAGAAGTCCAGGCCCAGATGTTCAAGGCCCGGAATACTGCTGCCCAGAACGATACCGGCCAGCGTGAACAGGTTCCACGCAAGGTAAAACGTCAGGCCGACACCGAGTGCATACCAGCGATTGAACTGCTGCCGGTCATGCTGACTGGTCAGGGCAAAGAGTTCGTCGGTGAGCAAGAAGCCCAGGCCGATGCGCCAGCGCCCCGGCAGCGGCGCAATCACCGAACGCATGCTCATGCCGTACAACAAATGTTGCGACGTGAGCAGCAGCGTGGTCAGCAGAATCGAGAACATCCCGGCACCGCCCTTGAGCATGCCGATCGCCACCAATTGCGCGGCACCGGCGAACACGATGCTCGACAGGCCCTGCCCCTGCAGCGGCGTGAGATTGGCTTCGATCGCCATGGAGCCGGCCAGCAGCCCCCACGGTGCGGTCGCCAGCGATAACGGCATGATCGCCGCCGCGCCGCGAAGAAAGGCACTGCGCGGCATGAGTGAGTCAGACATAACGCTCTTCATCCGGAAAACAGCCGCTGACTCTGCCAGCGAAGCGGGGTTAGTGGCTTGAACAATCTTGCGCACTTACCGCCGATTTTCACCCTGAGCGGCGTAACATACGGCCATTCGCAAACGCGTCAGGGAGACGACATGCTGTATCGAATCGCAGCCGACGGGCTGGTGCTGTTTCATTTGTCCTTCATTCTGTTCGTGCTGTTCGGCGGGCTGCTGGTGCTCAAGTGGCCACGCTTGATGTGGCTGCACCTGCCGGCCGCGGCCTGGGGCGTGGCGGTCGAAGTGTTGCACCTGACCTGTCCGCTGACCTACTGGGAAAACCTGATGCGCCACGCCGCCGGGCAAACCGAATACGCCGGCGGCTTCATCGAGCATTACATCTGGCCGATCATTTACCCGGCCGGGCTGACGCCGCAGATCCAACTGGCACTCGGCAGCGTGGTGCTAGTGGTCAATCTGTTGGTTTACGGACGCGCGATCCGTCAGTGGAAACTGCGCCGCACCAGCCGGATACCGTTTTAGCGGGAGGCGGGTTTCAACGCTTCGAGCCAGGCCGGATCCAGGCGCTTCTGGTCAAGATCCAGACCCAGCGCCTGCATCCGTTCCTTGTGTGCTTCGACTTCCCGCTGCAACTGCGCATGGTCGCTGGAGTTACCGTCCAGTTCGTGCATCTGGGTCAACCCCAGATGATAGAAACGCAGCACCTTCATCGCCGCCGGATCATTCTGCGCCACCGCCGCCGTCACCTGGTGCATCACGTTGGTCACGCTCATCAGACTGCGCTTGAGCCGCCAGCTATAGACCGCCGGCGCCATCCACGCCTGATGCCAGAACTGCCCGCGCAACAACGCCGCCGTCAGCAGAAACGCGACGAACACCCCGCCGACATTGAAGCGCAGGTTATCCCCGCCAGCTTCGCCGAACAGCGCCACCGCCGCCGTGGAAAACCCCATCGCCAGCACCAGGAACAGCGCGGCGATGATGATCGTGCTGCGGCGGGTCTGCTGGCGAAACGTTGCTGCATCCATCGGCTGAATCTCGAACATCAGGCATGACTTCCTTGAGCGATAAAAAGGGCAACGGAAAAAACTCGCTGCGCATTATCGCCTCTGCGCGCGATTTAGCTATGCTGGGGGCCCTTTTCATCTTTTCAGCGTCCAACGGGGACATGGCGGTACCGCGCAGATCGTGCCATCTTCATTCATGGATACACACTATTCGGATGCCATCCGCCTGGTTCGGGATGACATCGTTTTAAGGATCATTGCATGACCCAACGACACGTAATCAATGCCTCGGTCAGCCCGAAAGGCAGCCTGGAAACCCTTTCTCAACGTGAAGTTCAACAACTGAGCGAAGCCGGATCCGGCAGCACCTACACCCTCTTCCGCCAGTGCGCCCTGGCCATTCTCAACACCGGCGCCCATGTCGATAACGCCAAGACCATCCTTGAAGCCTACAAAGACTTCGAAATCCGCATTCACCAGCAGGATCGTGGCGTGCGCCTGGAACTGCTGAACGCTCCGGCCGACGCCTTCGTCGACGGCGAAATGATCGCCAGCACCCGCGAGATGCTGTTCAGCGCTCTGCGTGACATCGTCTACACCGAGAACGAACTCGACAGCCAACGCATCGACCTCAGCACCTCGCAAGGCATCAGCGACTACGTCTTCCACCTGCTGCGCAATGCGCGCACCCTGCGCCCAGGCGTGGAGCCGAAAATCGTCGTCTGCTGGGGCGGGCACTCGATCAACACCGAAGAATACAAATACACCAAGAAAGTCGGCCACGAACTGGGCCTGCGCAGCCTCGACATCTGCACCGGTTGCGGCCCCGGCGTGATGAAAGGCCCAATGAAAGGCGCGACCATCGCCCACGCCAAACAACGCATCCACGGCGGGCGCTACCTCGGTCTGACCGAGCCGGGCATCATCGCCGCCGAAGCGCCGAACCCGATCGTCAACGAACTGGTGATCTTGCCGGACATCGAGAAACGTCTGGAAGCGTTCGTCCGTGTCGGCCACGGCATCATCATCTTCCCGGGCGGCGCCGGGACCGCCGAAGAGTTCCTCTATCTGCTGGGCATCCTGATGCACCCGGACAACGCCGGTTTGCCATTCCCGGTGATCCTGACCGGGCCGAAACATGCCGCACCGTATCTGGAGCAACTCGACGCCTTCGTCATCGCGACCCTGGGCGAAGCGGCGAAACAGCACTACGAAATCATCATCGACGACCCGACTGAAGTGGCGCGGCAGATGACTCAGGGCCTGAAAGCCGTGAAGCAGTTCCGCCGCGAGCGCAACGACGCGTTCCACTTCAACTGGCTGCTGAAAATCGACGAAGGCTTCCAGCGCCCGTTCGATCCGACCCACGAAAACATGGCCAACCTGAAACTGCACCGCGACCAGCCTCCGCACGAACTGGCAGCCAACCTGCGCCGGGCGTTCTCCGGCATCGTCGCCGGCAACGTCAAGGACAAGGGCATTCGCCTGATCGAAGAACACGGGCCGTACCAGATCCGCGGTGACGCGGCGATCATGCAACCGCTCGATCTGCTGCTCAAAGCCTTCGTCGCCCAGCACCGGATGAAACTGCCGGGCGGCGCGGCGTATGTGCCGTGCTATCGCGTGGTGGCGTAACCCTCACCGCTGATGCGACTCCCTGTGGGAGCCCGCCTGCTGGCGATAGGGTCATCAGATTCAACATCATTGTTGACTGATAATCCGCTATCGCCAGCAGGCGGACTCCCACAGTTGTTTAAGGGTGAACCCGACGCTGCCAATCCGCCTTTATTTCTGACACAAAAGCCCCGTACTTTCCTCACGACAGCCAGCCTCGGCCCGTACTAAGCTTCGCGATCAATTTTTCAGGGACGAGTCATGAAACGGATTGCCGCATATTTGCTTTCAATGTTGGCTCAGACGGCCAATGCGGCGGATCTGCAATTGCTCACCGACTACCACCCGCCTCTGCATTTTCAACAAGGCGAGCAGTTAGTCGGCTTTGGCGTAGATATCGTGCGCGCACTGGCTAAAACAACCGGTGATCAGATCCATCTCCAACAAGTCCCGCTGCTCCGCGCGCTGCGTATGGCTAGCGACACCCCGGACACCGGCGTCTTCACCGTATTGCGCACCGACGAACGCGACAATCGCTACCAGTGGGTCGGGCCGCTGATCGAAGTGGAGACTGCGCTCTATGCGCAGGACACTCGCCAACCGCGTGTACGCAGCCTGCACGAGGCCGACCGGGCGGGCCGCATCACCGTGCCGCGCAAGTGGCTGGTCTACAGCTATTTGCAGAAGCAGGACCTGAACAATCTCTATGGCGTGGAAACCCCGGAGCAAATGATGCGGCTGTTCAGCCTGGGGCGTACCGACTTCGTGGTGACTGACACGCTGTCCTTTGCGTCCCTTGCCCGCGAACAGGGCATGGAGCCCGGGCGCTTGCAGTACCAGATCCCGTTGATGAAACAGGACACTTACATCGCCTTCTCGCTGCAAACCGACCCGCGTCAGGTTGCGCGTTGGCAGCGGGCGCTGGACAGCTTGCGCGCCGATGGCCGCCTTGAGCAGATTCGCCAGCGCTGGCTGGTGGGGGCACTGCCGAGATGATCATCGGTTGAGCGGGCCCCATCGCTGGCAAGCCAGGCTCCCACAGATTGCGCAGTGCCAGCAAAATTGTCGCCCTACCTCGGCCCCTGTGGCAGCTGGCTTGCCAGCGATGGGGCCGTAAGCGAACGAGCTCAAATCACCAGACGCGCCGCCAACGCCTTGGCCTGCGACGCCACATCCGTCACCGCCGTGCTCTCCCACCACATCCCCCGCAACGGCGGCCCCATGGCGAACAGACGACGCGCCTTGTCCCCCTCTGCGTCCAGCACCGCGCCATCTGTTGCCGCCGCAATCCCCAACGCCAACGGCCCCGGCTGCACCAGCCCACGTGCCAGCAGTTGCTGCGGCAGCGGTCGTGCCACCCGCCGCCAGTCATACTCGATGCCACTGGAGTTGATCAGCGCCGCACCCTGCACCGCACAGGTTTCAGTTTCGCCACGACGCCGGATACGAATACTCACCCCGGCGTTCGCAGTCGGCTCAAGCCCCTTGAACGATGCGGCTTGAATCCGTAAACGCCCTTCACCACGCAACCGCTCAACCAACTCGGCACTCAGCGGCGGCGAACGATGGTGATGACTTTCCCACCACGGCCGCACATGCCGTACGAATTGTCGACGTTGCACGTCAGTCGCCTGACTCCACAAACGTGCAATGTGAGCGCGAACCGTGTCCAGTGGTGCCTGCCAGTCAACGCCCTGGGCGATGGCATCCCGACAATGTCGACGCAGTTCGCGCAACAGCTGTCGCGGCGTACGAATGCTGTAATCCGCAGCCAGGAAATCCGTCCACGCTGGCGGTTGCCGCCGCACATGGGGCAGTAGCCCGTGACGGGAGAACACTTCGATCGGCCCACGATGCCCGGCCTGTTCCAGCGACACCACGGCATCGACCATGGTCAGGCCAGAGCCGATGATCAGCACGGTCGAGTGTGGATCGAGCAAGCGCATGGCGTTCACGTCCCACGGATCGAGCGCGGCGGCATTGAGGCCGCTGGAGTGCTTTTGCGGCGTGCGCGCAGCCGGGAACATGCCGGTCGCCAGAACCGCAAAGGCGCCGCTCACCTGTCGACCGTCATGCAACGTCAGTTGCACCGAGTCGGCGTCCGCCTGCAAATCGACGACCTCCGCGCACAGGTGCACGACGCTCGAGCCATGTTGCGCACCGATACTCCGGGCCTCGGCCAGACGCTGTTGCACATACACGCCAAACAACCCGCGCGGCGGAAACAGCTCGCTGATCGGCACGGCCTGCGCGGCAGACTCCGGCCAGCCACCGCCAGCAATATGTGCGCTGAGCCACTGGGTCAGGTCATCGGGATTGTCCGGGTCAACGCTCATTCGCGCCGCGTTACCGTTGAGCGTATGGCCCGGTTCGACAGCGCTGTACGCTTCACCCCGGCCAAGCTCCGCACGCGGCTCGACGATCAGGATGCTGCGCGGCCCTGGCAAGCGCAGCAGTTGCACCGCCAGCATCGTGCCACTGAGGCCGCCGCCGATGATCAGGATATCCGCGCTCTGCGTCATTCAAATCACCACATTGCGTACAAACCACGCCGCTACGTCGCCGTCATTGCGATAGCTGTGCGGCTGGTTGCTGGCAAACATGAAAAACTCACCCTTGTTGATCTGCTGCCGTTGCTCACCGAGCATCAGTGTCAGGCAGCCTTCGAACACATAAATCTGCTCGCTCCAGCCATCGGCGTCCGGTTGCGAGGGGTAGACCTCGCCGGGTTGCAGGCACCATTCCCATTGCTCGACTTCACGGGTCGCGGTGGCTTTGGACAGCAGCACGGCCTTGCTTCCCGGCATCACGCCGGCCCAGGCCACTTCATTGATGCGGCTCGGATCGCGGGCGTCGGGCGCCTGGATCAAGTCACTGAAGGCCACGTCGAGGGCTTCAGCCACCCGGTCGAGAGTGGTCAGACTGACATTCTTCTCGCCGGCCTCGATCGCCACCAGCATCCGCCGACTGACGCCGGACTTTTCCGCCAACGCCGTCTGACTCATGTCCGCCGCGTGACGCAGACGCCGAACGTTCTGGCTGACGTGTTGAAGGACGGACGTTCTTTGGCTGGAATCTTTGTGCACTATATTGCTCACTCGGTGGGGTTGGGCAGTATACTGCGCAACGTTAGGCGCATTGTGCGTCCTCTTTTTTACAGTGCGCAAGGTCATGACGACAGTGAACGGTTCTTCCCCCCCTCTTCGCTTCTCCCGCTTCAGCAAGGCCGAGTGCGTGCTGGTGCTGATCACCATGGTCTGGGGCGGCACTTTCCTGCTGGTGCAGCACGCCATGACCGTCAGCGGCCCGATGTTTTTCGTCGGCCTGCGCTTTGCGGCGGCCGCGTGCATTGTCGCCGCCTTTTCCTGGCGGCATCTGCGTGCACTGACCCTGTTCGAACTCCGGGCCGGCGCCTTCATCGGCGTGGCGATCATGCTCGGTTATGGTTTGCAGACGGTCGGCTTGCAAACAATCCCGAGCAGTCAGTCGGCGTTCATCACCGCGTTGTACGTGCCGTTCGTGCCGCTGTTGCAATGGCTGGTCCTCGGGCGGCGGCCGGGGCTGATGCCGAGCATCGGCATCATGCTGGCGTTTACCGGGTTGATGCTGCTGTCGGGGCCGTCCGGCGCCTCGTTGAATTTCAGTTCCGGTGAAATCGTCACGCTGATCAGCGCGATCGCCATTGCGGCCGAAATCATTCTGATCAGCACCTATGCCGGTCAGGTTGATGTGCGTCGCGTGACCGTGGTGCAACTGGCGACGACGTCGGTGCTGTCGTTCCTGATGGTGGTGCCGACCGGCGAGATGCTTCCGGATTTCTCCTGGACCCTACTGGTCACCGCGCTGGGACTGGGCGCCGCCAGTGCGGCGATTCAGGTGGCGATGAACTGGGCGCAGAAGAGTGTTTCGCCGACTCGGGCCACGTTGATCTATGCCGGTGAACCCGTGTGGGCCGGTATCGTCGGGCGGATTGCCGGGGAGCGGTTGCCGGCAATTGCGCTGGTGGGCGCAGGATTGATTGTCGCGGCGGTGATTGTCAGTGAGTTGAAGACTAAGGGTAAGGCCGCAGAAACCGATGTTGAGCTGCAGCGAGAAACGCAGGGCTGATCGGCAATACCTTCAGCGCCTGCGCCAACGCTTTCGCGAGCAAGCTCGCTCCCACACTGGAATGTATTTCAAAATGAGGGAGCGAGCTTGCTCGCGAAAGGGCCATCTGCCACACCTTCCCTTGGCCTGAAATAACGCCAAACACAAATTTTGAGACTACTTTGTAGGATTCTGAGACATCCTGGCGTTTGGTGATCAGGGAGCTGGCACGTATGATGCTTCACAAACTTCCGCAGATTAGAAGCCTATGTCCCTGATAGTTCTACTGCTTCTGCCATTCATTGGCAGCTGTCTGGCAGCGGTGCTGCCACACAACGCGCGTAATACCGAATCTCTCCTGGCAGGCCTGGTCGCTTTGATCGGCACTGTCCAGGTCGCGATGTTGTACCCGCAAATTGCCCACGGCGGCGTGATCCGCGAAGAGTTCATGTGGCTGCCGAGCCTGGGCCTGAACTTCGTGCTGCGCATGGACGGCTTCGCCTGGCTGTTCTCGATACTGGTCCTGGGCATCGGCACCCTCGTCTCTTTATATGCCCGTTACTACATGTCACCGGATGATCCGGTGCCGCGTTTCTTCGCGTTTTTTCTGGCGTTCATGGGCGCCATGCTCGGCCTGGTGATTTCCGGCAACCTGATCCAGATCGTGTTTTTCTGGGAGTTGACCAGCCTTTTCTCGTTCCTGCTGATCGGTTACTGGCACCACCGCGCCGACGCCCGCCGCGGCGCCTACATGGCGCTGATGGTCACCGGGGCCGGCGGATTATGCCTGCTGGCGGGGGTCATGATCCTCGGCCATGTCGTCGGCAGCTATGACCTGGACAAGGTCCTGGCCGCCGGCGATCAGATTCGCGCACATGCCCTCTACCCCATTCTGCTACCCCTCATCCTCATCGGCGCCCTCAGCAAAAGCGCGCAGTTTCCTTTCCACTTCTGGCTACCGCACGCCATGGCGGCGCCCACGCCGGTTTCGGCTTACCTGCACTCGGCGACCATGGTCAAGGCCGGGGTCTTTCTCCTCGCACGTCTGTGGCCGTCGCTGTCCGGCAGTGAGGAATGGTTCTACATCGTCAGCGGCGCCGGTGCGTGCACGCTGTTGCTCGGCGCGTATTGCGCGATGTTCCAGAACGACCTCAAAGGCCTGCTGGCCTACTCGACCATCAGCCACCTCGGCCTGATCACCCTGCTGCTGGGCCTCAATAGCCCGCTGGCAGCGGTCGCGGCGGTGTTCCACATCCTCAACCACGCCACGTTCAAGGCCTCGCTGTTCATGGCCGCCGGCATCATCGACCACGAAAGCGGCACCCGCGATATCCGCAAACTCAGTGGCCTGATCAAACTGATTCCGTTCACCGCGACACTGGCGATGGTCGCCAGTGCCTCGATGGCCGGCGTGCCGTTGCTCAACGGCTTCCTGTCGAAAGAAATGTTCTTCGCCGAAACCGTGTTCATCAATGCGACGGCGTGGGTCGAAGCGGCACTGCCGATTGTCGCGACCATCGCCGGTACGTTCAGCGTCGCCTACTCCCTGCGCTTTACGGTTGATGTGTTTTTCGGTCCGACCGCCACCGACCTGCCGCACACCCCGCACGAACCGCCGCGCTGGATGCGCGCGCCAGTAGAGTTGCTGGTATTTACCTGCCTCGTCGTCGGCATCTTTCCGGCGCAGGTGGTCGGCCCGCTGCTCGCAGCGGCCGCCCTGCCAGTGGTTGGCGGCACGCTGCCGGAATACAGCCTGGCGATCTGGCACGGTCTGAATGCGCCGATGATCATGAGCCTGATCGCCATGTCCGGCGGCATCGTCGTCTACCTGTTGCTGCGCAACCAGCTCAAGCACGGTCGCTTCAAATACCCGCCACTGATCGGTCGCTTCAACGGCAAGCGCCTGTTCGAACGCAGTCTGGTGGTGATGATGCGCATGGCCCGGCGCGTCGAACGCCGACTTGGCACCCGCCGCCTGCAAATGCAACTGTTCCTGATGGTATTGGCCGCGGTGCTCGCCGGCCTGATTCCGATGCTGCACAGCAGCCTGAGCTGGGGTGACCGGCCGAAGATTCCCGGCTCGATCGTCTTCGTGACCCTGTGGCTGCTGGCAATCGCCTGCGCCCTCGGCGCCGCGTGGCAGGCCAAGTACCACCGTCTCGCCGCCCTGACCATGGTCAGCGTTTGCGGGTTGATGACCTGCGTGACCTTCGTCTGGTTCTCGGCACCGGATCTGGCGCTGACACAACTGGCGGTCGAGGTCGTCACCACCGTATTGATCCTGCTGGGGCTGCGCTGGCTGCCACGCCGGATCGAAGAAGTCTCGCCACTGCCGAGCAGCCTGCGCAAAGCGCGCATTCGCCGCCTGCGCGACTTGCTGCTGTCGATTGCCGTGGGTGGCGGCATGGCGTTGCTCTCCTACGCCATGCTGACGCGCCAGACGCCGAACGACATCTCCTCGTTCTACCTCAGTCGTGCCATGCCCGAGGGCGGCGGCAGCAACGTGGTCAACGTGATGCTGGTGGACTTCCGTGGCTTCGACACCCTGGGCGAAATCACCGTGCTGGTCGCCGTGGCGCTGACCGTGTTCGCCCTGCTACGTCGCTTCCGCCCACCGAAAGAAAGCCTGCAGTTGCCGGCCCAGCAACGCCTGCTGGCGCCGGACGTGGTCACTGACCTGGTCAACCCGCGTTCGGCCAGCGACACCGCGCTAGGCTTCATGATGGTGCCGGCGGTGCTGGTGCGCCTGTTGCTGCCGATTGCGCTGGTGGTGTCGTGCTACCTGTTCATGCGCGGGCACAACCAGCCGGGCGGCGGATTTGTCGCCGGCCTGGTGATGTCGGTGGCGTTCATCCTGCAATACATGGTCGCCGGTACGCAGTGGGTCGAAGCGCAAATGAGCCTGCGCCCGTTGCGCTGGATGGGCACCGGCTTGTTGTTCGCCACCGCCACCGGGCTGGGCGCAATGGCGGTCGGTTATCCATTTCTGACCACCCACACCTGGCATTTCACCTTGCCGTTGCTGGGCGATATCCATATCGCCAGTGCGCTGTTCTTTGATATCGGCGTGTATGCCGTGGTTGTCGGTTCGACGCTGTTGATCCTTACCGCCCTCGCCCACCAATCGGTACGCGGTCACAAGACTGCATCGCTGCCCAAGTCCGTCGCCAGCAAAGGAGCCGTCTGATGGAAGAAGTCATCGCAATCGCCATCGGCGTACTCGCCGCGTCTGGCGTCTGGCTGATCCTGCGGCCACGGACATTCCAGGTGGTGATGGGCCTGTGCCTGCTGTCGTACGCGGTCAACCTGTTCATCTTCAGCATGGGCAGCCTGTTCATCGGCAAGGAGCCGGTGATCAAGGACGGCGTCACCCAGGACTTGCTGCACTACACCGACCCGTTACCGCAAGCACTGGTCCTCACCGCGATCGTCATCAGCTTCGCCATGACCGCGCTGTTCCTCGTCGTGCTGTTGGCCTCGCGCGGCCTGACCGGTACCGACCACGTCGACGGCCGGGAGCCTAAAGAATGATGGCGATGACTCACCTGATCGCCGCGCCGATCCTGCTGCCGCTGCTGACCGCCGCCATCATGCTGATGCTTGGCGAGAAACACCGACCGCTGAAGGCGAAAATTAACCTGTTCTCCAGCCTCGTCGGGCTGTTCGTTTCGGTGATGCTGCTGCAATGGACACAGACCACCGGCGTGCCCGGCTCCATCGGCGTGTACCTGCCGGGCAACTGGCAGGCACCGTTCGGCATTGTGCTGGTGGTCGATCGCCTGTCGGCACTGATGCTGGTGCTGACCGGGATCATCGGCGTCAGCGCGCTGCTGTTTGCCATGGCCCGTTGGGACGGCGCCGGTTCGAGTTTCCACGCGCTGTTCCAGATTCAATTGATGGGCCTGTACGGCGCATTCCTGACGGCGGATCTGTTCAACCTGTTCGTGTTCTTCGAAGTGTTGCTCGCCGCGTCTTATGGCCTGTTGCTTCACGGCTCGGGCCGGGCACGGGTGTCATCGGGGCTGCATTACATCTCGATCAACCTGCTCGCCTCGTCGTTGTTCCTGATTGGCGCGGCGCTGATCTACGGCGTCACCGGCACATTGAACATGGCCGATCTGGCGCTGAAAATTCCGCTGGTATCGGAAGCCGACCGTGGCTTGCTGCACGCTGGCGCGGGGATTCTCGCGGTGGCGTTTTTGGCCAAGGCAGGCATGTGGCCGTTGAACTTCTGGCTGGTGCCGGCCTACTCCTCGGCCAGTGCGCCGGTGGCGGCCATGTTCGCGATCATGACCAAGGTCGGCGTCTACACCCTGCTACGCCTGTGGACACTGCTTTTTTCCGGCCAGGCCGGGGCCTCGGCCTTCTTCGGCGGCGACTGGCTGATCTACGGCGGCATGGCGACCATGGCTTGCGCGGGACTGGCGATACTTGCCGCGCAACGCCTGGAGCGCATGGCCAGCCTGAGCATTCTGGTGTCGGCGGGGATTCTGCTGTCGGCGGTGGGTTTCGCCCAGCCGAACCTGATCGGCGCCGCGCTGTTCTATCTGGTCAGCTCGACCCTGGCGCTGAGCGCGTTGTTCCTGCTCGCCGAGTTGATCGAGCGCTCGCGTTCGGCCAACGAAATTCCGCTGGAAGACGAAAGCGAACTGCTGCCACGTCCGCAAGAGTCCTTGCAGCCACCCAAGGGCATCAACCTCGATGACGAGCAGAAAGCCGTGGTCGGTCAGGTCATCCCGTGGACCATGGCGTTCCTCGGCCTGAGCTTCATTGCCTGCGCGCTGCTGATCATCGGTATGCCACCGTTGTCCGGTTTCATTGGCAAACTCAACCTGATCGGCGCCTTGCTCAATCCGCTGGGGCTGGGCACGGGCGCACCGATTTCCAATGCGGCGTGGGCGTTGCTGGCGTTGTTGATCCTGTCCGGGCTGGCCTCGTTGATGGCGTTCTCGCGCCTTGGCATCCAGCGCTTCTGGACACCCGAGGAGCGCCCGTCGCCGCTGCTGCGCAAACTCGAATGCGCACCGATTTTCCTGCTGCTGGGGTTGAGCATCGCCCTGACCTTCAAGGCTGAACCGCTGCTGCGTTACACCCAGGCCACCGCCGACGCGCTGAACAATCCGCAGCAATACGTGATGGCCGTGCTCGGCACCCGCGCCGTGCCAAGCCCGGAAGCCAAAGCCGCGATGCTGGAGGTGCAGCCATGAAGCGCATTTTCCCGGCACCGTTGCTGTCACTGGCCCTGTGGGTGTTATGGCTGACGCTGAACCTGTCGGTCAGCCCGGGCAATCTGTTGCTTGGCGCAATACTGGGGTTCGCCGCGCCATTGATGATGCGCAAGTTGCGCCCGAAACCAGTACGCGTTCGCCGTCCGGGGACAATTCTGCGCCTGTTCCTGCTGGTCGGGCGTGACGTGATCATGTCCAACCTGATCGTTGCTTGGGGCGTACTCAACGCCGGTCGCCGCCCGCCCCGCTCACGTTTTATCAAGGTGCCGCTGGACTTGCGCGATGCCCATGGCCTGGCGGCGCTGGCAATGATCTGCACCGTGGTGCCCGGCACCGTGTGGTCAGAACTGGCGCTGGATCGCAGCATTCTGTTGCTGCACGTGTGGGATCTGGATGACGAAGCGCAGTTCATCGAGCACTTCAAGCGCACTTACGAGCGGCCGCTGATGGAGATTTTCGAATGAGCCCGTTACTGTCGAACGCGATTCTGCTGACGTTGTTCCTGTTCTCGCTGGCCATGGTTTTGACCCTGGTGCGCCTGTTCAAGGGGCCGTCGGCGCAGGATCGAGTACTGGCCCTGGACTACTTGTACATCATCGCCATGCTGATGATGCTGACCCTCGGCATTCGTTATTCCAGTGACACTTACTTCGAAGCGGCGCTGCTGATTGCGCTGTTCGGCTTCGTCGGCTCGTTTGCCCTGGCGAAATTCCTGCTGCGTGGCGAGGTGATCGAATGAATGCCGATTTGTCTTTATGGGTCGAGATCCCCGTGGCGATCCTGCTGGTGCTCAGCGGCGTGTTCGCGCTGATCGGTGCGAGCGGATTATTGCGCATGAAGGATTACTTTCAGCGCATGCACCCGCCAGCCCTGGCCTCGACGCTGGGAGCGTGGTGCGTGGCATTGGCGTCGATCATTTGTTTTTCGGCATTGAAATCGGGGCCGGTGCTGCACGCCTGGCTGATTCCGGTTCTGTTGGCGATCACCGTACCGGTCACCACGTTGCTGCTGGCGCGGGCGGCGTTGTTCCGCAAGCGCATGGCCGGGGATGATGTGCCGGCCGAGGTCAGTAGCCGGCGCACCGAAAGCGGCAACTGAAGCTTTGTATTATCTGCAATGACGCTATCGCGAGCAGGCTCACCACTACACTTGGAATGCGTTCCTCTGTAGGAGTGAACCTGCTCGCGATAGCGCTTTCCAGATCACCTAAAACCTCAAACCTCAAACCCAGGCCACCGCCAACAACCCCGCCCCTAGCGCCAGACACAACGGCGAATACACCCACGTATCCAGTCGCGCAAACCGTGAATCCTTCACCTCTTTGAAGAAGCCCACCAGATTCGAATCGCCAATTGCCCGGGCAAACATCAACAGCGCAATTGCACTGATTACCCATTGCAGCCAGCCGTCATGCACCGCCGGCATTCCCCAGCCGACGCGCATGCAGATGAGGCCGGCAATCGCCAATAACGCTGCCGCCACCAGCAGCGTGATCCAGCCTGAAGGCTCGAAGGCCGGTCGTACTGTCGCCACCAGCCCCTGCACGGGAATCTGTGGCACTGCGGCTACCGCCGCCCACTGCCCACCCAACGCCCAATACACATGCACCAGGCTGATGATTGCAAAAATCGTCACCAGCCACTGAGCCAATACGAAGGTCATGCTTGAGAGTCCTTTCAAAAGACTTGAACAAATCATCCTAGTCGGCATTTTTTCAAGTGCACGACCGATCAGCGGTACGGTAAAGTGCCGCCCCATGAAATTCTCCCGTTCCGATCGCTCACTGCTGGCCTGGATGCTCTATTGCTGCGTCCTGTTCAATGTGTTCGCCTGCAGCATCGGTCACGGGCAAATGGTCGGCATGCAACTCAACGGCATCGGCGGCCAGTTCTGTACGGTCGACCCGGCCACTCAAGCACCGCTCTCGCCAAATCCCGTCGAAGAAAAACTGCCGACCCTGAGCAAGGCGTTCGGTTGCCCGCTGTGCTCTGTCGGCGGGGGCATGGGCCCGGCGTTCAACTCCAGCCTGACCCTTGCGGTGCTGCCCGAACAACACAGTCCGCCGTTGGCGCCTGTCGTCAGCGCCGACCTCCCTGCCCGCTTCACCTGGCCCTCGGCCAACCCTCGCGCCCCACCGCTCGCCTGAGTGTCTTCGCCCTATTGATTTGTCAGCCCACTGCGCCAACGCGCGGCGTTTGCCTGTGCGCTGACACCTAGCCAAGCATTCAGGATTCAATGATGAAACAACTCACTTTGCTGGCGAGCCTGTGCGGCTGCCTGTCCGTTAACGCCTGGGCGCAATCCGCCGTGGATCTGGCGCCGATCACCATCAATGGCGAGTCCGGCGCCGAACCGGGCTTGAGCCTCGACCAATCCAGTGGCATGGCCTCGCGCCTCGGTCTGAGCGTGCGCGACACACCCGCGTCGGTGGCCATTGCCAACCGCAACGACATCGAACGCCACGGCGCACAAAATTTCCAGGACGCCGCCAACACCCTGCCCGGGGTCAATGCCAGCGCACCGCCGGGTTTCGGCGGCTTCGTCTCCTATCGCGGCTTCACCAGCAGCCAGATTACCCAGATGTTCAACGGCATCAACGTATCCGGCGGCCTCGCCCGGCCGGTGGATGCGTGGATTTACGACCGGGTGGAATTGCTCGGTGGTCCGTCATCGCTGGTCAATGGCGCAGGTTCCGTCGGCGGTTCGTTGAACTACGTGACCAAACTGGCCAGCCGCGATGAACAGGCGACTGAAGGTCGGGTCAGCTACGGCACCTACGACACCACCGAAACCGCCTTCGGCCTCAACCACGCCCTGACCGCGCCGAATGCCGATGTGCAGCACTACGCGCGTCTGGATGTCAGTCACAACACCAGCAACGGCTACATCGACCGCCAGGAACGCGATGCCTGGAGCGTGGCGTTCTCGCTGCTCAGCGACCTCACGCCGGACCTGTCGCACACCCTCGCCCTCGAATATCAGGACGAGCACGAAGACAGCCCGTACTGGGGCACGCCGGTGCTCAACCCCAAGGCCGGTGAGTTGAAAATCGACAGACACAACCGCTTCAACAATTACAACGTCGAAGACGGGCGCTACGAACAACGGACGATCTGGCTGCGCTCGATCATTGATTACCGGATCAACGACAGCACCACCCTGCGCAACACGCTGTATCACCTCGACAGCCAGCGCGACTACCGCAACCTCGAAACCTATCAGTACAACGCCGACAACACGGCGGTGAATCGCTCCACCGCGTATCAGGTGCGCCATCAGGGCGAGCAGAACGGCAACCAGTTCGAACTGCGTCACGACAATACGTTCTTCGGTCTCGATACAACGTGGTCCGGGGGTTTCGAATACAAGGTCAACCAGACCACCAACTCACCGCTCAACGTCAAAGGCGCGAGTACGGTGGACCCGAACAACTACCGGCCAGGGCATTTCTACGACATTCCCGGCACCAACCCGAAGTTGATCAGCGACAAGACCAATGAAGTCACGACCAAGGCACTGTTCGTGGAAAACCGTCTGGCGCTGACCGACAGACTGTCGCTGCTCACAGGCCTGCGTTACGACGATATCGACCTCGACGTCACCAACCATCGCACAGTGACCGCCACCAACCCCAAGCACCTCAAGCGCAGTTGGGAGCCGGTGACTGGTCGCGTCGGCCTGACCTGGCAATTCATCCCGTCGGCCAACGTCTACGTGCAATACAGCACCGCCGCCGAGCAACCGAACGGTACTCAGGACTTTGATGTTTCGACGGGTAAACAATGGGAGATTGGCAGCAAGTTCGACTACCTGAACGGGCGAGGCTCGGCGACCGTCGCCGCCTACACCATCGAGCGCAAGGACTTCGCCGTTACCGATCCACTGGACCCGACCAGCAGCATTCCAGTCGGCCAGCAGACCTCGAAAGGCATCGAGATTGCGAGTTCGTTGCGTATCACCGACAAGCTGTTGGCCGAAGGCAACTTCGCCTGGGTCGATGCGCAGTACGACGACTTCACTGAAAAGAATGCCGCCGGTGTCGTGGTGTCGCGCAAGGGCAATACACCGACCAACGTGCCGGATCGCGTCGGCAATGTGTGGCTGACCTATGACTTTTCGCCGCAATGGCAAGGTGGGGTCAATGCGCGTTACGTAGCATCGGTGTATGCCGACACCGCCAACACCATGACCGTGCCGTCGTACACGCTGTTCGGCAGCTTCCTCAGCTACAAGGTTGATTCACACACCACCGTCACCGGGCGGGTGCGCAACCTGACCAACGAGGTGTACGCCGAGTTTGCGCATGTGTCGCCGGCTTACTATCTGGGCACGCCGCGCACCTTTGAATTGGCGGTGCAGACTCGATTCTAAAAGCTTGAAAGCATCGCGAGCAGGTTCACTCCTACAGGGAAACGCATCCCAAATGCAGGAGTGAGCCTGCTCGCGATGGCGTCAGCCGCAACCCCTCTATTTCAGATCAGCCGCCACCTTATCCGCCACATCCTTCGGCAACCATGCCTGCCACACATCCGGATGCGCTTTCATGAAGGCTTCAGCCGCTTGGCGTGGCGCGGTGTGTTTTTCACTCATGTCTGCCAGCGCCTTGTTCAGCGACTCGATCGGAAAATCGACCTTGCTGAAGAATTCGGCAATCTGCGGGTACTGCTTTTGAAACGGCGTAGACACGCCAATCGACAGCTTCGAGGCCAGCGACCGGGTCGGTTTCGGATTCGGATTGTCGGCGTCGGTCAGGGTCTTCCATGCCTCGGCATCAAACGGCGGCTCTTCCAGTTGCACCAGTTTGAATTTGCCCAGCAGCGGTGTCGGCGACCAGTAGTAGAACAACACCGGTTTGCCGCGACGAATCGAAGAACTGATCTCGGCGTCCAGTGCCGCTCCCGAGCCACTGCGGAAATTGGTGAAGTCATCCTGCAGGCCATATGCCGTCAGCTTCTGCTTGTTGACCACTTCCGAGGTCCAGCCAATGGGGCTGTTGAGGAACCGGCCCTTGCTCGGGCTCTCCGGGTCCTTGAACACATCCTTGTACTTTTTCAGGTCACTGACGCTGCGCAGGTCCGGCGCCAGCGGCTTGATGCCTTTGGCCGGATCACCCTTGATCACGTATTCCGGCACCCACCAGCCTTCGGTCGCGCCCTTGACCGTATCACCGAGACTGACCACCTTGCCCTCGGTTTCTGCCTTGACCCACACCGGACTACGCCCGGCCCACTCCTCGCCAATGACCTGAATGTCATTGTTGGCCAGCGCGGTTTCCAGGGTGATGGTGGTGCCGGGCAGCGTGTCCGTCGGCAATCCGTAGCCCTTCTCGACGATGATCCGCAGGACATCAGTGATCAGGCTGCCGCTTTCCCAATTCAGGTCGGCAAAATGAATCGGCGCCTGCGCGGCCATCAGCGGTGGCGCCGACGCCAGCAAAGCGAATGCGGCCGCGCTGGCGGCCAACAACCGTCGAAATCCGTTCATGCTTTTTGCACCTCGTGCTGTTCACAGCAATAGCAGGATGGCCTGATGGAAGACCGCAAGCCTCTGAATACTCAGTCAACTGACTGTAGCCGAGGTTCCTGCTTTTTCCGGGGCGTATCCCGGACGAGGTCAGGTTTCAGACTTTTCCTGCAAGCTTTGCAGCTCGCGTCTGACCATGCTGGCGTATTCCGCCGGGCGCAACGTGTAGATCTGCGATGCCACCCACCCCAGCCACGCGCCCTGCAATCGGGCTTTCGCATCGAACAGACGCCGGGCCTCTTCACGCGCATTATCGAGGTGGTGCACATGAAAATCAGCGCGACTCACAGCATTCACTCGCTGGCCTTGAAGGTCACCAGTTCGCCCTTGCGCCATTTGGCGGCCTTGGCGGTGACGGCTTTCAGGGTTTTGGTCAGGCCTTCCTGCAGTTGCTCATTGGCGGCGAACACGGTCACCACACTGTGGCCTTCCTTGAACAGGATCGCGTGACCATCGGCGGTGTCGACAAAGGCGTAATCGCCCAGGCCGTAGACCGTCAGTTTGATTTCACGAAAACGGATATCCATCTTGCCGCCTTCGCGGCTGGGCAGGACCGACGCGCTGAAATGATCGCCAACCTTGAGCTTGAGCCCCGGTTTGTCATCGACCACCAAGGCACTTTCGGTGTCGATCTCGGCCACGTAAATGCCTTCGGCGTTTTGCTCGGTGATGTAAACAAAACGCGACTGGAACAGCTTGACCAGCTTTGCACGCAAATCACCGAGCACGAACAAAGCATGCATATCGAGGTTACTGACTGCCAAAGAAACATCCCCACATCTGAAAAAACCGTGCACGGAAAACGCGCGCGGCAAAAAACGGCCAGGCCGACAGAACTGCCAAGTGACTCAAATAAAAGTCCGAGTGAGCGGAGCGCTCATTTATCGCGAGGTGCGTAAGACTACTGGAATGTCACTCGCGAAACTTGCTCCGATGTCGCCAAAGTTCGAAGGAAGATTCCTTACTGACGCTCAGAGAAAGCTGACTACGAACTTTAGGGAAAATTCTCACGAAAAAAAGCATTTTTCCGACATATCGCCCGTGAAAAATTGCTTTAGATAAGCCCTGTCGTCAACAGGTACTGGCGATTCTAGAGCAGCAACGCTCATTACGACTACCCGCAACGGCCAGTAAATGCCGGCCGACCGATGAAAAGGACTTCATATGTGCACCCTGACTCACTTTGCCACTCCCGTAGAGGCCAGGCACAAATCGACGCTGATCTTCCATGTCAGTGAAACGCCCAACCCGACCCCACGCTTTCAAGTCGTGCCGGCGGGCATTGCCTTCTTTCACATCAAGGAAAAATCCACCGGTCGCGTCAGAGGTTTCCGCGAAGACCATAACGAAGCCTGTGCCTTGGCTCGTTCACTTGAAGCGCAAATCGAACTCCTGGCCGGCGACTGCCTCAGATAAAGGGAGTGATCGACTGCGCCATGTCGGCGCAAAACCAAGGAGTAAACGATGGAACTGCCAGCATACGACCTGAAAACCCTGTTCGACCAGTTGGGCCTGCCCTCGGAAGGCAGCGCTATCGACGACTTCATCGAAGCGCATCCACTGCCCGCCGATGTCAAATTGATCGAGGCCGACTTCTGGTCGCCGCAACAGGCGCAATTGCTCAAGGAATGGTTACGCGCCGACGGCGAAGAAGCCGTCATGGTCGATGAATTGAACGTGCGCCTGCACCCCGGCAAGTAAGCCTGATCAGTGCAGACTGTCAGCGGGCTCGGCCTGCAATTGCGCGAGCCACGCAGCCTTGCACTCTTCGGCCTCGTCGCGGCTGGCAAATGCGGTGCCGCGTTGCTCCCCGTTGAGCAGCACCACCCAGCAAACGCTTTGCCCCCTTGCGCGCAAACCGGCGGGTACACCACTGCCGATCATCACGGCGACATCAACCCGGCATTGCATGCCGACCTCCTGAATTAATTAGCTACCTAACTAAGCCGGCAGACTAATGCTTTCATTCGGAAGGAAAAAGCAACGCCGCTGCACAGAACCCTTGCCTCAACGGTAACAATCAGCGCGGGGTCTCCGGTTTGTAGCCCAGCCGCAATCCACCCCAGTGACGTCCCTTGATCATGATAGGCACCGACAAATCGTGCATCAATTCGCCGGTGTCGCGGGTGTAGGTTTGCAACAGCACCGGTTGCTGATGACTGCCACAGCGTATACCGGTGCGGTCGGCGAACTTGCGTTTGGTGCGATTGTTGACCGCATCAACCTGCACATCCCCGGTCAACGGCTGGCTGAACACCTGGTTATGCGTAGGTACATAACCCTGCTGCGTGCAGGCGATGGCGAACACCAGACCTTCATGGCGCGGCAACAAGGGCTCTTGAATCGCCGGCAGCACCTGATCGGTGTAACGGTCGAAACGGGTCTGGTACTTGGCCGGTTGAGTATTGGGAATCGCCTGATACTGGCGATCGAACAGATCCTCCAGACTGATCCGCCCCTGTTCGACATCCGCCTCGAAACGCGCCGCGATCTGACTCGCCCCCTCACGCGCCAGGTCATAAATACGCTGGTGATAGTCATCCAGGCCAACCTCAGCCAGACGTTCGCTGATGGTTTCGGCCTGCCCTTCCATCTGCACCGCCGCTTCGGCGAGACGACGGGTCTGTTGATCGCTGATCGCCAGGTCGCTGCGCATCTGCTCGATGGCCTTAAACAGGCTGTCGAGTTGCTCGCGATTGGTTTCCGCGCCCCGGGCGATTTCACCGACCTGAGTTTCCACGCCGGCCGCCAGGCGTGCGATGTTTTCCAGGTGCTGCCCGGTGTTTTCAACCTGTTCGACGCCGGTGTGCAGGTCGCTGGACAACTCGCGGATCTGTTCCACGACCTGTGCAGTCCGTTGCTGAATGTCGGCAACCATCTCGCCGACTTCCCCCGTCGCCGACGCCGTTCTGGCCGCCAACCCGCGCACCTCATCCGCCACCACGGCAAAACCGCGGCCATGCTCGCCGGCCCGAGCCGCTTCAATCGCCGCGTTCAACGCCAACAGGTTGGTCTGACTGGCAATCGACTGAATCACCAGCGTCACCCGCTCAATATCGTCGCTGCGCAGGCTCAACGCCTCGATCAGTTCGCGGCTGGCATTGGCGCGCTGGCTGAGTTGATGCATGCGCGAGATGGAATCGACCAGCTCGGCACGTCCCGCAGCACTGCTGTGATGGGCCTCACTGGCGGCTTCCAGGGCTTGGCGACTGAGCTGCGAAGTGGCGTGCTCGGTCGCAATCATCACCTCGGCATTGCTGACGATCCGCGCCGCCGCGTCGAGTTGCGATTCGAGTTTGTTCGCCAGTTCCTTGACCGAAAACGCCACCCCCGCCGCCGACAACGCGTTGTGGCTGGTGGTGTAGGAAAGATCGCGGGTCAGTTCGGAAATGGCACTGCCGGTGTCGGCAGGCGGTGCATCGAGGACGGTTCGCGAGCGCAGGCGCGGCAGCCAGACAATCAGCACCGCCAGTGGCATGCCAATGTACAACGACCCTTCACCCAGGGTCATGCCGGCCAACAACAGCATCAGGGCGATGCTTTGCAGGGTCGGTGCGATCCAGCGGTTTTTCGGCAAAAGCACTGGTGCAGGCAAAGCCCCAACCAGAGATCCATCTCTCGTCATATCAACACCCCACGCTTGTTCTCATTGTTGTGACTGCATTAAACGCCACTACAACGCCATTATCTATGGTCCGTTAGTCGCGGGGTCTGCAGCAGGTCAATGGAACGGCTTGGAAATAGTGCAGACGAGCAAAAGCAAAGATCGCAGCCACGGCACCCCTTTTGGAGCTGCCGAAGGCTGCGATCTTTTGCAGGCGCCCCCCTTTCAGGGGGCCGCCATGGAATCAGGCCTGACGCTGGTGCTTGTCGATCTGCTCGTGACGCTCTTGAGCTTCGATGCAGTACTTGGTGGTCGGGCTGATCAGCAGGCGTTTCAGGCCAATGGCCTCGCCGCTGTCGTCGCACCAGCCAAAACTGTCTTCCTTGATGCGCTCAAGGGCTTGTTCCAGTTGCGGCAGCATGCGCTGGTCGCGATCAATCGCGTTCACCAGCCAGGTGCGCTCTTCTTCAACCGAAGCTGCATCCGCCGGGTCGGCCGGGGTGTCCAGGCTTTCGATGGCGATACGGTTTTGCTCAATGCGCTCGTGGGTTTCGACTTTCATGTTCTGCAACAGCTCAGTGAAGAAAGCGTGTTGCTCTGCATTCATGTAGTCATCTGCCGGCATGGCCAGCAACTTGTCCTTTGTCATTGATATCTCTATAAAAAAACGTGCATTAAGGCGAATTAGGGAGCGTTCCGGCGAACCGTGTCCGGTCGACGAAAAGGCATCGTTTATTGCAAACGCCACCCGGCACTCAATTTACGAAGGGGCGGCAGTCTAAGGCCCGATTGAGGCCTCAGCAACTGTAAATACTGGGAATTTGTCCGACAACACCCGTTAACAGCTCTGACACAGGCGTCGTGGCGGTCATCGGAGTGCGTTTATAGCAAGAAATTCAGTCGAGCGGCTGTATATAGAAGACAAACGGCTAAACCAGCGGCAACCGGTCGCATTTTTTTCAGCCATGCCGCCCGCGCAGTGCATCGTTTCAGCTGCGCAGACGCCGAAAAACTCCCCAGCCAACTGCTCGCACCCCGCCTATTATCAGGCACACCGCCATCGTGTGATTTGATCAGCCCTAAGGACACCTTATGCCCCGCCCCGATCTGCCGGCCACCGACGAGCCCACTCTCGCCAGCCCCCCGATCAATGCCGAGCGTCTGCTGCAACTGATCACCGACGAATACGACACCCTGCCGCGCCAGCTAAAACGCATCGCCAGCTACATGAGCCAACAAAGCGACCGGATCATGGTCGATCGCATCAGCGACATCGCCCGCGAATGCGAAGTCCACCCCTCCGCCATCGTCCGCTTCTCGCAGCGCTTCGGCTTCAGCGGTTTCAGCGAAATGCAGGCATTGTTCCGCACCGCCTACACCCACAAAGCCTCGCCGGCACAGAACTACCAGCAACGCATCCGCAACCTGATCGCCAACCCGTCGCAGCAAACCAGCGACGGCGACCTCGCCCGCGAATGCATCGACGCCACCCGCTCCGGCATCGAACGCCTGGGCCGTGAACTTGACGACGTCGCCTTCGAAAAAGCCGTCGATCTGATCGTCAACGCCGACAACATCTATGTGGTCGGCGTGCGCCGTTCCTTCGCCGTCGCCGACTACCTCGTTTACAACTTGCAACACACTCACAAGCGAATTCAGTTGGTGTCAGGGCTGGGTGGCAGTTATCGCGAGCAGATGCGCAGCGTCCGCGAAAATGATCTGGTCATCGCCATCAGCTTCACCCCCTACGCCAAGGAAACCCAACATTGCCTGCGCTACGCCCGCCAGCAAAAGGCCAACACCCTGATCCTCACCGACAGCCACCTCTCGCCACTGGCCAGGCACGCCAACAGCCTGTTGCTGGTGAATGAAGGCAGCGCATTGGCGTTTCGTTCGCTGAGCGCGACGCTGTGTTTGTGTCAGGCGTTGTTTGTGGCGGTGGCCTATCGGCTGGAATTGAATGTCGACGAGATTCACGAACAACCCGGCTTCGACGACTGACATTTGCCTCAGCCTCGGCTAGGTTATGCCTTCCCACTCGGTTCGACTTGAAGGAACGCGTCATGAAACTGATCGGCATGCTGGACTCCCCATACGTGCGCCGCGTGGCGATCTCCGCCAAACGCCTCGGCATCGACCTCGAACACGAGTCAGTCTCGGTGTTCCGCCACTTCGAGCAATTCCAGCAGATCAACCCGGTGGTCAAAGCGCCCACGCTGATCCTCGACGACGGCGTCGTCCTCATGGACTCGACCCTCATCCTCGATTACCTCGAAGCCAGTTCCGGCAAAAGCCTGCTGCCCGCCGACCTCAAACAGCGCGCCCACGCCCTGCGCCTGATCGGCCTGAGTCTCGCCGCCTGCGAAAAAGCCGTGCAGCTCTACTACGAACGCAACCTGCGCCCGGCCGACATTCAATACCAGCCATGGGTCGAACGCGTCGAAGGCCAACTCGCCGCCGCGTTCACCGCCCTCGAACAGGAACTGGAAAAAACCGGCCTGCCCACCGACGGCACCCTCACCCAGGCCGGCATCAGCCTCGCCGTCGCCTGGAGCTTCACCGGCCTCGTCGCCCCCGACCAGATCGACACCCGCCGCTACCCACACATCGCCCAATACACCGCCTACGCCGAAACCCTCGAAGCGTTCGTCAGCACCCCGATGACCTGACCATGAGCACCACCGACACCGCCGCCCCGGCGTTAAAGGAAATCTTCAACGCCGAGCGCTTGCAGCACATCGCCACCGAAATGAGCGCCGTGTACCCGGCGTTCAAGGCCAAGGCATTTCTCAAACATGCCCAGGACGGACTCGCCGAATTATCGGTAATGCAACGCATGGCCCGCGTCAGCGAAAGCCTGCACGCCGTGTTGCCGCTGGATTACGAAGATTCCCTCGAAGTGCTTTTCGAACTTGCGCCAAGACTGAACAGCGGATTCGTCAGCATGTGCCTGCCGCACTACGTCGCGAGCTACGGCGGCCACGCCTTCGACACCTCCATGGACGCCCTGAAATACTTCACCACCTTCGGCTCCTCCGAATTCGCCATCCGCCACTTTCTACGCAGCGACCTGGAACGCTCGCTGGAGCTGATGCACGACTGGACCCACGACGAAAACCACCACGTTCGACGCCTCGCCAGCGAAGGCAGCCGCCCTCGCCTGCCTTGGTCGTTTCGGTTGGAAGCGGTGCAGGCGGATCCGCAGTTGGCCGCCGGGATACTGGATCGGTTGAAGACGGATGAGAGTTTGTACGTGCGCAAGTCCGTGGCGAATCATCTGAATGACGTGACCAAAGAGCACCCGGAGTGGGTGTTGGACACGATTGAAGGTTGGTCGTTGGAGAACAAGCACACGGCGTGGATTGCCAAGCATGCGTTGCGGAGTTTGATTAAGCAGGGGGATGTGCGGGCGCTGACGGTGATTGGCGCGGGGGCGAAGGCTGAGGTTGAGTTGTTGGATGTGCGGGTTGAGCCGGCGGTGGTCAGGTTGGGCGAAGCGATTACGTTGTCGTTTGTGGTGAAGTCGACGGTGGCGCATGAGCAGCGGTTGGTGATTGATTATGCGATTGACTATGTGAAGGCGAATGGCGGGGTTTCGGGGAAGGTTTTTAAGTTGAAGACGGCGGGGTTGGCTGGGTTTGGGGAGATGGTTGTGGGGAGGCGGCAGGTGATTAGGGATTTTACGACGCGGAAGCATTTTGTTGGGCGGCATGGGGTGCGGGTTATGGTTAATGGGGAGGTTTTGGCTAGCACGGTATTCGAAATAGTCGCCGGATTACGTCACGTATAGGATCCGTTGATCTGGCAGTAACACTGATTGATATGGAATTACGGATAGGGCAACTTTCGGCCAAAAGCAGACATCTAAATACCCGCACTTGTATATTCCCGACAGATAGACTCTCACCACCAACGCGCAGAATCGGGAAGGTACACATTCATGGATCAGAAAAATGACCAAGCTGGCAATGTCGACTGGGTCATTCGCAGTGTTCAACCTGGAGGAATCGAGCGTATCGAAGCGTGGTTTGGCAGCCACGGCTACGATCCGCATCGCCATGACACCTATTCGATCGGTCGAACGTTGGCAGGCGTGCAGAGCTTTCACTACGCAGGCTCGCTGCGCCACGGTGTTCCCGGCAACACGCTCGTGCTTCACCCCGACGAACTCCACGATGGTATGGCCGGCACCGATGCAGGCTTTCGTTACCGTATGGCTTACGTTGATCCCGCACTAATCCAGAACATCCTGGGGGGAGAACCCTTGCCCTTTATCGCGGGGGGAATTTCGAGCGATCCACGTCTGTTCCATGCCAGTGCAGCTTTCGTGCAAGCAGTGGATCATCCACTGGAGACACTGGAGGAACAGGACGCGCTTTTTGACTTGGCAATGGCGTTGCGTGCCGTCGGTGGCAAGCCACGCGGGCGCAAGCGTCTGGATTACTGCGCAGCCGAGCGCGCCAGAGCGTTCATCCTGGAACATCTGCATTCATGCATTACGCTGGATATGCTGGAGCGGGCTAGCGGGCGCGAACGCTGGAGCCTGTCACGCGACTTCAGAACACTTTACGGTACGAGCCCTTACCGATTTGTCACCCTGCGCCGCCTGGATCGGTTCCGCGCATTGGTGCTTGAAGGTTTCACCTTGGTAGATGCGGCCCTCGTCGCGGGTTTCCACGATCAAAGTCATATGACGCGACACTTCACCCGCTGCTACGGAATACCGCCCATGCGCTGGCTGGAACGATTGCGGGCCGCACGCTGACTTGCAGGATCGTACAAGAGCGCCCTGTTCCATGCGCTATAGGCTGGCGACTTCAACCACAGAGGATCCGTCATGTCAGAGCTCCGTCATCAACAATCATCAGTTCCTGTAAACCTGGCACGCAAGGCTTCACTCATCGATCAGCAATGGAGCCCCAGGGTTGTTGCAGAGATGAATGACTACCAGTTCAAGGTTGTGCGAATCGAAGGCGAGTTCATCTGGCACTCACATCCTGAGACCGACGAAGCATTTCTTGTCCTGGAAGGCACCCTGCGCATCGACCTGCCGGAAGGCTGCGTTTATGTGAATCCCGGTGAACTCTATGTGGTACCCCGTGGCGTTGAGCATCGAACGGCTGCTAAAGGTGAAGCAAAACTGATGATGATCGAGCCTCGAGGTATTTTGAACACAGGGCATGAAAATGGCGAAAGAACTGCCTTGAACGACGTCTGGATATAATCCAACGCCACCCTGTGCAAAGCCTGTGCTGAGTTGGAATAGTTGACCTTGGCCGGCAGCTATCGGCCAGGAGCGGACATCTACGCCCAAGAGCGCGACTTGGGCCACTGCTCTCTAGGCACTTCAAGGCGGGCTTTGATTCCCTCTGCTAATGCATGGCAAAAATCTGTGTACTCAGATCGACGCCAATGCCCTGACCTTGACTTGAACAGCCTGTAAGACACCCTTACGTCAAAGTCAGTGGCCCATATGGTTTCGGGGGACTCACTTTCTATTCGATATACTCGCCCCAGATCGAATGGTTCAATCTCGAAGGAGAAGTGTGGATTCGAAAGTATCAGTTTTCTCCCATCCAGAGATAGTGTGCTTCCTCTAGGAAGGATTGAGTACCCACCAAAGTCGTGAGCGACCTCCGGTAGAAAGTCGAAGTATCTGAATGTGGATTTACGAAGCACAGAACCTTCTAGCAGTACTGTATCTCCATTGGCATCAGCTTTTTTGCGAAAAGCTACTCGATAGGAACCAGGAGATGAGTACTTTTCAGAGCGCCAATCTCTAAAATCTGACGCGATATAAGATATGGCATTTATCAATAATAATTCGGCGCCTACCGATGGGGCGTCCTCTATTCCTAGGTCGTTGTTAAGGTAGGTTATCGAGCCATTGTCCTGATATCGGAGCAGTCCGCAATCTCCTAGGTGATAAAATGGAATTATGTAGTTGAAAACTTCCATTTTATCTGTAAAGCATGAGTATGTGTTAAAGCTGGACTTGAATGAATCTTCCTTTAGCTCAACAAATATTGAATAAACAAATATCACAAAAGCGCCGAGCATCGTCATCCAACTGGCTGCTAGAGATTTAGAGCTGAAATTTGGAATCACCACCCTAAATAAGAGTATGAGTAGGCAAAGCGCAATTAGGGAGACGAGGATGGCCTCAAAAGCAAATTCGTATTCGAAGAATTTCTTAAACATTGCATCCTCGGTGTGGTTAGGGGAAATGAGGCCAGAGTAGATTAAACGTGCTACGCAATGCGCGCAGGTGTGGCCTGTGAGGTTGTACCCTACCTTTTTATCCTAACGTCAGCGTTGGGTCGACAGTGCCAGGTCACGAACGGCTCGAATCGACCCACAGCGGCTGCTGCGGACCAGCAGAAAACGGCCAGAAGCGGACGTTCGCACACGACCGCTACCGGCCAGAAGCGGACATTCCCAAGCGACCGCATACGGCCAAAAGCAGACCATGGAAATTCAGCTAAGCTCTGTCAAATGGCCAAATCTCTAGTTCAGGCTTCCTTTTTAGCTCGCATTCTGCATTGGGCGTAGCACTCAATAAAACGGGAAGTTAAAGATTGAGAAGGCTGTTTTACCATTGAGCTTGCTGTAAATATTTCCAGTTAACACAGTCACGGTGGGGCTGTTATAACTAGGATGGTAACTGAGGTCGGCACAGCTCTTAATAAGTGATCTTATTTATAGGGATGGTTTATGAGTAGGGCCTTTACTGCATGCAAGCAAATAATCAAGAATCGAGGCGCTGCGCCTGACGCTTTTCTCAACGAATTGATAGATTGGGCGATAAATGCACCGGATGAGATTTTCTTACCAAACAGTGCTCATGACATTTACTCCAGTGTTGTTTCCGACTTAGGGCCGTGGCGTGGAACAAAGCATCGAAAAGCTGTAATGCTAGAGGTGTTGAGAGTGCTAGGTGGTTTTGAAAGCTCGTGGGATTGGAATGAAGGGGTAGACCAAAACAATCCTGGATCTAACACGCCATGCACAGAGGAGGCTGGGATATTCCAGTGCTCTGGAAATTCGATGTCATTTGACCCTAGCTTGAAGCAATTGCTGATTGCGGTCTCTGGTAAAACCGACTGCGATACCTTTCGACATGTGACAAAAGACAATCATAAATTTGCCATTGAGTATTGCGCGAGGCTTATTCGCCTTACCGTGAACCATCATGGGCCCATAAAGCACAAGAAAATCAACAAATGGCTCCGCAAGGAAGCAGTCGAGGAATTCGAAAATTTTCTTTAGAAGGTTCCTGGCGCAATTAGATATGACCTTAATCAAGTTTGGAGCGCATATATTTAAATTGAATTAGGAGCCCTTGCATGAAAGCACTATTCCCGGATGGAGCGCTGGCATTGATGCTGACTGGATGAGGCACTAACCCTCTCCACTTTGATACCTATATTTGTGAACACTAACGGCGGAGAAGCGGTAGCGCCTAAAACCAATATAGGAGGGAGTCATGACTCAAGTAGTTGCTGCGCTCTGGAGGGGCTGAAGTCATATGGCAATATTTTTAAGCTGGGATGGCAGTCAAACTAATATAGATAAAATAAACGCTTATGACTGAGTGTTTGCCAACTCAAGTCGCCCTTGGCGCTCTCTACCTGAATAGATGGAGTCTTTCATTGGGCGAAGAAATCACTGGTAGTAGCTTGCTAGCGGTAAACCATGATACTCCAAACGCAATCAGGCCTACTCGCTCACAGTAAAACGTAAGGCGAGGAATGGTGCTGGATAGTTTATCACCCGATACATGGTCTACTACCATAAGCAGCATAGATACAATAATTGATATTCCGCAAATAGCGTATATTCTCGAGCGTCGTAATGCTTCGACATGCCCTTTATCTAAGGCGCGACAGTGGAATAAATAGCAAAAGTAAGCGAGTATTGAAAACATTGCCGCTGCGGAAACATAGTGCGCAATAGATACAAAACCGCTTGATCTGCCACACCCGCATGGAAACATGGCAACGCCAAATGCGGCAGCTGCTACTATTTTGCTGAGGATCATTTCCTTTCTAGAAAAACCATTATATGCAAGCATGAATGCTGATATCGCGAAGAGAAATCCAACAAGCAAATTGCGCGCCCAGCCATTCTCATAGTAAGAGGCGCTTATAGATGTTATTGGGGTCTTAGAGAAGAAGCTTGTAATGTTCGCAAGGCTTATGGCAATCACACCTATTTGAAATTTTATTGTGTTGCTATCAATCTCGGGAAAGTTTGGTGTGGATAGCATATTTTTCTCCATTAATATTAATTAATTGATTGAGGTCAAGTGCTTTCATAGTTATGCATTTTTTCGCTTCACCCGCAGATGCGCATTGGTGATCCGAAAGCCATCAGCGCCAAACACTTCTCCAATCTAAATTTAGAGTGCCTATGTATCAGTGGAACGCATTGCATCCAAAATCACCTATATGCCTTTAGTTAATGAATCGATTAACTTCGAAATGCATAGGATCATTGAACGCTTTGCCCCAGGTGAATCCTAGGGATTCCAATATGGGTGCCACCGGGGCCACCGAGTCCCCAAAACCGGGGTCATCTTCGTTTAGGTCAATAGCAATACCAAATGCATGATTCGAGGGTAGCTTGCTGAGGGCGCCGCTTGTAGGCTTGCGCAGTCTAACGTTGAGAGTTCCGGCGCAGGTTTTAACGTGTTTTAGTAAATCTTGTTCTTCTATAATCTCGAATGCCTTCAAAAGCTGTGTATGTGCTAGCTTATGAACCCTTAATATGCCTCCGCCAGCGCCAGGAATATTTTTTAGCTGCGGGATGGTTAACTTAGTAACATCAGCAAGATCAAAGCCGCTTAAGAAAACAATTTTGTCCCCACGCTTCCACTCTGGGCTCAAGGTGCGGAATCGTACAGTTCCAAATAGTGGGTGTTCAAAAGAGCTCTCGGGCATTAGTTTTCTCCTTCAAATATAGGCGGGAGTGACTGCTGCAGCTTCGGGGTCATGCAATGCATTCGAGCCACATAGCATCAAAAAACGGGTCAGAGAATCTATCTCTGGCCCGGTTCCAGTTAGAATGTAGTCGGAGCAAAGTCCCCAGACATACAGCGTATGTATCGGTTGTAATTCTCAATAACCGCAACTGCTTTCTGATTGTCTTCAAGAACAGTGCTGCTAAGAGATGATTTAATTACGGATTGAGCTTTAGGTGTTGGCTTTACATCCTTCGGATCAACTTGCTTTATCAAGTTAATTGCTTCTTCAAGCTTGAATGAGTCTGTTTCAATTTGGTTGATCGCGCTGAGCTGCAATCCGACAAGATTCGAGGTGGCTTCTGCATTGATTTCCCGAAGAATTCGCTGGGATTTTTCGATGTTAGCGGCAGCGTTATTCAGGGTCTCAGCGAGGCTCGTGATGGTCATGTAGTCGTTAAGTGCTACGGCATTTCCTATATCGATATTCTGTATTAATAATGATTTCCCGCCGCTCGACGTAGAGATTGCGGCATCTTGTGCCGTAATACTTGAAAGCGGATTTACAACCACCATTGCCTTAATAGGTGTGCCCGCTGCAACGGCAGCCTTATCAGGCATCTGGAGCCCGAGCATTGAAGCCAGCGGAGTAGCGGCACATGTCAGCTTTGAGGCTGTAGCTCGTGATACAAGGGCTTGAGTTTTGAAGTTGGCGTATCTGGAAAAACCCATCGCTGTCAAAGCGATTCCAGCAGTAGCTTTATAAAGATCCGAATGAGCATTCGTTGCTGCACCGATGACTGCACCGCCAGTTGCAGATAGGGCAGTCACATCGGAGATTACCCTGGCATCTTGTGCGCCGTCGTAATATTGCCTGTACTCCTCGCTAAGGTTCGTTAACAGGCAATAAGAGTCGGCCTGTGGTGGACATTCGGTAACCACGGTCGGCCCGGGCACATCAACAAATTTAGGGGATCTGAGGTTAGCGCAACCGGTCAAAGCGAGGGTGCAAAGCGCTGCAAGAACGATCCTTCTCATTGTTAGTCTTCCTTGGTCGAGGCGGTTCTACCAAGGAAATGTAGATCAGTAATACCAATGTGCCACCCAAACTCTCGAAAATTAGCCATTGTGGTGAGCGTCATCTGACACAATTTGATGCTGGTGCAAAGGTAATCAGCTCCCACTCTAGCGGGTGGTTGCGTCTACTGAGGTGGCGGCTTCTGGCCGAAAGCGGACCTTCGTTGAAACCAGCATTGACGTGGTAGCTGTCAAAGATGATTACTAAAAACAACACCAGTGAAAGACGGGCAGGAGAAGCGTCTCATGCCCCGGCGCAATCGGATGCTGCGCCCCACACAGCAATCCAGCCGCCGTGTTATCCGCATTGTTCCCAGTGCCATCAAAGAACACCCCAATCCTCAACGCGATCCCGATTTTCTCAGGTTCGCGCGCAGGTTCTTTTCCGTGCTTCTCATACTCTGCCCAACGCTGGGCGTGGATGTCGACGGGTTTGGCTTCTTCGTAGCGGTGGTTTTTCGCGGGGTTTAGGACGTAGCCGCCCAATCCTTGATTCCTTGTTCTGATCCTTGAGAACGGGCCGAAGGGTGACAGCGGAGGCATTGTGGCGCAAGGCGTTGCCCTGTGCCAGCGCGGGTACTGTAGTGGTCTAATGAAACCGGACACCCATTTAGGCGAGAATGCTCGCCAGATAGAGGTGTCTGATGACCAAACAACGTCGTTCCTTTTCCGCTGAATTCAAACGCGAGGCCGCAGGCCTCGTGCTCGATCAAAGCTATAGCCATATCGAAGCCAGCCGCTCGCTTGGTGTGGTTGAGTCCGCGTTGCGCCGCTGGGTTAATCAGCTTCAGCAGGAGCGCACCGGCGTTACTCCGCAGAGTAAAGCGCTGACGCCAGAGCAACAGAAAATCCAGGAATTGGAAGCTCGAATCGCTCGACTTGAGCGGGAGAAATCCATTTTAAAGAAGGCTACCGCGCTCTTGATGTCGGAAGAGCACGAGCGCACACGCTGATTGATCAGTTAAGTACCCAAGAGCCGGTCGATTGGCTTTGCGCAGTCTTTGATGTCACTCGTTCGTGTTACTGCGCCCACCGCCTCAGGCGCCGAAATCCCGACGTTGAGCGGCTTCGGTTGCGCAGTCGGGTCAACGAACTTTTCACGCAAAGTCGAAGCGCTGCCGGTAGCCGCAGTATCGTGTCGATGATGCAGGAAGACGGCGAGCAGATCGGGCGGTTTAAGGTGCGAGGCCTGATGCGGGAACTGGCGCTAGTCAGCAAACAACCTGGATCACATCCCTACAAACAAGCGACGGTCGAGCGGCCTGACATTCCGAATATCTTGAATCGAGAGTTTGATGTTCCGGCACCCAACCAGGTCTGGTGTGGCGACATCACCTACATCTGGGCTCAAGGGAAATGGCATTACCTGGCAGTCGTTCTGGATCTCTACGCACGTCGGATTGTGGGCTGGGCGCTGTCAAACAAGCCGGATGCGGATCTGGTCATCAAGGCGTTGGACATGGCTTATGAGCAGCGTGGCAGGCCTCAAGGGCTAATGTTTCACTCGGATCAGGGCTCGCAATATGGCAGCCGTCAGTTTCGCCAACGGCTCTGGCGTTACCGCATGCGCCAAAGCATGAGCCGTCGTGGAAACTGTTGGGATAATGCGCCGATGGAGCGTGTGTTTCGCAGCTTGAAAACTGAGTGGATACCAACCGTGGGCTACATGACAGCTCAAGAAGCGCACCGCGACATCAGTCATTACCTGATGCATCGGTACAACTGGATTAGACCGCACCAATTCAACAACGGACTGGCCCCAGCTCAGGCCGAGAAAAAACTTAACGTCGTGTCCGGGATTAGTTGACCACTACATACGGCTTCTGATGTGACGAGGGTTTCCCCTCGTCGTGTTGGGGGCGTTATCGGGGGACTTCGACGTTGTCCAGTGCCTGGTTGACGGCGATTTCGCCGAGCATCACGACTTGGGCGATGCCCAGTGCGGTTTTGCGGTGGGCAGTGTCGAGGACGGCGGCGAAGTTGTTGAGCATTTCGCTGGCGGAGCCGAGGGTTTCGCTGGCGTTGGCCAGGAGGGATTCGGTGTCGTACTTCGGGTTGGCGAGATACATGCGTTCCGGCTCCTGAGCGTTGGCCATGATGTGGCTGGCCGGGAGCAGGTAGTGGTCGAGGGCGCGTTCGGCGGCTTCGTGGAGTTTTTTGGAACCGAGGGATTCGTAGGGGGATGCGGGGTCGGTTTCTGGCGGGTTGGGTGTTGGTTTGATCATGGTGAAACTCCTGGTTGTTCATTAGGAGCTACCACCATCACTTGCAGATGATGGGTGGCAGCTATGCGCGGGTCTGCAAGACCGGGAAACCAGGCACCCGGCAGACCCGAAGGTCTCCCGCACAAAGCTGCCATTAAGCGGACACGAACGAGTGTCCTTTGGCTGGCTGTGCGACTGGTTTTTCCGGCGGGCTTGCAGACCCGATCACTGATGAGCAGTGACAGGAATCAAGGTACGGAGGACGTGCCAGGCGCACAAGCCGGCGGATTCTGGCGCACTCGTAGGCAATGGCGCAAGGCGCTGTAGGGCATGGATGATAACGACAGGCTTATTTAAACATTTCGATTGTTTTCTGTTTATCCGCCGATTGAACTGGCTACCAATCCAACACCACCTCCGCAATGATCGGAATGTACTGTTCAGACCAAAAAAGTCATTTACGCACCTACCTCACCGACGTCCGGGTCGCTAGAGTGCAGCGCCCCTCTCAAATGGCTGACGTACTTATGAATTTGTGGTTTCGACTGCTCTGCATGCTTTTTCACCGACCGTGGCGCAACCCGGTCAATGCGCTGGAATCCACCATTATCCGCATGCGCGTGTGGCCACTGGATCTCGATTTCAATCGGCATGTCACCAATGGCCGCTATTTCACAATGGCAGACGTCGGACGCATGGATTTTGTGTTGCGCAGTGGCGCGTTTCGGGTGGCGCTGCGCACCAAGGCGCTCCCGATCGTTGGCGACACCTGGGGTAAATTTCGGCGCGAACTCAAGCTGTTTGAAGCGTTTGAAATCCACAGCCGGATGCTCGGCTGGGATGATAAATGGAGCTTCATGGAACATCGCTTCGTGAGTAAAGGCCGGGTGATCGGCGTGGTGGTCATGCGTGGGCTGTTTCGTTCGGCGAAAGGAACGATTGCGCCGGGTGAGTTCGTCAGGGAGTTGGGGTTGCCTGAGCGGTCGCCCGAGATGCCGGAGTGGCTGACGTCGTGGTCTGCGAATTGCGATGCAATGAGTTGTCAGCTTAGGGGTGAGGAGGCTTGAGTAATGTGGTTTCTGGATGATCGCGTTTATGGATAGGGTGCGGTGGTGGTTGGTCGTGCGCCATCGCTCGCAGGCTAGCTCTCAAAGGTTGTTTGGCTGACTTGGGAATGGGGGTGGCTGGGCTGGCGTCTTCGCGAGCAAGCTCGCTCCCACAGCTTGCGCACAAGTCTTGGGAGCATGTCCGGCCGGGCGAACGCCATTGCGAGCAAGCCAGTTTCCCTCAGGTTTTGGGGATGGCTATGGTCGGTGGCGCGTCATGTTGATGAGGGCAGAACGTCCACCATTTGGCGCCGGGCGTTCTTCGATAGAGAACGGCACGAAGCCGAGTTTCGGGTAGAGCAGCAGGCCTGCAGTGTTTTCGTTGAAACACGACAGTTGCACTTCTTTGGCCTGATATTTTTCGAAACCCACTGCGGTCATGGTTTCGACGATATACCGCGCAATACCTTGGCCTCTGGCGTAGGGCGCGACGATGACGTTGCCGATGCAGCAGATGCCATCGCGCTCAGCGCGGTAGAAGTTGGCGAAGCCGACGAACTCGCCGTTGGCCAGAAAAGCCGTGGAGTCGAAGCGCTGGCTGATCGCGCTGTGCATTTGCTCTTCCGTCAGCGGGAAGTTGGCTTTCGGGAACATGAAGAACAGCTCTTGTTCGCCTTGGGGAAAGCTGCAGAGGGTGTTGACGTCGTCGGCCGTCACTGGTCGGTGGGAGAAATTCATCGCTGCCCTGCCCTCACTTTTTAGCCGCCAGATGATGCGCAACCAAGGCGTTGGCATGACCGTGGCCCATGCCGTGTTCATCCTTGAGCCACGCCACCAGTTCCATGTGCTTCTTGTCGGTGATGCCGGCGAGCAGGTTTAGCCAGTGTTCGATGGGCTGGCCGTATTTTTTCTCGATGGAGGGGAAGTACGACGCCGGGCCTTTTACCTTGTTGTCTTCGCTCATGCTGCAAGCTCCCTGTGGTCACGACGGAGGGTCGGCGGACGCTCCTTGTCGGCAGGTCATAGAGTGGACGCGAAGTGCGGTTCCGGCAACTGCCCCGTTCTGCCAGACATCACAAAATCCTGTGGGAGCGAGCTTGCTCGCGAAAGCGTCGTATCAGCCAACATCATCAGAGGCTGACACATCGCCTTCGCGAGCAAGCTCGCTCCCACAGGGGTTGTAGTGGATCAGGGTTATTCGGTGCGGCCTGGCAGCATCCGCACCAGCGTGTTATCCCGCACCCAGTAATGGTGAAACAGCCCCGCCGCGGCGTGCAGGCCGATCAGCCAGTAGCCAGTGCTGCCCAGCAGTTCGTGCCAGTACTTCAGTTGTTTGGCAAAGTCCGGGTCGATGGCCACGGGTGCCGGGACGTGGAAGCCGAAGTACGGGAACGGTTTGTCGGCGGCGGCGAGCATCAGCCAGGCGAGGATCGGCGTGGCGATCATCAGCACGTACAGCGCCAGGTGCATCAGGTGCGAAATGCCGGTCTGCCATGCCGGTGGCTTGGGCGTGATCGGCGGACGCGGCGTCAGACGGCCGAGCAGGCGCAACCACACCAGCGCGAAGATGCCCGTGCCGAACAAACCATGAAAGCCCATCAGCAAGCCGCGCGCTTCGCTGCCCTTGGGCATGTAGCCCTTGATTTCGACGCATGCGTAGACGCCGACAAACAGCGCCAGCATCAGCCAGTGCAGGGTGATTGAGAGTTTTCCGTAACGGGTTACGGCGATGTCGCGGGACATAAGCTGCGCCTCTTGATTGTCATGAGTGACGGCCAATTCGTTCGACCGCCTCGCTCCGGTTGTTGGGCGAACCGACGGCGTTACCCTGCCCGCCCAGTCTTAAGAGAGTCTGAAGACAGACCCTCAGGTTAACCTTTTTTTACCTTCAGACTTCGTTAAGAAATGGCTTGGATACTTCGCTCAAATCTATTGAGGGAGGCGTTCTGCCCATGCCCGAATCTGACTGGAACATCCCCCTGCCCCTGCGCTTCGGTCAAGCCGAAACACCGCAGATGACACTGACCGGCGCGCTGCCCGAGGACACTCTGCGAGCGACGTTTGAAAGTTTTATCCAACAACGCTTTCGCAAGGCCCACGGCGCCGACATCCGACACTTTATGCCCGAGCTGTTCGGCATGCACAACGGCGACGGCGAGTTGTGCGCGGTGGCCGGGGTGCGTCGTGCACATCTGGAGCCGCTGTTTCTCGAGCGCTATCTGGATGAGCCGATCGAACCGTTGATCAGTGCTGCGGCGGATCGTCCGGTCGAGCGCAGCGCCATTGTCGAAGTCGGCAACCTCGCCGCCAGCGACACCGGTAGTGCGCGGCTGAGCATCATCGCCATCACCTACCTGCTGGCGATGGGCGGCCTGGAATGGGTGACGTTCACCGGCAACATCGGGCTGGTCAACAGTTTCCATCGCCTGGGTTTGAAGCCAGTGACATTGTGCGCCGCTGATCCGGAACGATTGGGTGACGAGCGTCAACACTGGGGCAGTTATTACGAAAGCAAGCCTTGGGTGCATGTCGGCAACATCCGCGCCGGCTTCATCCATCTGCGCAATATCGGTCTGTTTACCCGCCTGGGTTTGCCGAGTTCGATTGAAGGAGCCTGTCATGTCGCTTGAATTGCAACGTTTCCAGGAAACCCTGCGCGACCATGCCCGGCGCAATGACCACGCGACCGCCCTGTGGGGCGACACGCTGAAACTCGATTACGCCACGCTGTACGCCGAGGTGCTGTATCGCCAGGAGCGTTTGCGCGATGAGCAGGCGCAGGTGATTGCGCTGGCGTTGGACAATGGCGTCGACGCGATGCTGTGGGATCTGGCCGTGCTGTTTGAAGGCCTGACCTGCGTGACCTTGCCGCCGTTTTTCAGCCCGGCACAGCGCGCCCATTGTCTGGAACAGAGCCAGGCCGAACGGGTGATCGCCGAGCCGGAACTGGGCGCCGAACTGCTCGCAGCTGGCTATGAACAACGTGGCGAGTTCTGGTGTCGCGCGTTCAGTGGCCCCAGTCGCATGCCCGCCGGCACCGCGAAACTCACCTTCACTTCCGGCACCACCGGCACGCCGAAAGGTGTGTGCCTGAGCGCCGACAGCCTGCTGCGGGTTGCACGGGAGCTGCATCAGGCCAGCGAAGTGACCGGCCCGCAGCATCATCTGGCGCTGTTGCCGTTGGCGATTCTGCTGGAGAACCTCGGCTGTTATGCCGCGCTGTATGCCGGTGCGACGCTGAGTTTGCCGAGCCAGAGAACCCTCGGCATTCAGGGCGCCAGTGGCGTCGAGATCCCGCGCTTGCTCGGTTATCTGGCCAGCCGTGCGCCGGAGAGTCTGATCCTGGTGCCGCAGTTGCTGTTGTTACTGGTCAGCGCCGCCGAACAGAAAGCCTTCGACCCGCAAACCCTGCGCTTTGCCGCTGTCGGTGGTGCGCGAGTGTCGGAGGATCTGCTGCACCGCGCGCAACGGCTCGGGCTGCCGGTGTTTGAAGGCTATGGCTTGTCCGAATGCGCCTCGGTGGTGTGCCTCAATCGCCCCGGCGCACGGCGTCCGGGCAGCGTCGGCCGGCCGCTGCCGCACGTTGAAGTGCGCCTGGCCGAGGACGGCGAGGTGCTGATCAAGGGCTCGACGTTGCTCGGTTATCTGGGCGATGCGCCGTACGCCGATGAGTGGTGGCCCAGTGGTGATCTGGGCGAGTTCGACCCGGAAGGGTTTCTGTACCTCAAGGGCCGCAAGAAGCACCAGTTCGTCACCAGCTTCGGGCGCAACGTCAACCCGGAATGGGTCGAGTCAGAACTGACCCAGCGCCGCCACATCGCCCAGGCCTTCGTCTACGGCGAAGCAATGCCGCACAACCACGCCCTGCTCTGGCCGCACCGGGCCGACTGCAGCGACGCGGAACTGGCCGCTGCTGTCGCCGAAGCCAACGAAGCCTTGCCCGATTACGCCCAGGTGCATCAGTGGACGCGCCTGCCGCAACCCTTTACCGCCGCCAATGGCTTGCTCACCGCCAATGGCCGCCCGCGCCGCGACGCCATCGTCGCGCAGTATCACGCCCAATTGACTGAATCCGCTGTTTCCGAGGAGTCCGCATCATGAGTTTTTTCGACACCCTGCAAGAAGCCACGCAACAGGAACGCCACGAACTGTTTAACCTGCCGATCATCGTCGATGCCCTGCAAGGCAAGGTCAGCCTCGACAGCTATCGGGCCTTCCTCGCGCAGGCGTATTACCACGTGCGCCACACCGTGCCGTTGATGATGGCTTGCGGTGCGCGCCTGCCAACGCGCCTGGAATGGCTGCGCAAAGCGGTGGCCGAATACATCGAAGACGAATACGGCCATGAACACTGGGTGCTCAATGATATTGCCGCGTGTGGCGGCGACCGCGATGCGGTGCGCGACGGCCAGCCGTCGTTGCCAATCGAACTGATGGTGAGTTTTCTCTACGACCTGATCGCTCGCGGCAATCCGGTGGGCCTGTTCGGCATGGTCAATGTGCTCGAAGGCACCAGCATTGCCTTGGCGACCCATGCGGCGGGCAGCATTCGCGAGCGTCTGGCGCTGCCGGACAGCGCATTCAGCTATCTGAACTCGCACGGTTCGCTGGACATCGAGCACATGCAGACCTATCGCCGTTTGATGAATCAGCTGGAAGATCCGCAGGATCAGGCGGCGGTGATTCACGCCTCGAAAGTCGTCTATCGCTTGTACACCGACATGTTCCGTGGCCTGCCGCGTGACGCGGAGGCTCAACATGCAGCTGCGTGATGCACGTGTGGTCTTGACCGGCGCCAGCGGTGGCATCGGCCTCGCGATTACCGAGGCTCTGTGCGCCGCCGGTGCCAGGGTGCTGGCCGTAGCGCGACATCAGGAGGCGCTGGCGCCGTTGCTGGCGCGCTATCCCGACACGCTGTGCTGGGTCGCCGCCGACCTGACCTTCCTCAGCGACCGGCGCAAAGTGCTGGCCGCCGCCGAAGCCATCGGCGGCATCAACCTGCTGATCAACGCGGCCGGGGTCAATCACTTCGCCATGCTCGAACAGCTCGATGACAGCGAGATCAACGCGATGCTCGCGGTGAATATCAGCGCGCCGATCTGCCTGACCAAGTTGCTGCTGCCACTGCTCAAAGAGGCCAACAGCGCCATGGTAGTCAATGTCGGCTCCACCTACGGCTCGATCGGCTACGCCGGTTATGCCAGTTACTGCGCGACCAAGTTCGCCCTGCGCGGTTTCTCCGAAGCGCTGCGCCGGGAGCTGGCCGACACTCGGGTCAACGTGCTGTATGTCGCGCCCCGCGCCACCCGCACGTCGATGAACAGCGCGGCGGCGCAGGCCCTGAACGATGCGCTCAAGTCCAACGTCGATGACCCGCAAACCGTGGCTTCGGCGGTGGTCCACGCGATTGCCGGCGACCGCCGCGACCTGTATCTGGGCTGGCCGGAACGCTTCTTCGTGCGCCTCAACAACTTGCTGCCGCATCTGGTGGATCGCGGCTTGCGCAAGCAATTGCCGCTGATCCGCCGCCTCAGTGAAAAACCTGACAACGAGTCCCTCAAACCATGAAAAAACTTAGCGCATGTCTGTTGTTCGCCGCCCTCAGCCAAAGCGTCTGGGCGCTGGAACCGGCCGATCAGCAACGCCTCAACGGTATCCAGCAAAGTTGGGCGCATATCCAGTACGAAGTGGCAGAGAAACAGCGCGGTGCCGCGTTCGAGCAACTGTCGTCCGACGCCAGCGCCTTCGCCACCCAGCGTCCGTCGGTGGCCGAAGCGTGGATCTGGAAAGGCATCGTCACCAGCAGTTGGGCCGGTGCCCAGGGCGGGCTCGGCGCCCTGGGCAAGGCCAAGGACGCCAAGGCCGATCTGGAAAAAGCCCTGAGCCTCGACCCCAAGGCCCTCCAAGGTTCGGCCTACACCAGCCTCGCCGCTCTGTATGATCGCGTTCCGGGCTGGCCGATCGGTTTCGGCGACAGCGACAAGGCCGAGCAACTGCTCAAACAGGCCCTGCAACTCAATCCCGATGGCATCGACAGTCTGTACTTCTGGGGCGATCACCTCTACCGTCAGAAGCGCTACGCTGAAGCCAAGGCTGCCCTGCTCAAAGCCCAGCAAGCCGCGCCACGTGCGGGCCGTGAAAGCGCCGACGCCGGGCGTCGCAAAGAGATCGCCGCCCTGCTGGTGGACGTGAACAAGAAACTCGACTGACAGGAGTGCGTGTGCGTTTATTACTGATCGAGGATGATGTGGCGCTGGGTGAAGGCATTCATCAGGCGCTGGGGCGCGAGGGCTACACCGTCGACTGGCTCAAGGACGGCAGTAGTGCCTTGCATGCGCTGCTCAGCGAAACCTTCGATGTCGCCGTGCTGGATCTCGGTCTGCCGCGCATGGACGGCCTCGAAGTCCTGCGCCGTCTGCGTGACAGCGGTTCGAACCTGCCGGTGCTGATTCTCACGGCCCGCGATGCCACCGAAGACCGCATCGCCGGGCTCGACGCCGGGGCCGATGATTATCTGATCAAGCCGTTCGACCTCGCCGAACTCAAGGCACGCTTGCGCGCCTTGTTGCGTCGCAGCGCCGGGCGCGCCCAGGCGCTGATCGAACACGCCGGCATCAGCCTCAACCCCGGCACCCAGCAGGTCAGTTATCAGGGCCAGCCCGTGGCCCTGACACCCAAGGAATATCAGCTGCTGCACGAACTGCTGTCACCGCCGGGCCGGGTGATGACCCGCGATCAACTGATCCAACTGCTGTATGGCTGGAACGAAGAAGCGGAAAGCAACACCCTCGAAGTGCACATCCATCACCTGCGCAAGAAGTTCTCCACCGACCTGATCCGCACCATCCGTGGTGTGGGTTATCTGGTGGAGGAGCGCCGATGACCTCGATCCGCCGCCGCACGCTGACCCTGATCATTGGCCTGTTGCTGGCCGGGCTGGCAGTGCTCAGCACCTTCAACCTGCACGACAGCAACCACGAAATCGCCGAGGTCTACGACGCGCAACTGGCGCAGAACGCACGCCTGTTGCAGGGGGTGATGCGCATGCCGTTGGCCGGTAACGATCACTCGCAGTTGTATCAGGCGTTCAATCAGGCCTTGAGTGAAGCGGCACCGCGAGTCGACGGTCACCCTTACGAAGGCAAGATCGCCTTTCAGGTGTGGAACCCCAAAGGTGAGGTGCTGGTGCACACCACCAGCGCGCCCTCCTTCACTGTACCGCCGACCCAGCCCGGTTTCAGCGATGTGGTGGATTTGAAAAATCGCCAGTGGCGCGCGTTCCTGCTTGAAGACAAACAGAACGGCCTGCGCATCTGGGTCGGTGAGCGAAATGACGTGCGCGCTGATCTGGTCGACCGCATCGTCCGCCACACCCTGTGGCCCAACGTGATGGGCAGCCTGATCCTCGCCGGCATGGTCTGGCTGGCCATCGGCTGGGGCCTCAAGCCACTGGCGAACATGGCCGCCACCCTGCGCGCCCGGCACAGTGGTTCACTGGAGCCGCTGCAACTGACCCCGCTGCCCAGCGAACTGGAACCGATGCAAGCGGCGCTCAACCGCATGCTCGCGCAGATTCAGGAGGTGCTCGGCCGCGAACGCCGCTTCATCGCCGACGCCGCCCACGAAATGCGCACGCCGCTGGCGGTGCTGCGGGTGCATGCGCAAAACCTCCTGGAGGCCGGCACCGAACAGGAACGCCGCGACTCTCTGGAGTTCCTGATGGCCGGCGTCGACCGCACCAGCCGTCTGGTCAACCAGTTGCTGACCATGGCGCGCCTGGAGCCCAGACCCGACCCGCCGCCCCTGCAACGCATCGACCTCAGCGAAACCGTGCGCAACAGCCTCGTGCAACTGACACCGTGGCTGTTGAGTAAACAGCTGGAGCTGGCTTTCGACGACAGCGCGCAACCGTTCAACGTCATGGCCAGTGCCGCCGCGATCGACATTGCCCTGAACAACCTGATCACCAATGCCGCCAACTTCTCTCCGGAACACGGAGTAATCACTGTCAAGCTGAGTCAGGCCGAAGGTTTCTACCAACTGAGCGTCGAGGATCAGGGACCGGGCATTGATGAAGCGGACCAGGCGCGGTTGTTCGAACGTTTCTACAGCCGAGGCAATGCGCAAGGAGCAGGTCTGGGGCTGACCATCGTCAACACCATCGCCACACGCCTGGGCGGACGAATCACCTTGGCCAACCGGGCCGAGGGAGGCCTGCGCGCGACGTTGTCGATCCCCGAGAGGTCATCGCACCCCGCTTCGCCGCGCAGCACCCGTGAGCCGCCGGGCCGAGCATGACAGCGGCGCGAGGAGCGCCATCATCGCCTCAGATCAGTGGCCGCGTGCCGATCTGATCCAGATCAGATCGCGGCGTTGCCATCGGCGTAGAACAGACCTCAGCGCACTCCCCCGCGCGTTGCTCGTTCAGCCGATGGAGGCTCACCTCATGCTCACTGTCAAAGACCACAACGACCGCGCAGCGGCGGCTTATGCCGCGCACAACGGTGAATACTGGATCGAATCGCTCAAGGATGGCCGACACGTATTGATCCGCGCTTTGGCCGCCAAGGACCGCGAACGCGAGTACGCGTTCATCAAGCGCTTGTCGCCCGAATCCCGGCACATGCGCTTTCTCGCGCAAATCAGCGAACCGGGCACGGCGCTGCTCGATCAGTTGATGGACATCGACTACAAGCAACGCGCGGCCTTCATCGCGCTGGTGCACGAAAACGGCGAGTTGATCGAAATCGGCATCAGCCGCTACGCCGCCACGGGCGAAGAGGATTGTGAATGCGCGGTGACGGTCGCCGATGAATGGACCCAACTGGGCCTGGCCACGCTGCTGATGGAACACCTGATCAAGGCCGCCCGCCGCAACGGTTTCAAGCGTATGTACTCGGTGGACTCGGCCAGCAACACGGCCATGCGCGACCTGGCCAGATCCCTGGGCTTCGAAACCCACGGCGACCCTGATGACACCCGTCAGGTCATTCATCGCCTGAGCCTGTAGCGAATCCTGCGCCCCGCCGTCTTCAACGCTGCGGGGCGCAGCACCGGTCAGGGTGTAATCGCCACTTTCATCACGCCATCGCGCTGATGACCGAACAACTCATACGCGGCCTCGATATCGTCGAGTTTGAAATGGTGGGTCACCAGGGGCGACAGATCGACGCCGCCGCTTTGCACCACCGCCATCAATCGCCGCATGCGTTCCTTGCCGCCGGGGCACAGGGTACTGACGATGCTGTAATCGCCCAGTCCCGCCGCAAAAGCATCATAGGGAATGCGCAAATCCGAAGCGTAGACCCCCAGGCTCGACAACCGACCGCCCGGACGTAACACCCGCAGCGCTGACTCGAATGTGCCCTGGGTGCCCAAGGCTTCGATGGACACATCGACGCCACGCCCGTCGGTCAACGCCATGATCTGCTTGACCACGTCGCCGTCCTTGAAATTGACCACATGGGTCGCGCCCAACTGACGAGCGACAGTCATGCGCTCGGCCACCGTATCGACGCCGATAATGACGCTCGCGCCCTTGAGTCGCGCCCCGGCCACCGCGCAGAGCCCGATCGGGCCCAGTGCGAAAACCGCCACCGTGTCGCCGATACTGACCTCGCCACGCTCGGCACCGGAAAACCCGGTGGACATGATGTCCGGGCACATCAGCACTTGCTCGTCGCTCAATCCGTCGGGGATCGGGCACAGGTTGGCCAATGCATCAGGGACCAACACGTACTCGGCCTGGCAGCCGTCGATGATGTTGCCGAATTTCCAGCCGCCAGTGGCGCGAAAGCCGTGGCGGGTGTCCGGGCCGTCCTGGGAGCCGCAGCCGCACAGGCAGGCGTAGCTTTGGCCACTGGGGGTGATGGCGCCGGCGATCACTCGCTGGCCTTCGGTAAACCCGCGAACCTGTGAACCGAGCTTTTCGATCACCCCCACCGGCTCGTGACCGATGGTCAAGCCTTTGGCCACCGGATACTCGCCGCGCAGGATGTGTACGTCGGTGCCGCAGATCGTGGTGGTGGTGATCCGCACCAGTGCGTCCAGCGGACCGACGTCGGGGATCGGCTTGTCATCCAGTACGATGCGATTCTTTTCGACGAATATCGCCGCTTTCATCATGGCCATGAGCGAGGCTCCTGCGCAGGTCGGTTCAGTGAGTTCAGCACCTTTCACAGGCTGCGCCGTGCTCACCGGTGCAAGGTTGATAACAATCAACAATTGCGCAATTGCGCCGGTCACTGCCATCCGTCGGGCGCGCGCATGGCGCTGTCGCGTCATTGACAAAGATCAAGCTGCGCCCGGCTACCCGGAGCAGCATGACCCTACGCCTCTGTCGCCGTTGCGCCCACGCATCCCGGCCATCCCCACAGGAGATTCGTCATGTCCGAGCAAGCACGTTTCATGCTGGTGGCTTCACCTCTGATGAAAAACAGCCCCGCATTCGACCGGGCGGGCGCGCTGGCCAAGGCCTCGGGCGCGGCGCTGCATATCGTCGCGTTCGATTACCTGGAAGGCCTGGCAACCGCCGGACTGGTCAATGAACAGGCGCTCGAACAGATGCGCCTGGGCTATGTCGAACGCCATCGTCAATGGCTGGAAGACCAGGCCCGGCCGATGCGCCACCTCGGTGTCACGGTGACGACGGAAGTGGTGTGGGTCGACAATCCGTTGCGCGAGATCCAGATTCACCTCAAGGAACAACCCATGGCCCTGCTGATCAAGGATCTGCAGCACGCCTCGTTCATGTCGCGGCTGATGTTCACGCCGCTGGATATCCATTTGCTGCGTGAGTGCCGGGTGCCGCTGCACTTCGTCAGCCATGTGCAACATGCCAGGCCGCGGCGGATCGTGGCGGCGGTCGATCCGTTTCATCGTGACGATCAGTACGCCGATTTCAACGACCGTATCCTGCGCGAGGCCGTCAAACTGGCCAGCCTCTGCGACGCCGAGCTGGATGTGGTCTATGCCTATGACTTGTCCTCGATCAGCGCCGACGAGTTCGGCTTTGGCAATCCCTCGCCGTTTTTCAAGGTGGGCGACGCGAAAGCGCTGTTCGATGCACAAGGCGATGCATTCCGTGAGCTGGCCGAGCGCAACGGCATCCCGCCGGAACGCCAGCACATGGTCATGGGCAACCCGGCCAAGGTGCTGTGCAGTTATGCCGATGCCTATGACATCGACGTGATCGTCATGGGCCGCATCGGCCATCGTGGCCTGGGCCGGTTGATTGGCAGCACGGTGGAGCAGTTGCTGTACAAAATGCCGTGCAGTGTCTGGGTGGTGTCGCCGCAACTGATAGAGCAAACCAGTTAAGCCCTGCCCACATTCAGGCAGGCGCTGCGGCACGCTGCGATCTTTTGATCCTGCTTGAAAGATCGAGATCAACAGACCGCAGCGCCTACAGGGGATGTCATCCGGACTGACCGCGCAGCAAACCCTGCTCCGCCTCGCACAGGCCCACCACATAATCCCAGACCACCCGCAACCGCACCGATTTGTGCAACTCGCGCCGCGTGCTGATCCAGTAACTGCGCTCGATGCCCTCGTCCGGCAGCAGCGGCACCAGGCCGGGATCGGCTGCTGCCATGTAGCACGGCAGCACGGCGATCCCCAGTCCCGAACGCGCCGCTTCCTGCTGGGCGATGACACTGGTGCTGTGAAACACCACGCGCGGACTGCGGCAGAAGCTGTTGAGGAACATCAGTTCCTGGCTGAACAGCAAATCATCGACGTAACCGATCCACGCCTGTTTCCCCAGGTCTTCACGGCTGTGCAGCGGCGGCGCGGTGTCGAGATAGGCCTGGCTGGCATACAGCGCCAAACGGTAGTCGGTGAGCTTGCGCGTCACCAGCATGTCCGCTGCCGGGCGCTCCAGATGAATACTGATCTCCGCCTCGCGGTTGAGGATGCTGACGAAGCGCGGCACGGCGACCAGCTCCACTTCCAGCCCCGGATAGCGCTCGAACAGGCCGATCATGCGACTGGCGAGAAACTTTACCCCGAGGCCCTCGGTGACGCCGACGCGGATCTTGCCCAGTGGCGCGGTGGATTGGGTGATTTCTTCCTGGGCCAGCAGCGCGACGTTTTCCATGGCTTCGGCGTGCTTGAGCAGCGCCTCCCCCGCCGGGGTCATCTCATAGCCTTGGGCGTGCTGCACGAACAGCGCGGTGCCGAGGCTTTTTTCAATGGCCTCGATGTGCCGGGCGACGGTGGCGTGGGTGGTGTTCAAGCGCCTGGCGGCGGTGAGCAGGCGACCGCTGCGTTGCAGTTCAAGAAAAAACCGCAGGTCGTTCCAGTCGAACATGGCAGGTCCTTGTCAGCGATGGTCAGGTGAGGCTGTTTGAAAACGCACAGCGGCTGCGCAAAAACTAACATTCTTTTGACGAAAGCTAACAACTAGAGTGTCCGACAATAAAAACAAAAAGCGAGGTCAGGGAATGCAGACTTCCCTTGAGGAATACGATTACATCGTGGTCGGCGCCGGCCCTGCCGGGTGCCTGCTGGCCAATCGACTGTCGGCGGATAAACAGCAGCGCGTGTTACTGCTCGAAGCCGGCGGACGCGACAACTATGCGTGGATTCACATCCCGGTCGGCTACCTGTTCTGCATCGGTAACCCGCGCACCGACTGGTGCTTCAAGACCGAAGCGGAACCCGGCCTGCAGGGCCGCAGCTTGAGCTACCCGCGCGGCAAAGTGCTGGGCGGCTGTTCCTCCATCAACGGCATGATCTACATGCGCGGCCAGGCCAACGACTATGACGGCTGGGCGGCCGAGGGCAATCCGGGCTGGGCCTGGAACGATGTGCTGCCGCTGTTCAAACAAAGCGAAAACCACTTTGCCGGCGCCGCCGAATTTCACGGCGCCAAGGGCGAATGGCGCGTGGAGCAACAGCGCCTGTCGTGGCCGATTCTCGATGCGTTTCGCAGCGCCGCCGAGCAGAGCGGCATCGCCAGCATCGACGACTTCAATCAGGGCGACAACGAGGGTTGCGGCTACTTTCAGGTCAACCAGAAGGCCGGGGTGCGCTGGAACGCGGCGAAGGCCTTCCTCAAACCGGTTCGCGACCGGGCCAATCTGACGGTGCTGACGGGGGTGGAGGTGGATCGGGTGCTGCTGGAGGACGGTCGCGCCTCAACCGTCAGTGCGCGGCATGCAGGTCAGGTCAAACAGTTCAAGGCCCGCAAGGAGATCGTGTTGTGCGCCGGCTCGGTGGGTTCGCCGAGCATTCTGCAACGCTCCGGGATTGGCCCGCGTCCGTTGCTGGAGCGCCTCGGGATCGGGGTGATTCATGAGCTGTCGGGCGTCGGCGGCAATCTGCAGGATCACCTGCAACTGCGCCTGATCTACAAACTGCAGAACGCCCGCACCCTGAATCAGATCGCCGGCAGTGTCTGGGGCAAGATGGGCATGGGCCTGCGCTATCTGTATGACCGCAGCGGGCCGTTGTCGATGGCGCCGAGTCAGCTCGGGGCGTTTGCCCGATCCGGGCCGGAGCAGACCTCGGCCAACCTCGAATACCACGTGCAACCCTTGTCGCTGGAGCGCTTTGGTGAGCCGTTGCACAGTTTTCCGGCGTTCACTGCATCGGTGTGTGATTTGCGGCCGCAGAGCCGTGGGCGCATCGAGATTCGTTCGGCGGACCCATCGCAGGCGCCGCTGATCCAGCCCAACTACCTCAGCCATCCCGAGGACCTGCGCGTGGCGGCGGATGCGATTCGTCTGACCCGACGCATCGTCAGCGCGCCGGCCTTGCAAGGGTTCAAACCGGTCGAGTACCTGCCGGGTGCCAGCCTGCAAAGTGAAGAAGAATTGCAGCAAGCGGCGGCGAAGATCGGCACGACGATTTTCCACCCGGTCGGCACCTGCCGCATGGGCCAGGACGCGGACTCGGTCGTCGACGCGCAACTGCGGGTACACGGCGTGCCGGGCCTGCGTGTTGCCGACGCGTCGATCATGCCGCGCATCACCTCGGGCAACACCTGTTCGCCGACGCTGATGATTGCTGAAAAAGCGGCGCAACTGATCCTGAAACCTACAGTACACATAACCCCTGTGGGAGCGGGCTTGCCCGCGATGACGGTATGACATTCAACATTGAAGTTGGCTGACCCAGCGCAATCGCGGGCAAGCCCGCTCCCACAGGTTTTGGCAGCAGATTCAAGGCATCGCGCATCAACCGGACACGCAACACCAGTGGAACAACAAAAACAATCACTGTGAGGGATACCGATATGTCAGAACACGCTCAGACGCTGGACGCCGCGAGCGGCGCCAGCACCAGCAATGCCACGCAGAAAGTCATCTTCGCCTCGTCCCTGGGGACCGTGTTCGAATGGTATGACTTCTTCCTCTATGGCGCCCTCGCGGCGGTGATCAGCAAGCAGTTTTTCGCCGGGGTCAACGACACCACGGCGTTCATCTTCGCGCTGATGGCCTTCGCGGCCGGGTTTATCGTGCGGCCCTTCGGCGCGCTGGTGTTCGGGCGGCTGGGGGACATGATCGGGCGCAAATACACCTTCCTTGCGACCATCATCCTGATGGGCGTCGCGACCTTCTGCGTCGGCCTGCTGCCGACCTACGCCAGCATCGGCATCGCCGCACCGATCATTCTGGTGGTGCTGCGCATGCTGCAGGGCCTCGCGCTCGGCGGTGAGTATGGCGGCGCAGCCACCTACGTGGCCGAGCACGCGCCGATTGGCAAACGCGGTTTCCACACCAGCTGGATTCAGTCCACCGCGACCCTCGGCCTGCTGCTGTCGCTGCTGGTGGTGCTCGGTTGCCGCTACTTCACCGGCGATCAGTTCGAAGTCTGGGGCTGGCGCATTCCGTTCCTGCTGTCGATCGTGCTACTGGGCATTTCCACATGGATCCGCCTGAGCCTGCACGAATCGCCGGCGTATCTGAAAATGAAAGAGGAAGGCAAAACGTCGAAGGCACCGATCCGCGAATCCTTCGGCAAATGGGAAAACCTCAAAGTCGTGCTGATCGCCCTGTTCAGCATCAACGCCGGGCAAGCGGTGACCTTCTACGCGGCGCAGTTCTACGTGCTGTTTTTCCTCACCCAGTTCCTGAAAATGGACCCGGCGGTGGCCAACAGCCTGCTGATTATCAGTGTGGTGATCGGTGCACCGTTCTTTATCATTTTTGGCTGGCTGTCGGACAAGGTCGGGCGCAAACCGGTGCTGATGCTCGGCCTGCTGCTGGCCACGGTGCTGTACTTCCCGATCTTCAAATCCCTGGCCCACTACGCCAACCCGGCGATCGACCAGGCCAGCCGTCAGGCACCGATTACCGTGCTGGCGGACCCGGCGACCTGCACATTCCAGTTCGATCCGGTGGGCAAGGCGAAATTCGACAGCCCGTGCGACAAGGTCAAAACCTTCCTGGTCAAACAGGGCCTGCCCTACTCCAGCGCCGCCGCTCCGGCCGGCAGTGGCGTGCAGGTGAGCATCGGCGACATGAAGATCGACGGCTACGACGAAGCCGCACTGCGCGGCGCGGTGACACTCGCTGGTTACCCACAACAGGCGGATCTGCAGCAGATCAACAAACCGATGATCGTGGCGCTGATCGTCGCGCTGATCATCATCTCGGCCATGTGCTACGGGCCGCTGGCGGCGCTGATGGTCGAACTGTTCCCGACGCGCATCCGCTATACCTCGATGTCCCTGCCCTACCACATCGGCAATGGCTGGTTTGGCGGGTTCCTGCCAACCGTGTCGTTTGCGCTGGTGGTGTACACCGGGGATATTTTCTATGGGCTGTGGTACCCGGTGCTGATTACCGGGGTGAGTTTGGTGGTGGGCATGTTCTGTCTGCGTGAGACGAAGAATATAGATCTCGACAAGAACTGAAACTCACCCAGACAACTCAATCGGCGAGGGCTTTTACCCTCGCCGTTTTTTTGCTCAGGCATCAGCCTTGATCACTTCGAACTTCACCTGATCCGGATAAAACGCCACGTAGTTTTTGATCTGCTCGACCGAGATTTTCGGTTTCTCATAAGTCCACACCGCATTCGCCCCTTCATGCCCCGGCACTTGCAGACTGAAGTAATTGGCATCGCCCTTGTACGGGCAATAACTGGTGTGATCGGTGCGGGCGAAATACTTTTCGTCGATGTCTTCGCGGGGGACGTAATAAACCGGTGGGTAGTTGGCTTCGTTGAGGATCAGCACGCGGGAGGACGCAGCGACCTGGATGCCGTGGAATTTCACCACCAGGCACCCGACAAGTTGTTCGAGGTTTATAACGGGACTGAGGCCGGAACTTTTCATGGGGTTCCCCTGAATACGGCGAAGAGACCGGTTCAGGTATAGCCCATCGGTTCTGGTTGGGGTGGTTTTACAGCCGAACGGCCCATCAACTTCAAAAGCCCCTCACCCTGGCCCTCCCGAAACGTCGGACTGCCCCGAGGGAGAGGGGACTGACCGAGTTGTCTGACGAAATCCATCGACCTGAAAAATCGAGTCGATTATGGATTCAAAACCAATCGTTCAAGTCGGTGAATTTCGCCAAAATCCCCCAATCAGTCCCCTCTCCCGCTGGGAGAGGGTTAGGGTGAGGGCCGATCTTCAGGCATCACGCCAGAATATCAGTCGCCACCGCTTGCCCCACCACACCGACGGCAAAGTCCACCGAGCCCTGCCCCGTCAGATCAACCATCAGGCTGGTCTGATTGGTCTGCGCGAAGTAGGTCAGGATCGCGTCGCCGGCATGTCCGGTGAAGCCGCTGACGAAGTTCAGCGAGGCTGCACCCGTGGCGAAACCGGCGATCCCCGACAAGTCGATCTTGTCCAGACCGCTAGTGAAATCCATGATCCAGTCCGGCGCGGTCATGGTCGAATCGCTGGCCGCGCCAAACACAAAGGTGTCTGCGCCTGCACCGCCCCACAAGGTATCGCCACCGCCACCACCGTAAAGGATGTCATTACCGGCACCGCCGACCAGATCATTGGCCGCCGCATTGCCGATCAGCAGATCATTGCCTGAACCACCCAAAGCGTTTTCCACGGTCACACCGTAAGCGATGGACACGTTACCCACCAAACCGCCGACGTCGGAGAACGAACCCTCATTGAGGTTGATTTTCTGGTTCTGGCTGAAGCCTGAGAAGTCCAGCGTGTCGTTGCCGCCGCCATCCCACACCGAAAACACCACTTTCGACGACGCCGAAGTGGCGCTGTAGAAATCGCGCTCGGCGTTGGAGTTGAAACCGTACGTAGTGTCCTCGGCACGGGTCGCGTAGTTGGCGCCATAGAGTTTTTGCACAGCAACGATATCGTCCAGCAACGGCGCCGAGGCGTACGCGCCGCTGCCGTCCTTGCTGAAGTTCTGGTCGGTGTTGGCTTCGCTCCAGTAGCTCATCAGGCTGTAGCCACGAGTATCTTCAGCGTATTTGGCATCGTTGTAGGTCGGGTTGCCGTTGCCGGCGTTGTAGGCGCCCGGGTGCGACAGACCGAGGGTGTGGCCGATCTCGTGGGTCAGGGTCTGGCGCCCGTAGTTGTTGGTGTCCGGGGTCTTGTTGACCTGATATTGATTGTTGATCAGGTACCACGACTGGCCGTCATAGCTGCCGCCGCTTGGCAGGTAGGCAAACGCCGCGCCACCGGTGCTGACGTCGTAGTTGCCGAACGTCATGTGCCCGTCGCCGCCCTTGCCCTCGGTGAACGTGACCCTGGCGACATCGGCCCAGGATTGCATGGCCAGCACGGCCTGCGCCTTCTGCTGGGCGCTGAATTCGCTGAAGTTGCCCAGTTGCGGATTGTAGTTCGCCGGTTTTTCCGTGAGGAAGCTGTAGCTCAGGTCGATTTTGCCGTCAGCGTTCTTATCGCTCCACGACAGGCCTTTGCGCAGAATTTCGTCAGCGGCCTGGTCGGCGGTGAACGACGGTTTGCCGTTGATCAGACCGACGCCACGGTCGTACAGGTGGCTGAACGTATTGACGTCGTCGTAGGCGCTGCTGGTGCTGGAGGTGGCTTGAGCCATGATGGACTTCCTTGTTTCTGAGTAGTCAGTGTCCGACAGACCACGGCGATCCCGTGCCGGGATCGTCCTGTCACGTGCTTGTCATAAAAACGCACTGAACCTGACATGGCGGGCAACACGAGGCTAATCAATTTCTCGATAGCCGGGGTGACGTCCCCGGATTACCCGTCACGTGCTGCAATCGTTTTTATCTGTATATCCATACAGATAAACGTTGCCCCTGAGGCGAAGTCCGGACATTCTGTGCACCTGTTCCGACCTTGATCGACGATGGTGGTTATGCGGCTGTACCTCTGTGAAAAACCTTCCCAGGCCAAAGACATTGCGGCCGTGCTCGGCGCCCGGCGCCGGGGCGACGGTTGCTGGCTGGGAACGGACGTCACGGTGACCTGGTGCATTGGCCACTTGCTCGAAACCGCGCCGCCGGATGCCTACGACGCCCGCTACAAGCGCTGGGTGCTGGCGGATCTGCCGATCATTCCGGACAAATGGAAAATGACCGTCAAACCGCGCACTGCCAGCCAGTACAAGGCAGTCAAGCGCCTGCTTGGCGAGGCCAGCGAACTGATCATCGCCACCGACGCCGACCGCGAGGGCGAGATGATTGCCCGGGAACTGGTCGAGCACTGTCGCTATCGCGGGCCGATTCGGCGCTTGTGGCTGTCGGCGCTGGACGAGGCATCCATCCGCAAGGCGCTGGCCGCACTGAAGCCGGGGGCAGAGACGTTCAGCCTCTATCACTCGGCGCTGGGTCGCTCGCGGGCGGACTGGCTGATCGGGATGAACATGAGCCGGTTGTTCACGCTGCTGGGCCGTCAATCCGGTTATCAAGGTGTGCTGCCGGTGGGCCGGGTGCAGACGCCGACCCTGCGCCTGGTGGTCGATCGCGACCGCAGCATTGCCGATTTCGTCCCGGTGCCGTACTGGGCCGTCGATGTGCAACTGCTGCACAACGGCACAACATTCACCGCGCAATGGCGGGCGCCGGGCGACGCCTGTGACGATCAGGATCGCTGCCTGAATCAGGCGCTGGCTCAAACAGCGGCAGCCGCTATGAGTAGTGCTGCCAGCGCCCGGGTGGTGAAGCTGCGCACGGAGCGCATGCGCGAAGTGGCGCCCCTGCCCTTCGACCTCGGCACCCTGCAGGAAGTCTGCTCGAAGAAACTCGGCCTCGGCGCACAGGAAACCCTCGACATCGCCCAGGCCCTCTACGAAACCTACAAGGTCGTCACCTACCCGCGCAGCGACTGCGGCTATCTGCCCCTGAGCCAGCACAGCGAGGCGCCGCAGATTCTGGCGGCATTGCGTCAGGCCGACCCGAGCCTTGAGGTGCTCAACGGCTTTCTGCAGCCCCAGCGCAAATCCCGGGCATGGAACGACGCCAAGGTCAGCGCGCACCATGGCATCATCCCCACGGCTGCAGCGAAGAACCTCGAACGCCTGAGCGGCAAGCACCGCGCGGTCTACACACTGATTCGCGCGCGCTATCTGGCGCAGTTTCTGCCCAATCATGAATACGATCGCACCCAGGCCGACTTCGATTGCGCCGGTGAAACGTTGCGCGCAGTCGGCAAGCAGATCATCGAACCGGGCTGGAAACGTGCCTTGCCCGAAGCACTCGCACCGGCCAAGGGTCGTGAAGCGCCCGCACCGCAGACCTTGCCGACATTGCACGAGGGCATCGACTGCGCGGTGGCTGACGTCAGGCTCAAGGACCTGTGGACGCAACCGCCCAAGCCCTACACCGAAGGCGATCTGATCAAGGCGATGAAGAACGTCGCCAGACTGGTGGAGGATCCGCTGCTCAAACAGAAACTCAAGGACACTACCGGCATCGGCACCGAAGCGACCCGGGCGTCGATCATTCAGGGCTTGCTGGATCGCGGCTATCTGGTGAAGAACGGCAAGGCACTGGCCGCGACACCGGCGGCGTTCAGCCTGATCGATGCCGTGCCCCGCGCCATCGCCGACCCCGGCACTACCGCGATCTGGGAACAGGCGCTGGACATGGTGCAGAGCGGCGAAATGAGTCTGGAAGAGTTCGTCACCAAACAAGCGGCATGGATGAGCAAACAGGTCACCCGCTGTTCCGGCCTGAGCCTGACCATCAGCGGCCCGCCGCCGTCAGGCAAGGCTGCCGCGCCGTGGAAGAAAAAGCGCAAGTCGCCACGCAGTAAAACCACCGGTACCAAGCGCAAAACTCAATGACCACAGCCTCTGTGCCGAGGGGATTTATCCCTGTCAGGTCGCGAAGCGGCTCCTCTTTTGTTACAACCATCAGGGGGACTGCTGCGCAGTCCAACGGGGATAAATCCCCTCGCCACAAGGTATGTGCATTCGCAATACCTGGGCTTACTACAAAGTGTTGGGGCCACAATACTGGCTCATCACTGCCGGGAGTTCAGCCACTATGCCCACCATCGCACTGCACCCCGCCCACCGCGACGAATGGGACACCCTGGAAAACCTGATGCAGTTCTACATGCACGACTTCAGCGAATGGCTGCCGCTGAAACTGGCCGGGCACGGTTTGTTCAGCATTCACCCGAAAGACGACTACTGGCGCAATCCCGCCACCCAGCCCTTTCTGATCCGCGTCGACGGCGAACTCGCTGGTTTCGTCACCGTGGACAACGACACCCACATCGCCGGTGCCGAATTCAACATCGGCTACTTCTTCATCGCCCGGCGCTTTCGTGGCCAAGGCGTCGCGCAATTTGTCGTCTCTGCCCTATTGAGCCGTATCCCCGGTCAGTGGCAAATTTTCCATATCGACGCCAACCTGCCGGCACAGCGCTTCTGGGCCCGACTGATCCCCGAGTTGAGTGGCGGCGAATTCACCTGCCAACCGCGCGAAGTGGACGGTTACCCGTGCACCTTCTACGCGCTGTACGCGCCTTTTTCCGTTGCCTGAACGGATCCTTTCTCATTCCAAAACAGCTTTGTCCGACAATATGTAGTGAGAAAAAATAATCACTACAAAACCGTTGACGGCATCGTTTTGCTTTTGCATGATGAAGACGTTCCCCGATCGGGAGCACTGGCAACACGCTTGAGCAAACTCGTCTGACCGCCGAGTTGTTTTTTCCGGATACACGCTGCCCACAAGGCAGATTGAAGAAGCTGACCTGGCCTGAACGTCCAGTACAAGGACGAGAAGCGCTGGCGAAAATTCTCAAGACGCTTGTGGTCGACACTGTAAAGGTCGTCAAGGAGCCTCCCGGTTTTCGCTGCTTCTCCTCGTTGTGACGCTATTGCGTAGCAGTTATTCAACACGACTACATGCAACAGATGCACGACCCCGTACTTGTCACGGGCGAGCGCTGACGTCCTGGTTTCGGTGCCAGGGATCAACTAACCGATGGGCTACCTGTATTAGCGAATCAACTTTGAAAGATCACCAAACTGGTCAAGGGGCAACATCATGAATCTGAACAATCAACCGACTATTGAAGAACTGGCTCGTATGTTCGCTGCGCAAAAAGACAGCCACGACAGCCATATTCTGTGGATCAGCAAGACGGGCCAGGTGCATATCGACTGCCTGTCGCCCCATGCTGGTGAAGAAGAGTTCGACCAGAACAACCAGAACCTGCTGGCCCGCCTGAAGATGTACCGCCGTGGCCACGGTTATGTCGGCAAGAAAGCTGCGGCCGACAAGGACTTCATCGGTAATGTTCTGCAAACGCTGAAACAGGCGTGGGACTCGATGCAGAACAACAATGAAGTTCGGGTGATTGACCGGTTCTGCTGAGTTAGTAATTAGATAATTGAAAGGCCTGCGTCCTTAAAGGAAGCAGGCCTTTTTTTTGTTCGCTTGCATTGATATGGCGTGACTGGAATTGTAGCCCCTCACCCCAGCCCTCTCCCGAGGGAGAGGGAGCTGATTTGTGCTGCGCTGAAAATTTTAGTTCGGCTCAAAACTTTCAGGTCAGCGTAAATCGCACAAACACCTCAGTCAGTCCTCTATCCCTAAGGAGAGGGAGCTGATTTATGGTGCTTTCAGAACCTGAGTTCGACTCAGGTTTCTCAGGTCGGCGTAGACCGTACAAACACCTCGGTCAGTCCCCTCTCCCTCCGGGAGAGGGTTAGGGTGAGGGGCTTCCCATGCCCAACACCAATTCCACAAACGCCACCGACGCCGCACTGTGATAATTATTGCGCCGCCGCAACAACGCCGCCCCACGCTGCGGCGCCTCGCTCTCTACGCGCAACCGGCGCAACGCCCGATCTTCCGTCGCGATCGCCTGCGGCAACATCGTCGCCATCGGCGAATGACGCACCACCTCCAGCAACGTACTCACCGAATTCACCTCAATCCGCACCTGCGGCGTAATTGCGTGCTGACGGAAATATTCATCAACCGATAGCCGGGTGATGAAGTCTGACGCCAGTAACGCGAAATCCAGTTGGGCGATGTCCTCCGGGGTCAGCACCGAAGTGCTTTCGTACAGCGGATGCTCGCGCCCGACCATGATCCCCAGGGTTTCGGCAAACGCCGGAATGCATTCGATATCCGGGTGGCGCACCGGGGTGAAGGCAATGGCGATGTCCAGCGAGTCATCCGCCAGGCCCGCCTCGATGTCGTCCATCGACAACTCGAAGATCTGCAGGTGAATCCCCGGATACCGCACCGCATAGTCACGCACCAAGGGCCCGACCAGATACGCCATGAACGTCGGCGTCATCGCCAGGCGCAAAGTGCCACGGGACAGGTCCTTCACGTCATGCAACGCACGCCTGCCCGCCTCCAGCTCCACCAGCACCCGCCGTGCAGATTCCAGATACGCCATGCCGGCATCCGTCGGTTTCACCGTGCGTGAGGTGCGATCGAACAGTTCCACCCCGAGGCTTTCCTCCAGTTGGCGAATCTGTTGCGACAGGGTTGGCTGCGACACGTGCAGCGCCTCCGCCGCGCGAGTGAAGCCACCGTGATCGGCAACGGCCAGCAGATAACGCAAATGACGCAGCAGCATGGGGGCACACCATCTATAGGCAGGACTTATGCAAAGCATTGTATATCGGTCTTGGACGCTATGGGTCAATCGGCAGAAGATGAATCCCACACAGCAAGCCAACCCCTGAAAGGAGTGACACCATGCAACAGTCCCATGCCTACAACGACACCAGCCTGGCCCTGACCACCCGCATTCTGGACATCAAGGCACGCAAAAACCTGTCGTGGCAGGATCTCGCCGACGGCACCGGCCTGAGCCTGGCCTTCGTCACCGCCGCTCTGCTCGGACAGCATCCGCTGCCGGAAAACGCCGCCCAAGTGGTCGGCGACAAACTCGAACTGGACGCTGATGCCGTCGCCGCCCTGCAAATCATCCCGCTGCGTGGCAGCCTCAGTGGCGTGCCGACCGACCCGACCATCTACCGCTTCCACGAAATGATCCAGATCTACGGCACCACGCTCAAAGCCCTGGTTCACGAACAGTTCGGCGACGGCATCATCAGCGCGATCAACTTCAAACTCGACATCAAGAAAGTCGAAGACCCGGAAGGCGGCTCCCGCGCCGTGGTCACCCTCGACGGCAAGTTCCTGCCCCTGCGTCCGTTCTGATCCAGCCCGGCCCGCACCCTGCGTGCGGGCCGGCTCCCCCGAATGACTCACTGTCACCACCTGCGTCTGGAGGTTGCCCCATGCAAAAAATCCTGTTGACCCTGGCCCTGATCGGCGGCCTGTCCGCCCAGGCATTTGCCGCTGACGAAGTTGTCGCCTACCGCTACGGCATGCCACTGGACATCGCCCAGGTGCTGAGCATTACCCCGGTTGCCGACGTTTGTGGTGTGGTGCCGGTAGAGATGACGTATCTGGACAGCAACGGCGGCAAACACATTCTTCAATACAGCGAATTCGGCAGCGGTTGCTCGAACTAAGAGGACAACACCATGAAAAACCTGATTGATGGTTTCCTGAAATTCCAGAACGAAGCGTTCCCGCAACGTACCGAACTGTTCAAACACCTGGCGACCACGCAACAGCCGGGCACATTGTTCATCACTTGTTCCGACAGTCGTGTCGTGCCGGAACTGCTGACCCAACAAGAACCTGGCGAGCTGTTCGTGATCCGCAATGCCGGCAATATCGTACCGTCCTACAGCCCGCATCCGGGCGGGGTGTCGGCGACGGTGGAGTATGCGGTGGCGGTGCTGGGTGTGACGGACATTGTGATCTGCGGACATTCGGACTGCGGTGCAATGACCGCGATTGCCCAGTGCAAATGCATGGATCACCTGCCCGCTGTGAGCGGCTGGCTGCAGCATGCCGAGTCGGCCAAAGTGGTCAACGAAGCACGGCCCCATGCCAACGACGCGGCGAAGTTGAGTTCGATGGTGCGCGAGAACGTGATCGCGCAACTGGCGAATATCCAGACCCACCCGAGCGTGCGTCTGGCCCAGGAGAAAGGCCTGTTGAATCTGCATGGCTGGGTGTACGACATCGAGACAGGCTCGATTGATGCGCTGTCCTCGGATCGTCGCACCTTCGTGCCGCTGGCCGAGCAACCAGCGACTTGCGCGGTGCACGCTCAAGCCACCCACGCTGCCTGAAAAAAACACCCCTGTGGCGAGGGAGATCCCTCGCCACAAGTGTTTTTAGCGCTTCACATCGAGGTCGGTCTGGCTCATGCGGCTACGTACGGTGAACACACCATCGCCAGACAAAATCGCACTGCGGGCAAACAACCGGCCGCTCTCCCAGTTCGAAAGGCCCAGCTCCGGCTTGTTCAACGCGTACTGCCCATCCACCCAACGGGTAATGCCGTTGCCTACGAAAGGCGCGTTGACCGCGTTGTAAAACCGCTCTTGAGCCAGCGCATCCTCACTGATCAGCGACACGGTGAACTGCGGACTGTAGCGGTTGAACAGATCAATCGCCTGATCCAGATCGTCGACGATCATCAAGCTGACTTCCGGGGTTTCTTCCCACTCCCACTCGCGGCCCAACTCGGCTTCCGCCAGCGGTTCGGCCAGTGCTTCGGTCTGCAAACCTTCGGCGCGATAGACCTCGACCGTCGCGTTCTGCCATTCGCCTGGCAAGCAAGCTTCGCTGCCTTCGACGATGTGCAATTTGCAGCCCTGCCCGCGCGCGGTGCCCGCCTGCTTCAGTGCATCGAGGAACAGCGGCACCAGTTCAGCGGCACGTTCACGTTGAATCAGGCACACGTTCAGGGTGTTACACACTTTGCGATCCAGCGAGTTGCGCACCACCGCCGCAAAACGCCCGGCGTCAGCTTCACGGTCGGCCACCAGCCACGCGCCACCGGTGCCGTGCAGGCTGACGGCGGTGCCGGCCTGCTGGGCGATGCTGCCCAGTTGACTGACCGCACGACCCGAACCACGCGCGACGGCCAGCGACAAACGCCGGTCAGCGAACATCGCCCAACCGGCGGCATGATTGACACTTTCCACCAACGACACCGCACCAGCCGGCAGACCGGCATCGGACAGTGCCGGGTTCAACGCATGAGTGACGATGGCTTGCGCGGTGCCCAACGCATCGCTGCCAATGCGCAGCACGGCGGTGTTGCCAGTGCGCAAGACACCGGCGGCGTCGGCGAATACGTTCGGCCGGCCTTCAAAGACAAACGCGACGATGCCCAACGGCGAAACCACTTGCTCGACCTTCCAGCCGTCGTGTTCAACGCTGCTGATGACTTTGCCCCGGGTAGGTGCGGCATCGCGCCAGGCACGCAGGCCAGCGATCATGTCGCGACGCATGCGCTCATCGGCCAGCAAGCGTGTGGTGGAACGTCCGCGCGCCCTGGCCCGTTCGATGTCGGCACGGTTGGCGGATTCGATCTGCGCCCAGCATTGCGGGGTTTCCAGACGCTGCGCGAACAGATCGAAAAACTGACTGATCGCTTCGTCGGACACCGCCGACAGCGCGGCAAACGCCGCAGCCGCACGCTCGATCGCCACCGCGGCGGCTTGTTGGTCAGCCACGGGAATCAGTAACAGCTCGCCACTCACCTGCTCCACCAGCAGGTGATCGCCGGGTCGAAAGCGCTCCGCCAGTTCGGGGCTGACCACGGTGACGCGGTTACCAGCGAAAGGAATCGGGGTGCCAGCGACCAGACGTTCGAGCGCGAGAGACATGAAGCGGATTCACCATGCAGAGAGCGGCCGGAAAATGTAGCGGATTATTCGATGAAATACATCTCTTCACACACTAAAGAAACTTGAGGGAGCTCGCTTGTCGGGGCGCCGCATCGCCGCGATGGCGGTGGTTCAGGCGACATTGATTCTGGATCTCCCGGCCTCATCGCTGACAAGCAGCTCCCACAGGGTTTGTGGTGTTTGTGTGATCGGATCAGAACACCGACCAGCCAATTCTTGAGCTGAGCATCTCCAGTGCCGCCATCCCTGCCAGCGAGTTGCCGGCTGCATTCAACTCCGGTGACCACACGCACACCGTGAACTGCCCCGGCACCACCGCGACGATCCCGCCGCCCACCCCGCTCTTGCCCGGCAAACCGACGCGATAGGCGAAGTTGCCGGCTTCGTCGTACAAACCGCTGGTGGCCATGATCGAGTTGACCTGCTGGGTCTGGCGCCGACTGAGGATCTGTTCGCCGCTGTGCTTGCAGAACCCGTCGTTGGCCAGGAAGCAGAACGCCCGGGCCAGATCAATGCAGCTCATACGCAGCGCGCAATGGCTGAAGTAGCTGCGCAGCACCGCTTCGACGTCGTTGTGGAAGTTGCCGAACGATTGCATCAAATACGCCATCGCCGCGTTGCGCGCACGGTGCTGGTATTCGGAATCGGCGACTTTGCCGTCGATCATGATTTGCGGATTGCCCGACAGGCGCCGGACAAAATCGCGCATCGACAGGGTCGGCGCAGCGAAGCGCGACTGATTGATGTCGCAGATCACCAGCGCACCGGCGTTGATGAACGGGTTACGCGGCCGACCGCGTTCGAACTCCAGTTGCACCAGGGAATTGAACGGCTGGCCGGACGGTTCGTGACCCAGCCGCTCCCAGATCGCCTCGCCGGAATGCTCGATCGCCTGCACCAGGCTGAACACCTTGGAAATACTCTGCACCGAGAACGGCGTCTCGGCGTCGCCGGCGTAATACATCTCGCCGTCGTTGCCATACACGGCAATGCCCAGTTGATTGGCCGGCACGGTGCCGAGGGCAGGAATATAGTCAGCCACCTTGCCCTGCCCGATCAGGGGCCGGACAGCGTCAAGGATCTCGTTCAACAGCGCTTGCATGCCGGGTTCCGAAGTCTCGCCCCATGGGATTGCGGGGACACTGGGGCTAGACGCTGCGCCCGCCCGTCGAATCACACCGACCGCCATCGCACTGAATGTTCTAGGCTCAACCGCACATTCAAAAACGGGAGAGCAACCATGCAACTCGAAGGCTCCTGCCATTGTGGCGAGGTCACGTTCAGTCTCACCAGCGCCCATCCCTACCCTTATCAACGCTGCTACTGCTCGATCTGTCGCAAGACTCAGGGCGGTGGCGGTTATGCGATCAACCTTGGCGGCGACGCGACCAGCCTCAAGGTGCGCGGGCGCAAACACATCAGCATTTACCACGCGAAGATGAAAGACGAAGGCGACCAGCGCGCCCATCGCAGCAGCGCCGAACGACATTTCTGTTCACTGTGCGGCAGCGGCTTGTGGCTGTTCAGCCCGGAATGGCCGGAACTGATCCACCCGTTTGCCTCGGCCATCGACACGCCGTTGCCGGTGCCCCCGGAACATACGCATCTGATGCTCGGCTCGAAAGCACCGTGGGTGGAAATCGACGTTACAGCGAAAGACAAACAGTTCGACGTCTACCCCGAAGAATCCATCGCCCAATGGCATGAACGCCTCGGTTTGACCCGCTGACCGCGTAACTCCAGACTCCCCCCTGTAGGAGTGAGCCTGCTCGCGATGGCGGTGGGTCAGTAGCAAAAATGCCGATTGGACTGACCCCTTCGCGAGCAAGCTCGCTCCCACAATGATCTCTGGCGTTCACAAATCCAATGTGGGAGCGAGCTTGCTCGCGAAGGGGGCGGCACAGAGCAACGCATTCAATCCAGATGCGCCCAGGTCATGCGAAACGACGCCCCGCCCCAAGCCGAATCCCCGACCTCAACCTGCCCGCCATGGGACTGCGAAACCCGCCGCACCAACGCCAGCCCCAGACCGAAACCGCCGGTACGGCGATCCCGGCTCGCGTCCAGCCGCGAAAACGGTTCAAAGATCTTCTCCCGGCCGTCCACCGGCACGCCCGGCCCGTCGTCGTTGACCCGCACTTCGTAGTAGTCGCCATGGCGCACCAGCGACACCTCCACCCGCTGCTCGGCATAGCGAATCGCGTTGCGCAGCAGATTGATCACCGCCCGCGCCATGAAGCGAGGTTCGATACGCACCGTGTCGAGCCGGCAATCGCCAATCAGCAACTGCACCCCCGCCGCTTCCGCCTCCAGCGCCACACTGCCGACCACACTATCGAGCCAGTTGGCCGCCTGGATGTTCTCGCGCTTGATCACCGTGGCACCACGCTCGAGACTGGCGTAGGTGAGCAATTCGGAGACCATTTCTTCCAGTTCGCCCAGGTCGGCGTACATGTCGGCAATCAGCTCGCGGTTCTGGCTGGCGTCCGGCTGTTGCTTAAGCTGGTCGAGTTCAAACGACAGCCGCGCAATCGGCGTGCGCAACTCGTGGGACACGGCGTTGGTCAGTTCCCGCTGATTGGCAATCAGCCCTTCAATGCGCGCCGCCATCAGGTTGAAGTGTTCGGCCAGATCACGGATGTTCGAACGCTTCGACAACTGGATGCGCACCGACAGATCGTTATCGCCGAAACGCTCGGCGGCCAGGCGCAGTTTTTCCAGATCGCGCCAGTGCGGGCGCACCCAGAAAAACAGGACGATGCCGATCAACACGGCAATCATCAGGTAGGCACTGGCGATGTAGAACGGCATCAGGCTCGGCTCGGCCGGCAAGCGGATGCTGAGCAACTGCGGCCCCTCGTCAATCGCAGAAATGTACTGGTTGTACTTGTCGCGGATCACCAGCAGCCCTTTGGCCAGCTCGGCTTTTTCCTCGTTGCTCAGAGCCAGTTCAGAGGCGTCGACCAGCGTCAGCCCCAAACCGTAATGCGGTCGGATCGTTTCCAGCTGTTGTTCCCGGGCCGGTCTGTCGAGGTCGCGCAGCTGCTGGCCCAAAGTCCAGGCCTGGCCGCGCACGGCCTCACGGTTGTAGTCCTGCATCTGATAATCGAGCAAGGCATCAAAAGTGCGCTCGACCGTTTGCAGGGCCAGCACCAGACCTATTGTCATCACCAGAAACAGCCCGAGAAATAACCGCAGCATCTACAGCTCCCACGCAAACGGATTGAACAGATAGCCCTTGCCCCACACGGTCTTGATACACACCGGCTCGCGGGGGTTGTCCTTGAGTTTGTTGCGCAACTTGCTGATGTACACGTCGACGCTGCGGTTCAGGCCATCGAAGGCGATGCCGCGCATACGGTTGAGAATGTCATCGCGCGAAAGGATCTTGCCCGCCGCGCTGGCCAGCAACCACAGCAGCTCGAACTCCATCGTGGTCATTTCGATGACCTCGGCGGCCAGACGCACTTCGCGGCAACTGCGGTCGATGCTCAACTGGCCGAACTCCATGAAGCTGACCACGTTGCTGTCCGGCACTTGTCGCCGTTGCAATGCGCGCAGGCGGGCCAGCAACACCGGTGGCTTGATCGGTTTGATCACGTAATCGTCGGCACCGGATTCGAGACCGAGAATATGGTCGAGGTCATCCTCCTTGGCCGTCAGGATGACGATCGGCGTGTCCGACACGCTGCGGATCTCGCGGCACACGTGCAGACCGCTCTGCCCCGGCAGCATCAGGTCGAGCACCACCACTTTCGGTTTGAATTCGAGAAAGGCCGCCACTGCCAGGTCGCCGCGATGCACCGCGCGCGCCTCGTAACCGTGTTGTTCGAGGAAGTGTGCGATCAGCGTGGCCAGACGCTCATCGTCTTCCACCAGCAGGACTTTGCCAAAACCCAGGTTATCCATAACGCCCGTCTGCCACCCTTGTGTGAAGTGGGCGACATTATGGCGGCAATCGCGGGCAGGACGTTTGTTTCAGGCAGCAAAAACCGGCCATGGGGGCCGGTTTTCGGTGATGTTTCATACTCTTAAGAGTTTTTTACAATCAAGAGCAAGGATCGCAGCCTTCGGCAGCTCCTGACGTTGACATGCTATGCCCTGTAAGCGCTGCCGCAGGCTGCGATCTTTTGATCTTAGGCCGCGGCCGGTACGCCACTGTGAAAACGGAATTCTTCATCGGGCGACTCGATCAGTTCCTGCTCGGCAGCGCGAACCTTCTCGATCACCTGGGCGATGTCCTTCGCGTCGCCATACTGGTAAGCCAGTTTCAGGTAACCCTGAAAGTGCCGCGCCTCGCTTTTCAGCAGGCCAAAGTAGAACTTGCCGAGTTCTTCGTCCAAATGTGGTACCAGTGCTTCGAACCGCTCGCAACTGCGCGCTTCGATAAAGGCCCCGACCACCAGTGTGTCGACCAGTTTCACCGGTTCGTGGCTGCGCACCACTTTGCGCAGGCCCGAAGCGTAACGCCCGGCATGCAGCTGACGCAGTTCGATCTTGCGGCGCTTCATGATGCGCATGACTTGTTCGTGGTGCACCAGTTCTTCCCGGGCCAGGCGCGACATCATGTTGATCAGGTCGACGTGGGAATGGTACTTGGCAATCAGGCTCAGCGCGGTGCTGGCAGCCTTGAACTCGCAGTTCTTGTGGTCGATCAGCAGGGTTTCCTGATCGGCCAGTGCGGCCTGAACCCAGGCGTCGGGCGTGCGGCAGCCAAGGAATTCGTGGATTTCGGGAAGGATCATGGGGCTCACGGTAAAAGGTGTTCGAGCGAAGGCCGCCGATTATACCGGCCTGTCCGCAGACCACCAGTGGCGGGTGTTGATATGCATCAAGTCACGGACGTTCGGGCAGCAACTATAGTTGTGCAACGCCGTGCCTTTTCTTTGCTGGAGACTCCGCTCATGCAAGCCATTCGCAGCATTCTGGTGGTCATCGAACCCGAACATTCGGAAAGCCTGGCGCTCAAGCGCGCCAAGTTGATCGCTGGCGTGACCCAGGCTCATCTGCACCTGCTGGTGTGCGACAAGAAGCACGACCACGCCGGCATGCTCAGCGTGCTCAAGGCCGCGCTGTTGGCGGACGGCTACAGCGTCACCACCGAACAGGCATGGAACGAGAGCCTGCACGAAACCATCATCGACGTGCAGCAGGCCGAAGGCTGCGGTCTGGTGATCAAGCAGCATTTCCCCGACAGCTCGCTGAAAAAAGCCCTGCTGACCCCGGCGGACTGGAAACTGTTGCGCCACTGCCCGACCCCGGTGTTGCTGGTGAAAACCTCCACTTCCTGGAAAGACCGGGTGATCCTCGCGGCCGTCGATGTCGGCAATGCCGATGGCGAGCACCGGCATCTGCACACCACCATCATTGATCACGGCTACGACATTGCCAGCCTGGCCAAGGGGTATTTGCATGTGATCAGCGCCCACCCATCGCCGATGCTGTCGGCGGCCGATACGACCATGCAGTTGAGTGAAACCATCGAGGCGCGCTATCGCGAGCAATGCCGGGCGTTTCAGGCGGAGTTCGATGTCGATGATGCGCATCTGCACATCGAAGAAGGTCCGGCGGACGTGTTGATCCCGTTCATGGCGCACAAGCTGAAGGCGGCGGTGACGGTCATCGGCACCGTGGCGCGCACCGGGTTGTCAGGGGCGCTGATCGGCAATACCGCCGAAGTGGTGCTGGATGCACTGGAAAGCGATGTGCTGGTGCTCAAGCCGCAGGAGGTTGAGGATCATCTGGTGGAGCTGACGGTGAAGCACTAAGGATTGCGGTGCCTGAACCGGCCCCTTCGCGAGCAAGCTCGCTCCCACATTGAATTGATGTCGTTCACAAAATCATTGTGGGAGCGAGCTTGCTCGCGAAGCTTTCAAGCGCCGAAGGCGTCTTTCAAAAAGCCCGGGGCGATGTAGCGCTGGTAGTGCGCTTCCGACAGCAGGAAGAATTCCCGATCAATGGCATCGCGCAGTTCCGGCAGGTTCCAGTCGCGGAACTCCGGCAGCAGTACCATCCCGTAGGCCTCCAGATTAATGATCACCCGGGCCCCTCGGGCAATCAGCTGATACGCCCAGCAGTACTCCGACTGATGCGGCACGAAGCGGATCTTGCGCTGTTCCAGCTGCTGGCGCAGGCGCGCCGGATCAAAGATCTCGACCTTGCTCGCCATCACTTGTGACAGCAACTGCTCCAGACGCAACCACACCGCGCGCTTTTCCTCCTCCCCGTAACCATTCCAGTTGATCACTTCGTGGTGGAAACGCTTGCAGCCACGGCACACCAGATCACCGTAAACAGTGGAGCAGAGGCCGACGCAGGGGGTCTTGATGGTCTGATTGGGCATAAATTGGCAAAACACTGAAACGCGGAACAGGCCGGCATGTTAGCCCTTTGTCGGGCATTGATCACCCCTCAAACGTCAGGGGCAAGGCCTCGATCGCGGTTTGCCCCGTGCACGCACAACGCCACCAAAGTCCAATAGAGCCCGACTTACCTTTAAATTTTTTTTGCCGTAGAATCAGCCAGCCTTTTAAGGCGCCAATGTCCGTTAGAAGCTGTTTTCAAAGCGTCACGAGCACAGTCGTTCCTTCAGAGCGGTGTTGGCGAAGGGTTTTTCCAGCGGGGAAAAGCCTGTCGCCAACCCTCATCAGCTCCCCGTTCTGCAGGCGTAAAACTTTGAAAGCAGCTTCTGTAAGGAATTGCCGGTAATTCTGACCGAGCGACCCACAACGTCGTGAGGTGCATGAGTACGGCCATTTCGGGATGAGCGTCCCGGACACCCATTTGGGACCACTGATGAGGGTAATAACTGTGCTTGAAGCCTACCGCAAACATATCGAAGAGCGTGCAGCCCTGGGTATCGTTCCCCAGCCGCTTAACGCCGAACAAACTGCAGGCCTGGTCGAGCTGCTGAAGAATCCTCCGGCTGGCGAAGAAGCTTTCCTCGTTGACCTGATCACCAATCGCGTACCACCAGGAGTGGACGAAGCCGCTTACGTCAAAGCCGGTTTCCTGTCGGCCCTGGCCAAAGGCGAAGTCACCTCCCCTCTGCTGGACAAGAAGCGCGCTGTAGAACTGCTCGGCACCATGCAGGGCGGCTACAACATCGTGACCCTGGTTGAACTGCTGGACGACGCCGAACTGGCGCCAGTGGCTGCCGAAGAACTCAAGCACACCCTGCTGATGTTCGATGCCTTCCACGACGTGGCTGAAAAAGCCAAGAACGGCAACGTTCACGCCAAAGCCGTGCTGCAATCCTGGGCTGACGGCGAGTGGTTCAAGAAGCGCCCTGTGCTGGAAGACAAAATCAGCCTGCGCGTATTCAAAGTAACCGGCGAAACCAACACCGACGACCTGTCCCCGGCGCCAGACGCCTGGTCGCGTCCGGACATCCCGCTGCACGCCCTGGCCATGCTGAAAATGGCCCGTGACGGCATCGTTCCGGACGAGCAAGGCAAGACCGGCCCGATGAAGCAGATCGAAGAAATGCGCGGTCAAGGCTTCCCGATCGCCTACGTCGGTGACGTGGTCGGTACCGGTTCTTCGCGTAAATCGGCGACCAACTCGGTGCTGTGGTTCTTCGGCGACGACATCCCTTACGTGCCGAACAAGCGCGCTGGCGGTTTCTGCTTCGGCAGCAAAATCGCTCCGATCTTCTACAACACCATGGAAGATGCCGGCGCACTGCCAATCGAGTTCGACGTATCGAACATGAACATGGGCGACGTGATCGACCTGTACCCGCACGCTGGCAAAGTCTGCAAGCACGGTACCGACGAAGTCATCACCACCTTCGAAATGAAGACCCCTGTGCTGCTGGACGAAGTCCGTGCCGGCGGTCGTATCCCGCTGATCATCGGCCGTGGCCTGACCGAGAAGGCTCGCGCCGAACTGGGTCTGCCAGCATTCGACCTGTTCAAGAAGCCGGAAGCACCGGCTGAAAGCACCAAGGGCTTCACCCTGGCGCAGAAAATGGTCGGCAAGGCGTGCGGTCTGGCAGAAGGCCAAGGCGTTCGTCCTGGCACCTACTGCGAACCGAAGATGACCACCGTAGGTTCTCAGGACACCACCGGTCCAATGACCCGTGACGAACTGAAAGACCTGGCGTGCCTGGGCTTCTCCGCTGACCTGGTAATGCAGTCGTTCTGCCATACCGCGGCGTATCCAAAGCCGATCGACGTGACCACTCACCACACCCTGCCTGACTTCATCATGACCCGCGGCGGCGTTTCCCTGCGTCCGGGCGACGGCATCATCCACTCGTGGCTGAACCGCATGCTGCTGCCGGACACCGTAGGTACCGGTGGTGACTCGCACACCCGTTTCCCGATGGGCATCTCGTTCCCGGCCGGTTCCGGTCTGGTCGCGTTCGCCGCTGCCACCGGCGTCATGCCGCTGGACATGCCGGAATCGATCCTGGTGCGCTTCAAAGGCAAAATGAAACCTGGCATCACCCTGCGTGACCTGGTTCATGCGATTCCTTACTTCGCCATCCAGAACGGTCTGCTGACCGTCGAGAAGAAAGGCAAGAAAAACGCCTTCTCCGGCCGCATCCTGGAAATCGAAGGCCTGGAAGGTCTGACCCTGGAACAGGCGTTCGAACTGTCCGACGCCTCGGCCGAGCGTTCGGCTGCCGGTTGCACCATCAAGCTGTCGAAAGAGTCGATCACCGAGTACCTGAACTCCAACATCACCCTGCTGCGCTGGATGATCGGCGAAGGCTACGGCGATGCGCGTACCCTGGAACGTCGCGCGCAAGCGATGGAAGCCTGGGTTGCCAACCCGGAACTGATGGAAGCCGATGCCGACGCCGAATACGCCGAAGTCATCGAAATCGACCTGGCCGACATCAGCGAGCCTGTACTGTGCGCGCCGAACGACCCGGACGACGCCCGTCTGCTGTCCAGCGTTGCTGGCGAGAAGATCGACGAAGTGTTCATCGGTTCGTGCATGACCAACATCGGTCACTTCCGCGCTGCCGGTAAGCTGCTGGATCAGGTCAAGGGTCAGCTGCCAACCCGTCTGTGGCTGTCGCCGCCGACCAAGATGGACGCTCACCAACTGACCGAAGAAGGCTACTACGGCATCTACGGCAAGGCCGGCGCACGCATGGAAATGCCAGGCTGCTCGCTGTGCATGGGTAACCAGGCACGCGTTGAGCCGAACAGCACCGTGGTCTCGACTTCGACCCGTAACTTCCCGAACCGTCTGGGCGACGGCGCGAACGTCTACCTGGCTTCGGCTGAGCTGGCGTCCGTAGCCTCGATCCTGGGTCGCCTGCCGACCGTCGAGGAGTACATGAAATACGCTGGCAAGATCGACAGCATGGCGGCCGATGTTTACCGCTACCTGTCCTTCGACCAGATCGCCGAGTTCCGTGAAGCTGCTGCGAACGCCAAGATCCCGGTCGTTCAAGCCTAACGTTACAAAGCAATGAAAAACGCGGCCCATCGTGAGATGAGCGGCGTTTTTTTATACGTTGAAAATAGCGAAGGCCTACAAGGGGTCAGTGTTGGGCTTGAGGGCCTGCTGCACCGCGCCATCAACGCTCAATCCGCTGAGGATCACCCCATTGGCCGTAACCTCCGGCAACGCTTCCAGCGCAGCCAGCGCCTCATGCTTGAGCCGCGCCAGAATCAACCGCTTGTCTTCCTGATGCACGCGCAGGAAGAACTCCTGCATCGCCTCGATACTGGTACCGTCCAGGTCCGGGCTTTCCTCCAGACTGATAATCACCGTATGCAGCGGCGCGTCCGAATGACGTATCAAGTGCAGCGCCGCACCGAGAATTCGCTCCACATTGGCGAAAAACAGCGCCTCGCTGGGTCGCAAGATCAACACGCCCGGCTCAACCATCGCCGTTGGATGGCGCTGCAAATCGACAAAATCGTGCCCGCCGTCGATCCGCCCGAGCACCTGAATATCCGCCGCCGACATCTGTTTGAGCATCAGCAACACGCTGATGGCTACCGACACCAGCAAGCCGTCGAGAATACCCAGCACCAGCACCGCCGCCACCGCGCACAACACCAGCACCCGGTCCCGACGCCAGATGAAATAGCGGCCCAGCGGCTGCAGACTCAAGCCGCGGCCAAGGGCGTGCATGACGATCGCCGCCAGAATCGGCTCCGGCGTCAGGGCGATCCATGGCAGCACCGTCAGTACGATCACTAGCACCACCAGCGCCGCTACCCCGCCCGCCCAGCGTGACGTTGCCCCCGCTGCCTCGTTCGCCGAAGTCGCCGAATAGCCCGCCCCTGCCGGCATGCCGTGGAACAATCCAGACAGCAGATTCGAGGCGCCGAGTGCCAGCAGATCGCGGTTGGAGGTGACGCGGTCGCCATGCTTGAGCGCAAACGAGCTGATCGAACCGTAGGACTCGGCATACAGAATCATCACCATCGCGAACGCCACTTCACCCAACCGGAGCCAGTCAGCGAACGGCAACACCGGCAGATTCGGCACCTCCAGACTCAGGTCAATCAGCCCGATCATCTTCACGCCATACGCCGGCAGGTTCAGCCACTGCCCGGCGGCGATGCCGATGCCGACCACCAGCAAGCCACCGGGCACTCGGGGGAATCGCGAAAACAGCCACAACAACACCAGCGCGACGCCAGCGACAGCGGCCGCCGGCCAGTTCCATTGCGGCAGTTGTTCGAGTAATTGCGGGGCGAAGCGCACCAGATTCGCGTCGGTCAAGTGCACGCCGACGACGCTGGCGACCTGCTTGATAATGATGGTCAGCGCCAGTCCGAAGGCAAATCCGCGCAACACCGGTTTGGCGATAAACGCGGTAACGCTACCAAAACGAAAGATCCCCGCCAGCAGAAACAACCCACCCGTGACCAGCACCAGGCCGATCGCCAGGCTCGCGCGCAGTTGCGGATCGCCATTGGCCAGCGACGCCGTGGCCGCCGCCAGCACGGCAGCTGACGATGACGTCGCCGAGACGATGGCGAAACGGCTGGTGCCGAACAGCCCATAGCAGAGCAAACCCGCAAACAAGGCAATTACCCCGGCCTGGGGCGCCAATGCGGCGATGGTCGAATAGGCGACGGCTTCGGGCAACAACAGGCCGGCAATCGACAGTCCGGCGAGAATGTCCTGCCAGCGATTGGGTGGTTCTACAGCTTGGGGCGCGCTCGACAATCCACTGTCTCCAGACGAAAAAAAGCCGCTGCGCATCACGGATGCGCAGCGGCCTACTGTAGCTGAAAAGCAAAAGATCGCCGCCCTCGGCAGCGCCTGCGGGTGTAGATAAAACCCCGCAGGCGGCGATCTCTCGATCTCGCCTTAAGCGCTCAGCGAATAAACCAGCGCCGAAATCGCTACCAGCCCCACGGCGGTGACAAATACGTTCGACGCCTGACCACGATAACGGGCCATCGCCGGCACCTTGCGAATCGCATACATCGGCATCAGGAACAGGATGGCTGCGATCACCGGACCACCGATGGTCTCGATCATGCCGAGGATGCTCGGGTTCAGCGTTGCGACGATCCAGCAGATGACCAGCATGAACGCCGCGACAATGCGATCCAGCGCCTTGGCACCCGGACGCTTGCCGCTTTTGACGATCAGGCCTTTCAAGCCTTCACTGGCACCGATGTAGTGACCGAGGAACGACTTGGAAATCGCCACAAACGCAATCAGCGGCGCGGCAAACGCGATGGTCGGGTTGCTGAAGTGGTTGGCCAGGTACGACAGGATCGACAGGTTCTGCGCCTTGGCTTCGGCCAGTTGTTCCGGCGACAGGGTCAGCACGCAACTGAACACGAAGAACAGCACCATCGCCACCATCAACAGGTGCGCACGGGACAGGATCTGCGAGCTGCGTTCTTCGGCGTGAACCCCGTAACGACGCTTCTGATCCACCGCGAAGGCCGAGATGATCGGCGAGTGGTTGAACGAGAACACCATCACCGGAATCGCCAGCCACAGGGTGTGCAGCAGCGCCGACGGTGCGGGCACCTGCGAAGCGGTGGTCAGGATGCCACCGTTCCAGTGCGGAATCAGATACACCGCCAGAAACAGCAGCGCGACGATAAACGGATACACCATCAGGCTCATCGCCTTGACGATCGCCTGCTCACCGCAACGCACCACGGCCAGCAGGCCGAGGATCAGCACGAACGACAGCAACGCGCGCGGTGGTGGCGTGATGTGCAGTTGGTGTTCAAGGAAACTCGCGACCGTGTTGGTCAGGCCAACGCTGTAAATCAGCAGGATCGGGAAGATGGCGAAGAAATACAGCAAGGTGATCAGCGCCCCGGCCTTGATGCCGAAATGCTCCTCGACCACGTCAGTGATGTCGGCGCCTTCGCGACCGGAGAGCACGAAGCGGGTCAGGCCACGGTGTGCGTAGAACGTCATCGGGAAAGCCAGCAGCGCAAGGATCACCAGCGGCCAGAAGCCTCCCAGCCCTGCGTTGATCGGCAAAAACAGGGTACCGGCGCCGATGGCCGTCCCAAACAGTCCCAACATCCAGGTGGTGTCCTGGCGATTCCAGCTCGAAAGTTCAGCGGGTGCTGCTGCATCAAAGCGTTGATCGACGCTTTTGGCCTGATCATTCATCCGGTCGGATCTCCGCATTCCGGTCACTTGCCACTCGGTCAGGACGCATCGGAAAAAACCGACAGACATGCCCCGGCCGAAACAGGGGCGCGATTCTCCGCGATAAATGAGCAGAAGCAAAGACTTAGCTGAGGAATGGTTGTGCGGTGCAGATCAGCGGGGTGTCGCTTTTGGGAATAAAGCTGTCGCTGAGAGACACCTGAAATGTCGTTTTTGATACATCTTTTCGAGCTCAAGCACCCAAGCCTTTCAATTTAGGCCACATGATCTAGCGTGAGATGAGTCCCCTGCCCTGCGGAGCCTTCTCATGCCTTTGGTTCGCGTTGACATCAAACAAAACCCCGCCCCCCACTTCGCCAGACACATCGGCGAACAGGTCTACGCCGCCATGCGCAGCACCATCAATGTGCCGGAGCACGACAACTTCCAGATCCTTGCCGAGCACGATGGCGAGCACTTCATTTTCGACCCGCAGTACCTGGGCATCCAGCGCACAGACCAATTGGTAATCATCCAGATAACGCTCAACGAAGGCCGCACCCTGGAGCAGAAAAAAGCGCTCTATCAGACCATCGCCCAAAACCTCAACACCCAACTGGGCATCCGTCTCGAAGACGTGTTCATCAATCTGGTGGAAGTGAAAAAAGAGAACTGGTCGTTCGGCAATGGCATCGCGCAATACGCCAGTTGACCGCCCTTCACCTCCCGCCACGCGGCGTTCGCAGGGCTGCTCACCCGTGTCGATGGGACGTTCTGAGCCGGGGCTGCGCCGTTGCACCAAAGTGCGGCGGCGTCAATGCCCTCTTTTATTGGCGCTCGTTTTCCTACAACTTTGTTTAAGTATTTATTGTGACTGGCAATAACCCGCACCTGTATCGCGCGAAAAGAATATTACCCACCGTATAAATCATCAAAGAACTCAGATATTTCCTACAACTAAAAACACCTTATAAAACCATAACAAAACGTGACTAAAAGTTTATTTGTTACAAGCAACTTCCCCGCCATTGAACAGACTTTCAATCCGGGCCTATATTTTCCCGCGACGAATATGGCAATGAATACCGCCCGATGAAACCCCGGGCGGCCATCAAACAATAAAACAGGATGCCCATCGTGCAAAAACTTAAAACACTGCTGATGTCGACAGCGCTGATCGCTTCGGTCTGCTGCAGCGCTGTTCATGCACAAGCCGTCACTCCAGCTGCAAACCATGCGGCTGCCACTCCGGACAACGCGATGATGCTCACCGTGTTTCTGAAACACGATCAGTCGCGACCGTTAAGCGAAATCAAGGCTCAGCTCGCTCGCCAGGGGTTCTATGAAACCTTCCCCCCGGCCGGCGTCGAAGTGGTGAGCTGGAACATCATGATGGGCATCGGCCAGGTGGTCACCGTGCGCTTCCCGGCTTCGCGTCTGGCGGAAGTCAACCTCGCCCTGGAGAACACCGCGTGGGGCAGTTACCGGACCGAGTTCTATCCCACTTATGATTTCAAACCGATTGCCCTCGCCGAACAAACCAGGGCCCGGGCAGCCCAGTGATCATGCCGGCACACTGGATGGCCGGTATTGCGGTGCGCTTGCTTCTTGCGCGAAGGCGTCCAGAATCAATCACAGCGCGAATGACAAAGATTGCCAGGCCGCTCCGCAATCAGCACTCTGCTACGACTTTCGCGAACCAACCCCGCCGACGATCTCAGGAGCCGCGCAATGCCCGCCACCGTTCTGGTACTGGTTGAAACCATCAATGACTATCTGCCGATTCTCGAACATCAGGGCTTTCACCTGATTCTCGCGCCGACGCCGGCCGAACGCGCGCAGGCCATCGCCAGCCAGGGTAGCCGCATCGACGCCGTATTGACCCGCGGGCCACTGGGCCTGACCGCCGAAGAAATCGCCGCCCTGCCCGCGCTGAAGATCATCACGGTGATCGGCGCCGGTTACGAGCAGGTCGATCTGCAAGCCGCCAGTGACCGCGGGATTACCGTCACCAATGGCGCCGGGGTCAACGCCTCGTCGGTGGCCGACCACGCCATGGCCATGCTGCTGGCGCTGGTGCGGGATATTCCGCGCTGCGATGCGGCGGTGCGCCGGGGCGAGTGGCCAAAGATCATGCGCCCGTCGCTGGCGGGCAAACGCCTGGGGGTTCTCGGCCTCGGCGCGGTGGGCATGGCGATTGCCAAACGCGCCCACCTGGGCTTCGACATGGCAATCAGTTACCACAGCCGCCAGGTGCGCACTGACGTGCCCTACGCCTTTTGCTCGACCCCGACCGATCTGGCAAGAGCCTCGGATTTTCTCGTCGTCGCCACTCCCGGCGGCATCGGCACGCAATCGCTGGTCACGCGCGCGGTGCTCGATGCCCTCGGGCCGAAAGGCTTTATCGTCAATATCGCCCGCGCCAGTGTGATTGCCACGGCAGATCTGATCGCCGCCCTCGAGCAACGGCGCATTGCCGGCGCCGCACTGGACGTGTTCGATCATGAGCCACAAGTGCCCGACGCGCTGAAAACCCTCAGCAACGTGTTGCTCACGCCACATGTCGCCGGGTTGTCACCGGAAGCCACCCAAGGCACGGTGGAACTGGTGGGGAAAAACCTCGTGGCGTTTTTCTCCGGGCAACCGGTGCTGACCCCCATCGCCCTGCCGCCGCGAATCTCCAACCAGCGCGTGCACTAGAGCACGCCAAGCAAGGTCCACAGGCGTCGCGATTCGGCATCGGCGGAGATCAATTCACCGAGCAGTTCGCTCAGCGGCTTGTTGCCCCACTCGACCCCGCGCCGGATCAGATACGGCACCGGGCTGTGGGGTTCGGTGCGGGCCAGGTATTCGGCAATCAGCAGCAATTGCCGGTAAGCCTCCTCACGGCTGGCCGGTTCGCGGAATACCTGCGCAACCGGCGCCTGCGCTTCAGGCTGTGCCACAGCGGGCGGTGCTTCGGCGAGCGGCGGTGGCGGCGCCGGTTGTTGTGGGTGCATGGCGATAAACTCCTGAACCAGCGTCAGCAGCGCTTGAATGGTTTCCTGCAACGGCCGCAACCCTGGGCCCTGTTCGCCCAGATAGGCATCGCTCCAGGTGTCGAGCCGTTGCAGATGTTGCAGGCTCAGTAGCAGATTGCCCTGGGTGCGCAGCCAAAAGGCCAACGGCGTGGCGCGGATCTGTTCGTTGAGTTTCTTCTGTTCGTTGCGCGCGGTTTCCGCCGAGCTCTTGGCATTTTTACTGTCGTTGACCTGTACCTGCTGCAGCTGCAAGCGCCGCCATACCTCAAGGGTGCAGCTCTCGAAATCACTGTTACGGGTGCCGAACAATGGCACCCGCGTCAGCAGGATTTCACTGTAACGCCGCACCAGCCATTCCAGCGGGATGACCCGCCAGGACTGATCGCCGTCCTCGGCCTGCGGGTGCAGATGCTCGGGAAAGCGTTCGCACAACCCGGCGATCAACGCCAGGCTGCCGGGCAGTCCATCCAGCGCTTGCAGGTGCAGCCACGCCTCGCCCAGCCAGGCACTGAGCATCAGGTCCTTGCTGCGTTCCAGCAATAACGTCGTCGTGAGTTTCTCCACTTCCGGCCAATTCGCCCGCTTCAGCGTCGACTGCCAGACCCCGGTCGGCAAGCTCGCATCATCCTCGCGACGCAGATCACGCAACTGATCAAACTCGCGTTCATAACGCAAATCGACGCCACACGGCGCTTCGGCGCTGATCGGTGCGAGCAACTGATCAATCAAGTCCGGCAATTGGGTTAATGGCAGGCTCACAGGCCCTCCTTCTGCGTTTCAATGGCGGCCGTGGTGCCGGTGAACTGGAACGGTGAACGCGGTGCGCGGGTCGGCAGCGGCGCAATCGCCAGCGGCAGTTTCGAGCCCTGACTCATCAGCGACAGCCGCACGTACATCCGCGTGAATTCGCTGGTGACGCTGTCTGTCGAGGCCGTCACCGGCAGGCGCAAGGTCAATGGAAAATCGGTGTAATCCATGCTCGGCTGACGCTGCACAGAGAAGTGCGCACGCATCATGCGCAGCAACGACCACGGCCCGCCGTATTCCCAACCGGCTTCCAGATCGCGCACCACCAGGTTCGGTTGCAGCGGATCGTTGACTGGACGTTCCTTGCCATTGCGCGCCCAACGCAGGGTCAGGCGAACAGGCTGGCCGACCATCCAGCGCAGGTTCGGTTGCTCGGCGGCGGGATAGTTGATCTGCTGACTGCCAGCGAGCAGACCCCAGGCAATCACCTGATCGGCGCCCTTTTCGTCCTCGCGATCGGTACGCCAGCGCACATCAAGTTCAACGCCGAGAATGCCACTCTTGTCGCGCACGAACAGCGGCGTCAGCCACGTGCTGGCCTGCTTCAAGCGGTTGAGGAAGTCTTCTGCCGCCTGGCGTTCGGGAGTCTGGCTCAGCACCAGCCCGGCCTGGGCCACCGGCAGGCGTTTGTCGATGATCTCGAGAAAATGCTGGACGCGCGCCGGGTCGGCATCCTGCGCCTGCACGCCGTTGGCGAAGGGGAAGCGATCGGCCAGGTACTGATTGAAGTAATTGGCCAGTTCATTCCACGCCGCCGCAGCCTGCTGTTGTTGCAGGTACTGGCAACGCTGCATGGCCGACTGCTGCAATTCCACCGCACGCATCGCCAGGGTCCCGCGGCCACCAGCAAGGTTGGCGGTCTGCAGGACCTGCACGCAGGAGGCGGTGTCCATCTCGATGAAATCGCGGCTGACCAGTTGCTCGATCTGCGCCGGTGAACTCGCCGGGTTCGCCTCCTTGTACTTGAGCAATTCGTCATTGAGTGCGCTGAACTGGGTGACCCGCTCGTAATCCAGCGCCGACAGATTGCCCTGTTGGGCCATCAACCACTGCAATGCCGACGTGCGCCGTTCGGTGATGCCGAGCATGGTGTTGAACTGCTGCTTGAGGCTCAGCTTCAAGTCCTGCACATCGTTGGCGCCATAGAGTTGCAGGCCGAGGTTTTTCGAGCCGTCCCACTGGCTGATTTCGGTGCGTCCGGCGAACAGCGGTTGCGCGGTGATTTCATCAAGACCGCCAACGATTTGTGCCAGTGCCCGACGATTGAGGGCGCCTTGCAGCCGCGCAGCAAGATCGTTGCGATGCACTTCGACAAAGGCCTTTTGCAACGCCATCGCCTGCTCGGCCTGTACATTGAACACCGCATAAGGATGCATTTGATCGTCGTGATCCTTGAGGCTCAGCCACATCGCCTGCGCGGCAGCACTTTCGGCGGTTTGCAGCAAGGCTTCACGATAAGCCGGCGGAATGCGCGGCAGTTCTTCGGCGATGTAACTCTTGTAACTGGAGAAGTAGTTCAACGAGGTGTTGAGGTCATCGCCATCCACGGTCTGACCTCGCAGATTGGCGCTGTCCTGACTGGCGCGCAGAGCGACCGAAACGAAGTCACGTTTGAACAGCGCCTGCACCGCGTTGTCGAGTTTGACCACATGTTCCTGCAATGCCAGTTGCCCACTGCCCTGCTGGATCAGCAAGTTGCCGCGCGAGCCGACCTGGGCGATCCACTGATCGCGGAAACTCTGCTGCAACTTGCTCGCCTGGGCCTCCAGTTGCTGCTCGACGGCAGGGCCAAGCAAGATGCTTTTGTGCACCTTGTCGAGAAACTCTCGATAACCCGGCACCAGTTCCTGGCCTTTGCCGCGGCTCCAGGTGGAATTGGTCAGGGCGATCGCCGCTTGCAGGTCGTCGATCAGTGCCCGCAGGTCTTCCAGTTCGGTCAGGCTGTTGCCGCTGCCGGCCTCCAGTTGCTCCAGGTGCAGCTTGAGATATCCGGCCTTGCTGACGAAGTTGTCGGCGAGGAAGTACTGATCGAGCCAACGCTCCATCAGCCCGGTAAAGTGGCTGGTGATCAAGGGCCGCTCGACGCTCAGATCCAGCGCTTGCAAATCGCCGCCATCCCCTGCTGCCAGCAGGCGGTTGTAGTACGCCGCATGGGGCAAGGTCGCCGCGTTGAGATTGAGCGACAGCGCGCTGTTGCTCAGTTTCACCAGGTCATCCAGCGGCGCCCGTTGATTGTTCTGGACCTCCCCGAACAATTGGTTTTGCAACTCGAGGCGCAGCGCGCGGTCGACCAGATCGCTCGCCTTCTGATAGTTCTGCCACTGCGCCGGGTCTTCGCTTTCGAGGCTGCTGCGTCGGTCGGTGGCGCGGATCGCCTTGATCCTGTCCAGTTCGTCGACCAGCCATTCGTGCAGAGGCACGAGCATGTGGCGTTGCGTTGACTTGAACACCTCTTGTTCGAGCTGAGTGTCGAGGGAGGAAAACCACGAGGTCGGAAACGCCAGCGACACATAGTGCCAGTGCGGCGCACGCTCCAGCACCCGCCAGAAACTCTGCACGTTGCGCCGGGTCGGCTCGAGCCGATGTGCGTCATCGGTGACCGCCAAGTAGCTCTTCTGCGCACCCTGCATCAGCCGCGCCAGCTCGTGGGCATCCTTGACCGACTGGTGCCAGACCCACAGCATCGCCACCGCCCAGATCACCCCGACCACCAGCGCCACCCCGGCGGTCAGCCGTTGCCAGCGCTGACGCAGGCGCAACAGGCGCGGCACCCCTTGCGCCAGGCCCCGTTCGCCGACCAGACGCTGACGCCACAACTGGCGCACGAACACGCTTTGCTGCAAGCCGCTGTCATCGGCGGAAAAACCGTCCCTGGCGTCCTCGCTAGCCTGACTCGCACTGAAGTACACCCCGCGAAAGCACGGCGCCTCACCCTGCGCATTGCCCTGAAAAACCGGCTCCAGCACACTCTGCAAACCACGGCGCAGGGTTTCCAGACGCTCGGGCAACGCATACAGATCGGCGCTCAGATGCCCGGACAAGGTGCCGATTTCGATCACTGCTTCAGCCACGGCACGATGAATACGGTCCAGCGCCTGATCGCTCCACTGCCCTTGCCACACAGCATCGCGCGCGTAGGGCGACGACCAGCCCAAGGTGCGTTCACGAGCCTCATCGGGCAAGGCATCAATCAGCTCCTGAAACCCCGGCAACTCTTCAAGTCCCGTAACGATCACGTACACCGGCACGCTCAAGCCAAAGCGTTGCAGCAGATCAATGAAGCGGCGGCGTGCGGCCAGACCGAGGCTCGCTGCCTGCTCCAGATTGCTCAGGTGGCTGACCGGCACGGTCCAGATCACGCCGTCCAGCGGCCGTTTGCTGCGCAGGCGCAGGATCAACCCGAGCAGCCGCCACCAGCCACCGCGTTGCAGATGCATGCCGTCGTCCGGCAAGAACAGCGCCTGCGGCACCACCAGCACCGCGCCCTCGGGGTCCGACCACCAACGACCGAACCACGCCGGTTTGTCGGTGGGTTGCAAATGCCATTCAGTGACCAGCTGCGTACCTTGAGTGTCATCGCCGAGCATCAGCAGCCACGGCATCTCATACCGATCGCGACTGCCCTGCTCCTGTTCCATATGGCGTACGGCCGCATAGAAACTGCGGATCGCCGCACCACTCTGGGTGCGCAGCCACCACACCGCCACAGCGATGATCACCAGCAGCAACAGCAACCCGACGACCCACGCGACAATCGTCAGGGTGCTCATGAGTCTTGCTCCGGCGTGGCCACGGAATCGGGCATTTGCAGCACCGGTTCCAGCTCGGAGCGAATGTCACGCCAGAGCAACTGGCCGAACCCGGTCAACAGCAACACCATTGCCAGAATGCCCAGCGCCAGACGAAAGCCGTCCGGCAGCGCCGTGCGGACCGGCAACTGCAACGGCGCGGCCAGCGACGGTTGCACCAGTCGCTGACTGACATCGTCGTAAGTGGCGTCGTCCTGCCAGGCAAAGTTGAACAGCGCCAGCCGCCATTTCGCCAGCTGCGCCTGGCTGTGTTCGCCGCGCAGACGCCCGTGAAAGCCGAGAATCAGGCATTGCAAATACACGTTGGCGAGGTCGCGGGTGGTCGGTTGTTGTTCATCGAGCAGGGTTTGAATGGCCGCCGGCACTTGCTCGCCAGCCTGGCGACTGGAATACAGCCGCGACTCCAGTGGTTTGTCCTGCCACGCCGCTTGTCCCGGCCACGGGCTGAACAGCAGGGTTTCATCGACCAGTGCGACGAACGCGTACACCAGCGCCTTGACCTGCTCGGTCGCCGAGTCGCCGACCCGCGAATACGCCGTGCGCCACAGTCGCTGCGAAGCCTGGGTCGACAGCTCGACCACGGTCTCCACCAGCGCCGCTTCGTCCTCGCTGTCCTTGGGCAATTGTGCCCAATCCTGTTGCCATTGCTGCCACGTCTGGCGGAACGCGCTGCTCAACGGTGCGTCCTGCAACCCCAGGCTTGCGGCACTTCCCTGCGACATACGGCGTTCCTTGTGTGATCAGGCACTTTCACTGTTCTGGGCGACAAACAGCACCACCTGCCAGGGGCTGCTGGTCAGCTTCGCAGCAGGCGCGGCGATGGTCAGCGGCAGTTGGGCGTCGAACCAGGCGCCTTCGGCCGTGACCACAAACAGGCGCGTGTCATCGCCGACGCTGTAGGCCACTTGTTCGCTGCGACTCATCGCCTGATGGGGCAAACCGCTCATGCGCTGACGGCTGAGCAAGGCGATATGCGGCGCCGAAGCGATGATCGCGCCACGCAGCCAGTCGCCGGCAGCCTGCTCGCTGGCGCCGTTGGGCATGCGCAGGCCGATGACCAGACGCTGGCTCGGCTGCTCGTCGGGCAACTGGATCGAAAAGTGCTGTTCACTGCGTTCGAATGGCAGGCTGCGATAACCGGCACGGATCAGTTCCAGGGTGGTTTCCAGCCACTGCAACACGGCGTCGTAACCGCGCTGTAACTCAAGAAAATCCAGCGGCGCAAACGCCGGCACCCCGGCCAGCGGATCAAGCGCCGACCACGCGCCAGCCAGACCGAGCAAGTGCACGTAAAGACTTTGCGGGTGGGCGATGCGGCTGTTGAGTGCGCCTTCGACTTCCGGCAGACGCGCCCACAGTGCGGTCAACTGGCGACGGATTTCCAGGGCATCGTCCTGATTGCCGGCCTGTTGCGCCTGACGCAAGCGGCCACCAAGAAACAGGCACTTCTCCCGCGCCCGCGCGCAGAGTCCGGCGATGCGGCGACCCAGTGGCGACTCCGGCAACAGCAGCGGCGTCGGTGCGGTGTAGGTCAGCGGCAGAAAACCACCACCCTCCTTGCGGATCTTCAACAGCGGCAGGCAGATCGAATCCGCCTTGTTCAGTTGCGTGCACAGCCGTGGGTTGGGTCGCCAGACCGTGATCGACTCAGGGAATTCACCGCTGGTGAGGTCCGGCAAGGCCTCGCCGACCACCGACTGCAAACGGCCCTTGAGCGGCAGCAATTGCCCGGCGCGCCACATCGGGCTGATCGCCAGATACACGGTGACGGTGGCATCGTCGGTGGCGTCGATCGCGGTGCTGACGTCCAGCTCCAGGGTCGGGCCGATCCCGGCCTGCAAGTCCACCGGCAAACCGTCGGGCAGAGTGCCTTGCAGCGACACCACCCGCACCACGCCTGCGCTCAGCGCCGACGGGTCGAATTCCATATGGCTGACGCCCCAGAACCACGGGTTGCACGCCTGCGCCAGATGCGCCCCGAGCGCTTCGGCCCGCAGCCCTTGCAACTGAAAATGCTGCGGCAGCAATTGCATGCCTTCGTGCCAGCAAACCGCGTCAGGTAGCAGACTCATACGACTCCCTTCGACTACGCCGCGATCCGGCGGCAGCGGTGGTTTTTCAGTGCTCGGTGGGATTGACCAGCGTCATCTCGCGACTGTCGAATTTCAGCCACGCTTCGCTCTGGTCATCGAGGCGCAATCGGTGCGCTCCGGGTGTGTTATAGCTGGCGAAGACTAAAAGTCCAGCGGCCTTCTTGCCCCCCAGCGGGAAGGGTTGGCGGTCGATGAATTGCCCCGGCACCAGCTCCAGTCCCCACACACTCATCAACTGACGATAGTCGCGCTGGTACTGCTCGCGTCCGGCAAACCACTGGCTGGCGCTGATGCCCGAGAGTTGCTTGAGCAGATCCGGGTCGGCGACCGCAATGAAATCCACGGCAATCGGCGTGTCGTCATTGGCCTTCGGTGCGACGTCGAGGGTCAGGCTGTCGAGGTCCACCTTCGGCCCGAAGAAGGAACAGCCGGCCATGAGCGCAAACACCATCGCTACAAAAAAACGTCCGTACAAAATGAATTTTCCTTTTCCCGACCCTGTCCAAAAATGTTTTTGCTTGCATTTTTATAGACCTGTTCTAGCGTCTTGGGTAGTTCGGCCGCTACCGCCGAATGAGGAAGGTTTGTCAAAGGAACGACAGGTCATCTGCTCCCCTTTCTAACCTACGGTCCAGTAAGGGAAAGCGATGAACGGGCCTCCCGATGCATTGCGCCCGCCCAACGCATCGGAGTCCGCCGTCATGGCAGAAAGTACTCAGCACAAGCTCGACCGGGTGCGCCCGCCCCGGGTGCAAATCACCTACGACGTCGAAATCGGCAACGCCATCGAGAAAAAGGAATTGCCCCTGGTAGTCGGGATCCTCGCCGACCTCTCGGGTAAACCGCTTGAGCCATTGGCAAAACTGAATGAACGGCGTTTTACCGAAATCGACCGCGACAACTTCAACGAAGTGCTCGCCTCGATCGGCCCGCGCGCCACGCTGCAAGTCAACAACACCCTGAGCGGCGACGACAGCAAGCTCAACATCGAACTCAACTTCAAGCACATCGACGACTTCGATCCGGTCAAGGTGGTCGAGCAAGTCACGCCGCTGCGGCGCCTGTTCGAGGCCCGCCAGCGTCTGCGCGATCTGCTGACCAAACTCGACGGCAACGATGATCTGGACAAGCTGTTGCGCGACGTGATCGCCAACACCGAAGGCCTGCAAGAGATCAAGTCGGCCCGCCCGGACACCGCTACCCCGGCAGCTGATGCCGAGGCGCCGGCCGAACCGCAAGCCTGATCATCCACTTAACCGAGGGAGCATCCGTCATGCCCGCCGCCGCCCAGAATCAAGCCAGCGACAATGCTGCAGCCGAGACTTTATCCCTGCTCGACCGGATCATCGCCGAAGGCCGCATGGCCCACGATGACAGTCAGCAGGATTACGCCCGCGACATGCTCGCGGAATTCGCCACCCAGGTGCTCGACGAAGGCATGGCCATCGACAAGGACACCGTGGCGATGATCAACGACCGCATCAGCCAGATCGACGAACTGATCAGCGCTCAGCTCAACGAGGTGCTACACCACCCCGACCTGCAAAAACTCGAAGCCTCGTGGCGCGGTTTGCACATGTTGGTGCAGAACACCGAAACCAGCACCCGCCTCAAGTTGCGCCTGCTGAACGTCACGCAGAAAGAGCTGCAGAACGATCTGGAGAAAGCCGTCGAATTCGACCAGAGCGCGCTGTTCAAGAAGATCTACGAAGAGGAATACGGCACCTTCGGCGGGCATCCGTTCAGCCTGCTGGTGGGTGACTACACCTTTGGTCGTCACCCGCAGGACATCGGCCTGCTGGAGAAACTGTCGAACGTCGCCGCCGCCGCGCACGCACCGTTCATTGCCGCCGCCAGTCCTCGGCTGTTCGACATGAACAGCTTCACCGAACTGGCGGTGCCGCGCGATCTGTCGAAAGTTTTCGAGAGTCAGGAACTGATCAAGTGGCGCTCGTTCCGCGAGAGCGAAGACTCGCGTTATGTGTCGCTGGTGCTGCCGCACTTCCTCCTGCGCCTGCCCTATGGCCCGGACACTTCACCGGTGGAAGGCATCAATTACGTCGAAGACGTCAACGGCACCGACCACAGCAAATACCTGTGGGGCAATGCCGCGTGGGCACTGTCGCAACGCATCACCGAAGCGTTTGCCAAGTATGGCTGGTGCGCGGCAATTCGCGGCGCTGAAGGCGGTGGTGCGGTGGAAGGCCTGCCGGCGCACACTTTCCGGACCAGCTCCGGCGACCTGTCGCTGAAATGCCCGACCGAAGTGGCCATTACCGACCGCCGCGAGAAGGAACTCAACGACCTCGGTTTCATCGCCCTGTGCCACAAGAAAAACAGCGACATCGCGGTGTTCTTCGGCGGCCAGACCACCAACAAATCCAAGATCTACAACACCAACGAGGCCAACGCCAACGCACGGATCTCGGCGATGTTGCCGTACGTGCTCGCGGCCTCGCGTTTCGCCCATTACCTGAAGGTGATCATGCGCGACAAGGTCGGCAGTTTCATGACCCGCGACAACGTGCAGACCTACCTCAATAACTGGATCGCCGACTACGTGCTGATCAACGACAACGCGCCGCAGGAAATCAAGGCGCAGTACCCGTTGCGCGAAGCGCGGGTGGATGTCACCGAGGTGGCCGGCAAGCCGGGGGCCTACCGCGCGACGGTGTTCCTGCGGCCGCACTTTCAGCTGGAGGAACTGACGGCGTCGATTCGCCTGGTGGCGACCTTGCCGCCACCGGTTGCTGCCTGACCTGCTGCCCCCGCCGCCCGTGCGGCGGGGGCCTGCCCTATATCTAGCGTGATACCTTTCAGGAGTTTCAAGCGATGGATGCAATCATTCTCGACCTCGGTGGCGACATCAAAGGCGACAGCCTGCTCGAGGGTTACAAGGACAAGATCGAAGTCATGTCCTACAGCCACAACGTGGCCATGCAGGTCACCAATGACGTCAGCAACTCGGAGCGCACGTCGGGCCGGCCACACATTGGTGAATTCACCCTGACCAAATTCGTCGACAGCTCAACGCCGTCGCTCAACGAATACTGCTGCGCGGGCAAACCGATTCCCGAAGCGAAGATCACCATCGGCCGCAATGCCGCCGAGGGCAGCGGGCAGTTGATGCCATTCATCATCTACACCCTGACCAATGTCGTGCTGTCCAACGTCAGTGTCAGCGGTGGCACCGGTGGCAAACCGGTGGAAACCCTGTCGCTGAACTTCACCAAGATCAAATGGGAACTCACCGCGCAGAAAGACGACGGCACCAAGGAAGGCACCGCCGGTACGGTCTGGGATCTGGCGGCCAACAAGGCCAGCAAGTAACCGGTCGCCCTGGCCATGGCTGGCACCGGGATCCGCGCGCCGCTGTTCGAACGCCTCGCGTCCAGCGAGGCCGAGGGCGCACGGGAGTTTGATCGGCAGGCGTTGCTCGACTCGGTGCATGCCGAGCTCGGGCGCCTGTTCAACACCCGTCGCGGCTCACGCCCACTGACCCGGCCGCCCAGCGTGATCGACTACGGCATCGCCGACTGGAGCGCCTTGCAACAACAGCGCAGCGATGACCGCCGGCAACTGGCGCGGGACATCCGCGAAGCCATCACCCATTTCGAACCGCGCCTGAAACTCGGCGAGGTGCAGGTCAATCCGGTGCCCGAACACCCGCAACAATTGAGCATTCGCCTGCTCGGCGAGTTGCGCAGTGGCCAGCAACACTGGCCGGTGGCATTTGTCATCGAGCCCGGCGGCCAGGGCCTGGAGGTGCGCCATGAGCGACTCGATTGACGCGCAACTGCTCGATTACTACCAACGCGAACTGACCTGGCTGCGACACGCCGGCAGCCAGTTTGCCGAACGCTATCCGAAAGTCGCGCGGCGCCTGGAGTTGTCACCCGGTGAATGCCCCGACCCGCATGTCGAACGTTTGCTGGAAGGCTTTGCCCTGCTTGCAGCCCGTCTACAACGACGCCTGGATGACGATTACGCCGAATTCAGCGACGCGCTGCTCGAACAGCTTTACCCCTTGGCCATGCGCCCGCTGCCCTCCTGCGCCATCGTCCAGTTCGAGCCGGACCCGAGCAAAGGCAATCTCGACGAAGGCTATCCCCTGCCCCGCGACACGCCATTATTCGTCACCACCGACAAGGGCCAGAGCATTCACTTTCGCAGCACGGCTGCCGTGCACTTGTGGCCTGTCGAAGTGACTGAAGCCTTGATCCTCGGCAGTGACGAAGCCCAGGCGCTGACGGGTGTTGCACAGTCGCGCTCGGCCTTGCGACTGAGCCTGCGCTGCCTGGGCGAAAGCCAATGGGCGGGGCTCGGCATCGAACAGTTGCGCATTCACCTGGCAGCGTCGCCGGTGATCAATGCCTGCCTCTATGACTTGCTCGGTGCGCATGCGATGCAGGTTCTGGCCGGCTCACCGGGCAGCGTTCCGACGCCGCTGAAAGGTCTGCCGAAGATTGTCGGATTTGCCGACGACGAAGCGCTGTTACCCGACGAAGACGGTGTGCATCCGGGCATGCGCCTGCTGGCCGAATACTTTGCCTTTGCGGACAAATTCCACTTCTTCGACCTGCCCTTGCGCGGCGTGACCAGCGACAGCCAGACACTGTATCTGTACATCGTCTTCGACCGCGCTCCGGGCAGTCGCCTGCATTTGCAGGCCAGTGATATCGCCCTCGGTTGCGCGCCGGTGATCAACCTGTTTCCGCGGACCTCCGAGCCGCTGCGTCCCGATGGGACCCACAGCGAATACCGCCTGATTGCCGACAGCCACCGCGAGAACAGCGTGGAGATCCACAGCATTCGCGGCATGCGCGCCAGCTCTAGCGCGGGGGTGCAACGCTTGCCGGCCTACTACGGCAGTCAGCACAGCGGTGGCGATCAGCAGCGTTACTGGCATGCACGACGGGTCAGCGGCATGACACCGAACCGCCTCGGCAGCGACCTGTTGGTCAGCGTGGTCGACACCCGCTTCGAGCCGCAGACGGACTTGCCCGATTACAGCCTCACCGCCGAACTGCTCTGCACCAATCGCCACCTGGCGCAAAGCCTGCCGGCCGGCACACCGTTGGGATTCGAGCGCCCGGGACCTGTGGCCTGGGCGCGTCTGCGCAATCCGCCCAGCCCACAAAGTCTGCCACGGCTGGACGGTGATTCACGCTGGCGACTGGTGTCGCAACTGACCCTCAATCACCTGTCACTGGTCGAAGGCCCACAGGCGCTCGATGCGCTGAAAGAAATTCTGCAGTTGCACAACCTGCGCGATGAAGCCAGTGCCCTGCGCCAGATCGAAGGCCTGTTGAGCCTGCATGCCGAGCGGATCATCGGTCACGTCGGGGCTGACGCCTGGCGCGGTTGGCGCAATGGTCTGGAGGTGCAAGTGCAGCTCGATCCGCAGCACTTTGTCGGCAGTAGCGCGGTGTTGTTTTGCGCCGTGCTGGCGCAGTTCTTTTCGCTGTACGCCACGGCCAATCGCTTTGTGCGCACGGTATTGATACAGGACGACAAGGAGGTCAAGGCATGGCAACCCCAAGCCGGCATGCCCCTGTCGCTCTGACCCTGAGCCAGCGTCTGCGCCGCGATCCGCAGGCGTTCGAGTTGTTGCAGGCGCTGTTGCTGCTGGAGCGCGAACAGCCGCAGGCCGAATCCCTCGGCAGCGGCACTTCGCCCCAGGCCGAAGCGGTGAAACTGCGTGGGCCGTTGACGCCGATGTTCGCCGCCAGCCAGATCGAAAGCCTGCGCGAAGCGCCGGGCGAGCCGCTGACCCTCGACACGCCGGTGTTCGGCCTCGGCGGTCCCGACGGCCCCCTGCCCTACGCCTATCAGGAATGGCTGCAACAACGCGCCCGGGCCAAGGATCATGCGCCGGCCGAGTTCCTCGATCTGTTCCAGCATCGCCTGCTCAGCCTGCTGTACAAGGTGATGCGCAAACACCGGATAGCCTTGGGTTTCGTCACGCCGGGAGCGTCGCCGGTGCAGGCGCAATTGCGCGCACTGACCGGGTTGTTACCCAAGTCGTTGCAGGAGCGCCAGGCCGTGCCGGATTGCGCGGTGCTGGCCTGCACCGCGTTGTTCGCCGATGGCCGCCGTTCGCTGGCCGGGTTCGCGGCGATTGTCCGCGAACAGTTTGCCGTGCCGGTCGCGCTGAGTGCCTACGAAGGTGCCTGGCGCGAAATTCCAGTGGCCAGCCGCAGCCTGATGCAGGCCGGCGGCCGCAACCTGCAATTGGGCCGTACAGCGGTGGCCGGCACGCGGGTCTGGGATGAGCACGCCGGCATTCGCCTGACACTCGGGCCATTGCCGTCGGCGCAGGCCGCACGGTTCCTGCCCGATGGCGAAGTGCATCCGGCGCTGGCCAGCCTTGCCGCATTGTATTTCGGCCCGGATCTGGACGTGAAACTGGTGTTGCTGGTGCGCGGTGCCGGGCCGCTGAAACTCGGCCGGCAGGTGCCGACGCTGCTGAGCTGGAACGGCGGTCTGCAACGCCAGGCCAGCCTTGCCGTGCAACGCATCGAAACCCGTCTGCGTCAGCTGGAGATCACCTGAAAATGGAACTGGCCAGCCTGATCGGACGCCTCAACCCGGACAACCGCCGCGCCCTCGAACGCGCCGCGCAACGCTGTTTGCAGCGCGGCCATCACTTTGTCGAGATCGAACACCTGCTGCTGGAATTGCTCGACATCGAGGGTGGCGACTTTGCTTTTCTGCTGCCGCGTTTCGGGCTGGAACGGGATGCGCTGAGTGCGGAAATCAACAAGGCACTCGACCTGTTCAAGGCCGGCAGCACGCGCACGCCAGCACTGTCATCGCACACCTTGGGCCTGCTCGAAGATGCGGTGGTGCAGGCCAGTGTGCTGGGGCTCGAAAGCATTCGTTCCGGGTTGTTATTGCTGGCACTGATTGACCGTGATGAGCGCCGCAGTCTGCTGCTCAACAGCGCCTCGTCGTTACTGCGAATTCCCAAAGAAGCGCTGCGGGCGAACTTGCTGGAGTGGACCGAAAACTCCCGTGAACATGTCGGCTCGCGTTCCGCGGCTTCCTCTGGAAATCCTGCGCCACGCCAGGATTCGGTGCTGGATCAATACACCCAGGATCTGACCGCCGATGCCCATGCCGGGCGCATCGACCCGATCGTGGGTCGCGATGGCGAAATCCGCCAATGCATCGACATCCTGCTACGCCGCCGGCAGAACAACCCGATTCTGGTCGGCGCACCGGGCGTGGGCAAAACCGCCGTGGTCGAAGGCCTGGCCTTGCGCATCGCCGCCGGTGACGTGCCGCCGTCGTTGCAGGAGGTCAGCCTGCGTGTGCTCGACCTAGGCCTGTTGCAGGCCGGCGCCGGGGTCAAAGGCGAGTTCGAACAACGGCTCAAAGGCGTGATCGACGCGGTCCGCAGTGCCGACAAACCGATCATCCTGTTCATCGACGAAGCCCACACCCTGATCGGTGCCGGCGGTGCCGAGGGTGGCAGCGATGCGGCCAACCTGCTGAAGCCGGCGCTGGCCCGTGGCGAGTTGCGCACGCTCGCGGCCACAACGTGGATGGAGTACAAAAAATACTTCGAGAAAGACCCGGCCCTCGCCCGTCGTTTTCAACTGGTGCAGGTGGAAGAGCCGGACGAAATCACCGCCGTGGAAATGCTCCGTGGCGTTGCCGCCAAACTTGAACAGCACCACGGCGTGCAAGTGCTCGATGCGGCGATCCACGAAGCGGTGAAACTCTCGCACCGCTACATCTCCGGTCGCCAGTTACCGGACAAGGCCATCAGCGTGCTCGACACCGCGTGTGCCCGCGTCGCCCTCGGCCAGCACGATGTGCCGCCGCCGCTGGAAAGCCTGCGTCATCGGCAAAACAGCCTCAAGGACGAAGTCGAACGCCTGCGCCGCGAGCAAGCCACAGGCCTCGATCACCGCGAACGCATCACCCTGCTGGAAAGCGAATCGCAGGGCAACGTGCAGGCGATCCGCGAACTGGAAACCCGCTGGAGCGAAGAACGCGTGGCCGTGCGCGAACTGCTCGACACCCGCCGCGAATTGCTCGACTTGAGCGAACGCGCCGACAGCGACAAACCCGATGAAGCCACCGACAGCCGCATCGACCACCTGGCCGCCGAACTGCTGCGCCTCGAGGCGGGACTGGACGCGATTCGCCAGGACGATCCGCTGGTGCCCGAACAGGTCGACGCAAAAACCGTCGCTGCGGTGATCGCCGGCTGGACCGGCATCCCCGTTGGCAAAATGCTCGCCGACGAAGCCCACGCGGTACGCACCCTCGGCACCCGCATGGGTCAACGGGTGATGGGCCAGAGCACCGCGCTCAACACCATCGCCCAGCGCTTGCAGGCGTATCGCGCGGGCCTGACCGATCCACAGAAACCGGTCGGTGTGTTCCTGCTGGTCGGCCCCACAGGCGTAGGCAAAACCGAAACTGCGTATGCACTCGCCGACGCCTTGTACGGCGGCGAACGCAACCTGATCAGCATCAACCTTTCCGAATATCAGGAAGCCCACACCGTAAGCCAACTCAAAGGCGCGCCACCCGGTTATGTCGGTTATGGCAGCGGCGGCGTACTGACCGAAGCGGTGCGACGCAAACCGTATTCGGTGGTACTGCTGGACGAAATCGAGAAGGCCCATCCGGATGTGCTCGAAGCGTTCTACAACGTTTTCGACAAGGGCTTGATGGAGGATGGCACCGGCTTGGTGGTGGACTTCAAAAACACTGTGATGCTCGCCACCAGCAACGTCGGCGCGGAGCTTTTGCTGGATACACCCGCCGCGCAACTCGGCTCGGATGCCTTCAACGAGGCACTGCACAAAGTCCTCTTGCAAGCCTTCCGCCCGGCGTTTCTGGCGCGCATGACCGTGGTCGCCTATCGACCGCTGGATGAAGCGACGCTGGAGGGGATTGTGTTGGCGAAACTGGAAAAACTGCGGGGCCGTTACAAGGCGGCAACGGGCAAACAATTCGAGTTTGATTCGGGAATCGTTAAAGCGGTACTCGCCAAGTGCAGCGCGGCGGGTGCGCGGGATGTCGAGAACGTGTTGATGACGCAGGTGACAGGGAAACTGGCGGAGTGGGTTTTAGAGTGAACGACACAGGAAAAGCTGCGTCGCGCCCTTTCTCGTAAGTGTTCGACTTCTTTGCAGGTATTCGCGATGCCCTACAAAATTCTTATATGGAACACGCAGCACTTCCATAACCAGAGCAAAAAAGAATCAGAGGCATACCAGGCAAAGGCCGCTTACCTGAGCAAAGTATTGCTGCTCAAGCGGCCCGATATTCTTGCACTCTTTGAAACGGGCACGACCGGGGCGCCCAATGTCAGCGCAGAGAAGTTGCTGGAATCGCGCGGATACCGGTTGGTGCATGCGCTGGACAACGAGGGCGGCGCGCGAATCGACACGACTTTAGGTTCGATGGTGTTCGTGCGCAATGAACTGGCAGGAGCCTTCGAGATGCTCTCCGACTACATACTGGGCGCTTCCGAGCGGCGCGCACCGATCGTCATACGACATAAATACAATGGCGACGCCCTGGCCTTCTATCATGCCAACTCATCTTATAAGGCGGCCGAAATCACGGCCGAAACCATCAACTTCATCGTTGCCAACAAGCGTGAAAAATTTCGCGAACTGATTTTCTTCGGCGGCGACCTGAATGCCGAGCCTCACGAGAATCACAAGGAAATCAGGCCTCCCGAGCACAGACCGCTGAAGCCCGTCCCACCCGCTACAGCCGGCACCCATATTCAGATCACCAACAAGACGCTCAAGGAGGCCAGACTGGATTGGCGCAACAATGTCGAGTATGTGTTCGACGACGAACAAGGCATTGATGTGCCCGTGCGTTCCCAGGAAAGCTGGAATACAAGCTATCGGTGGGATGAGGGCATCTGCGAGGACGAGTATGTTGCCACCCCTCGGGTTCTCGACTACGCCTACGTCACAGATACCTATCGCTGGAATTGCGAATGCGACGGCCGAGCGCAGTGCATCCCGAACGGTACCGGCGGTTATAAAGCCATCAGACGTATCAGTTATGGCGACGTAATTCGGAGTGACCACTTCCCGGTATTTTACTTCGGCAAACGACATGATGAAGAAGCGACCTTTCTCGTGCATATCGCAGAAGATCCCTATCTGAGTGCCGCATTGAAAAACCGGCTCGGCGCCGGTGAGCAGCGGATAACCCTGCGTTTTGGCTCCTTCAAGTCTTCACCGGTAGAGATGGAAGCTCCGCTTGACGCTACGTATTGGGCCTGGACGAGCGCAAAGACTTTGCGGGTGACATCAACGAGCAATCTGACAGGGCATTTTCGCTTCAAGAAACAGATTGGCGTGACATGGCCGGCCATCATCGAATTTCCCGCCGTGTCCGGAGCAATCGGCAGCAGCGCAAAGCTCACGCTGTATGTAACGGGTATCGACTATGAATAGTTTTCCCCCCCTCGAGATTGCTCATGACTCGCTCGACTGACAGCAACACCACCCTCTCCCTCACCGCCCCCTCGCTGTCGGCGCTTTATCCTGAATCACTGTCCGGTGAAGAAGCCCTCAACTCACTCGGATCGCAAACCCTCAACGGCGTGAATGACGGCGCCTCTCTGACGCTGACCAGTGCCATTGCCACCCACGTCACCACCACCCTGCACAATGACGCGCAACTGCGCCCGTACGATGCGCTGGTTGCCGAAATCCGCCAACTGCCCGCCGATGCCACGGCCGAGCGCTACCAGTTGCTGTTAAGGCCGTGGCTGTGGTGGCTGACCCTGGCGAGCAATAACCGGGTGTTCCAGAACCTCGCCACCTCGGACATCGTCACGACGATTTTCAAGGCCCACGGCTTTACCGATTTCAAGCTGTCGCTGAGCGGCAGTTACACACCGCGCGAATACTGCGTGCAGTACGGCGAAACCGATTTCGCATTTGTTTCGCGGTTGCTGGAAGAAGACGGCATTTTCTGGTTTTTCACCCACGACAGCGGCAAACACACGCTGGTGCTCGGTGACAGCAACGACGCCTTCGTAGCGATCCCCAACGGGCCGAAGGTCAAGTATCTGGGTCAGGGAATGGGTGAACGTGAGTTACACGGAATTCGCGCCGGGCAGGTGTGCCTGCAAGCGGTGGCCGGAGTGTATCGGGCCACGGATTACGAATTCACCACGCCAACCACATCGCTGTATGGCCAGGCGGAAGCGGTGGCCGGGCCGCGTTCGATCTACGAGCATCCGGGCGGTTACAACGCCAAGGCCCGGGGCGATGCGCTGACCAAGCAACGGGTTGAGGGTTTGCGCAGCGAAGAGAAACGTTTTGTCGGTGAAAGCGACTGTCGCTGGCTGGTGCCGGGGCACTGGTTCACCCTCGACGGGCATGAAGACGCGAGCCTGAATATCGACTGGGTGGTGACGCGGGTCACCCATGACGTCAGCCACGAACGCTATCGCAACCGTTTTGAAGCGATCCCCAAAGCCACGCCGTTCCGCGCGCAACGCACCACGCCGAAACCGCGCATGCATCCGCAGACCGCCATTGTCGTGGGCAAGTCTGGCGAAGAAATCTGGACCGACGAGTACGGCCGGATCAAGTTGCAGTTCCCGTGGGATCGCGACGGCAAGAACGATGAAACCAGTTCCTGCTGGGTGCGTGTGGTGTTGCCGTGGAGCGGCAAAGGCTTCGGCATGCAGTTCATTCCGCGCATCGGTCAGGAAGTCATCGTGACCTTTATCGACGGCGATCCCGACCGGCCGCTGGTCACCGGTTGCGTGTACAACGGCGACAACGCCCTGCCCTACGCCTTGCCGGCCAATCAGACCCATTCGGGGATCAAGACGCAGTCATCCAAGGGTGGCGGTGGTTTCAACGAGCTGCGTTTTGAGGACAAGAAGGATGCCGAAGAGGTGTTTTTGCAGGCGCAGAAAGACCTGAAGATCAATGTCCTCAACGACACCACCGCCACCGTCGGCCACGACGAAACCCTCACCGTACAGAATGCACGCACCCGCACGGTCAAGGACGGCGACGAGACCGTAACCCTGGAGAAAGGCAAACGCAGCGTCACGATTCAGACCGGCAGCGACACCCTGGACGTCAAGGACAGCCGCACGGTGAAAGTCGGTGCCGATCAGAATCACAGCACCGGCGGCAACTACACCGACAAAGTCACCGGCGATTACAGCCTGACCGTCGACGGCAACCTGACGATCAAGGTCAGCGGCACCCTGACCCTGCAAAGTGGCGGCAGCTTCACCATCAAAAGTGGCGCCGATCTGGCCACGTCGGCCAGTACCTCGATCACCCACAAGGCCGGAACTGCCTTGACCAATCAGGCCGGTACATCGCTGGACAACAAGGCCGGTACCACACTGACCAACGATGCCGGGATAAGCCTGACCAACAAGGGCGCGGCTTCGCAGACTGTCGATGGTGGCGGCATGCTGACCATCAAGGGCGGGCTGGTGCAAGTCAACTGACAGGGAGCACTCATGGCGATCACACCGCTGGATCTGCAGCAGGATGACAAGCAGCTCAAGGGACGTCTGCAGGAGGGCCAGCTCGACGGGCCGCTGCAGATCAAGGATGACGGGCGCAAGCAGGCAGACCTCAACTACAGCGCCGGGGTGCTGCAAGGAACCTCCCTGCTCTATCACCCCAATGGCAAGGTCTCGGCGCAGATGCCATTTGTGCGCGACAAGGTGCAAGGCGTCGCGAGTTTCTATTCCGCAGAGGGCTGGTTGCAACGCAAGGCGACCTACCGCCGTGGGTTGCTGCATGGCGAGGCGTTCAATTACTTTCCTGACGGACAAGTGGCTGAGGCGGAGTTTTATCGCGATGGTGTGCGTGAGGGGCGTTATCAGCGCTTTCATCCCAATGGCAAACCGGCGGCCGAGGCGCGGTATGTGAACGGGCAGTTGCTGGAGCCGGAGCAAGGCTTTGCCGAGGATGGCCGGCCGCTGGGAGCGGATGGCAAGCCGATTTCGCGGGTGCGGTGGTGGTATCGGCAGTGGGCGGATCCGCAGCAGGCCTGAGAACCTTGGAAAGCCCCTCACCCTAACCCTCTCCCCGAGGGAGAGGGAACTGATCGGGGGAGATTGGCGAGTTACGCCGACGTGAAAGGTATGCAGTGAATCCATAATCGACTCGGTCGTTCAGGTCGATGTATCGCGATAGACACCTTGGTCGGCTCACTCTCCACGAGGGAGAGGGAATTGATCGGGGGAGATTGGCGAGTTACGCCGGCGTGAAAGGTATGCAGTGAATCCATCATCGGCTCGGTCGTTCAGGTCGATGTATCGCGATAGACACCTTGGTCGGCTCACTCTCCCCGAGAGAGAGGGAACTGATCGGGGGAGATTGGCGAGTTATGCCGGCGTGAAAGGTATGCAGTGAATCCATCATCGGCTCGGTCGTTCAGGTCGATGTATCGCGATAGACATTTTGGTCGGCTCACTCTCCCTCTCCTCGACGGAGAGGGAACTGATCGGGGGAGATTGGCGAGTTACGCCGGCGTGAAAGGTATGCAGTGAATCCATCATCGGCTCGGTCGTTCAGGTCGATGTATCGCGACAGACATCTTGGTCTGCCCCCTCTCCCTCTGGGAGAGGGCTGGGGTGAGGGTTAGCGGTTCAGGGGATGAGCATCTGCATCTGCCCCGGCATGGCGATCTTGATCACCCCCGCCCAGTTGCACATCAAGGTGCTGTTGGCATCAATCGCCGGCATGCCGCCCAATAACAACGTCGGCGCGCCACCGGGGATCCACGGTGTGGCCGTCGCCGGAATGCACGGCATCGGCGTCAACACCCCAAGCGCCGCAGCGGTTGCCGCCGCCACCATAGGATTGGCCATGCTCATGCACACTCCGAACGGCAGGATATTGACCAGCGGGATGTGATCCATGATGTTCGCCGCCGGCATGCCGCCGGTCAGCGTGCGGTTCACTGGCAGCACATTGAGCATCGACGGCGCGGCGCCAAAGCTGCATTGCAATGTGGCGGTGGCACAGACTTGCGGACAGCCCATTTCCCGACTCCTTCGTGGACACGGCATACCCGCTAAACCTTAGTCTGCTGCGGCTCCTCGCGCACATTCCCAAAGGTGATTATCCGGCAACACGCTAACCTATAAGACCGACCCGCGCTTGTGACCGCCCGAGCGCGCCATTAGATTAGCCAATGATGTCTGGCCTCCAAAATAAGCAGAAGGGATAAGCATGGCGCTTACTGACCAGTCCACCCGTATCCGCTCTGGCGAAGAACTCGATGCCAGCCTGATTGATCCGTACCTCAAGGCGCATATTCCGGGCCTGAGCGGCTTACCTGCGATCAGCCAGTTTCCCGGCGGCGCGTCGAACCTGACCTACCTGCTGGAATACCCGGAGCAGGAGTTCGTCCTGCGCCGTCCGCCGTTCGGCCACAAGGCCAAATCCGCCCACGACATGGGCCGCGAATTTCGTATCCTCAATCAATTGCGCGACGGTTTTCCGTACTGCCCGAAAGCCTACGTGCACTGCACCGACGAAGCGGTGATCGGCGCCGAGTTCTACGTGATGGAACGGGTCAAGGGCATCATCCTGCGCTCGGAACTGCCGCCGGAGCTGGGCCTCGATGCGGCGAAAACCGAAGCACTGTGCAAAAGTTTCATTGACCGCTTCGTCGAGCTGCACCGGGTCGACTACAACGCTTGCGGCCTCGGCGATCTGGGCAAGCCGGAAGGCTACGTTGCCCGTCAGATCAAGGGCTGGAGCGAACGCTACGAAAAAGCCCTGACCCCGGACGCACCGCACTGGGAAGCCGTCAAAGCCTGGCTCAACGACAAGATGCCGGCCGATCACCCGACCTCGAGCATCGTCCACAACGACTACCGCTTCGACAACGTCATCCTCGACCCGGACAACCCGATGCAGATCATCGGCGTGCTCGACTGGGAACTGACCACCCTCGGCGATCCGCTGATGGACCTGGGCAACACCCTCGCCTACTGGATCGAAGCCGGCGATCCGGCACCGGTGCAACTGATGCGCCGTCAGCCGAGCCACGCGCCAGGCATGCTCACCCGCCGCGAGTTCGTCGACTACTACGCCGAACGCTCGGGCATCCAGATCGACAATTTCGACTTCTACTACACCTACGGTCTGTTCCGCCTGGCCGGCATCGTGCAGCAGATCTACTACCGCTTCTACCATGGCCAGACCCAGGACAAACGCTTCGCGCAGTTCATTCACATGAACAAACTGCTGGAGCAGATGAGCCTGCAGGTCATTGCGAAATCGAGCCTCTGACGGCCCACACCAAGGAACCCCTATGTCCAAGACTCAGTTGTTCGACCTCGACGGCAAGATCGCTTTTGTTTCCGGCGCCAGCCGTGGCATCGGTGAAGCCATCGCCAAACTGCTGGCCCAGCAAGGCGCCCACGTGATCGTTTCGAGCCGCAAGCTCGAAGGCTGCCAGCACGTCGCCGATGCGATCATCGCCGCCGGCGGCAAAGCCACCGCCGTGGCCTGCCATATCGGTGAAATGGAACAGATCAGCCAGGTGTTCGCCGGGATCAAGGAACAGTTCGGCCGCCTGGATATTCTGGTGAACAACGCTGCGACCAACCCGCAGTTCTGCAACGTGCTCGACACCGATCTGGGTGCGTTCCAGAAGACCGTCGATGTAAACATCCGCGGCTATTTCTTCATGTCGGTCGAAGCCGGCAAGCTGATGCGCGAGAACGGTGGTGGCAGCATCATCAACGTCGCGTCGATCAACGGCATTTCGCCGGGGATCTTCCAGGGCATCTACTCGGTGACCAAGGCTGCTGTGATCAACATGACCAAGGTCTTCGCCAAGGAATGCGCGCAATTCGGCATCCGCTGCAACGCCCTGCTGCCGGGCCTGACCGACACCAAATTCGCCTCGGCGCTGGTGAAGAACGATGCAATCCTCAAGCAGGCGCTGACGCAAATTCCGCTCAAGCGTGTGGCTGATCCGAGTGAAATGGCCGGGGCGGTGCTGTACCTGGCGAGTGATGCGTCGAGCTATACCACCGGGGTTGCGCTGAATGTGGACGGTGGGTTTCTGTCCTGAGTTAAACGGCAAATGATTAACCCTGTGGGAGCGAGCTTGCTCGCGAATGCGGTGTGTCAACCCAATCATTGTCGATTGACACTACGCCTTCGCGAGCAAGCTCGCTCCCACAGGTCGTTGCTTGAATCAGGCATCGAGGACCTTCGGTAACTGCCAGCCGAAATGCACCGAGAGCAACCGCAGCGTCAGACACGCCGCTCCCGCCAGCAACGCCGCCGCTACCGGCGAAACGCCCAGCCTGCGGCCCATGATCAACACCGCTGCACCGACAAACGCCGAACTGGCATACAAATCCGCCTGCAACACCACGGGTATCCGCGCCAGCACAATGTCGCGAATCACCCCGCCACCGACGCCGGTGATCGTGCCCATCAGCATCGCCACAAACGGCGTGATCCCGAAATTCAACGCCTTCTGCGCCCCGGCCACGGCAAACAGCGCCAGCCCCGCCGCGTCCAGTACGATCAGGGTTGAACCGGACCAGCCCAACACCTGCTCATGACAGACAAACGCCAGCCCGCCCATGAAAAACGCCAGCGCCGGATAACGCCAGTCGGCCACGGCGTTGGGCGGCGTGGCACCGATCAGCACGTCACGGGTCACCCCGCCGCCAAGCGCGACAATAAACGCAATCACCATCACCCCGAGCAAATCGAGCTGACTGTGCATTGCCGCAATCGCACCCTCGACAGCAAACACCGCCGTACCGGCCAGGTCGGCCACCAGCACAATCCGCTCAACCCGAGACTTGCGCCCCGCCGGCGCTATTGAGTGACGCAACGGGTCGTGGTGATGTGACGAGTGGTTTGCCCGTCGACATACATGTCGCCGGCCACTTGAGTGTTCTCAAGCACCTGACAGGTGCGTACCGGCGGCGGAGGCGGCGCGGCCGGTGGAGGTGGCGGCGGACTGGCACAACCGGCCAGCAACGCTACGGAAAAAACCAGCGACAGCGGCGAACACACGCGTTTCCCAAGATTGTTCATAGGACGACCCGCGATAAAGGGAGACCCACTCCCGCGCACAACCCAACACGGAAGACCTGACCACTCATTCTTTATAGCCGAGCCCCCTGTAACCGCCAGTAAACCCGCCGCCGAAGACATGCCTGGCTGTCGATTTTGCTTTTCGGCACAGCCGAACCCTGGTCGGCTGTCAGGCCGCCATCGCTGGCAAGCCAGCTCCCACAGTTGGTTTGAGTGCATTCAGTTAGAGCATGGTCGGTTATCAGGCCGCCTTCGCTGGCAAGCCAGCTCCCACAGTTGGTTTGAGTGCATTCAGTTAGAGCATGGTCGGCTGTCAGGCCGCCACTGTCTCCCACAATAACCGAGCCAACCAATAGGCCGAGTGTCAGCTCGCCTGCTTTTGATCTTGATCTTCAGGCCCCTTCGGCAGGCTGAGTGGAGGGATTCATCCGGGGGGCAGGCGCGGAGCGCCGTGCGGCGAAGCCGCATACATCGAGAGGAGGTGCAGCGAAGCAAACCGGAGGCGATGCCCCCGGATGAAACCCGCAACGAAGGAACCCCGAGCCCCAGCGAGCGGGCCGAACGCTGGGGCAAGCCTTTTTTTGCTTACTTTTTTGAGGCGTTTGTCAAAAAAGTGAGTCGCCGTAAGGGCGAAACCGCCAGCCGCCACACCCCAAAAAACGGATATACACCCAACCCCCAAGAACATGGTCGGCCCAAAGGCCGCCAAGTCTCACACCCCCAACCCTAGGCCAAATCAGGATCCCGAGAAGAGCGCAAAGAAAAACTCTCAAGCTCATACCGCAACTCGTCAATCAACCCCTGCACCGCCTCAGGCGTACGCAGAGAATCCAGCTTCAACCCACTGATCACCAGATCGACCTGCCCCGACCCCGGGTGATAAAGCTTCACCGTCAAGGAATGGTCACCATCCACCAGACATTCGCACGCCAGCGGTGAAAAGCTGTGTTCCAGCCGCGCGCGCAACTGCGCAATATTCATCATGGGGCTGTTCCTATAGTTACTTCGAAGGGACGCGATCCCGAACCCGAATGGCTCGTATCGCACCCCACCAGACTAAGAACAGCCCCCTTGAGCCAACACCTCCATTTGCACTGATTCAACTAGTGCATTTGCACCTACCGCTGATTCTTGCTGCTCCACTCACCGGAAAACAACCCACGCTCCCGCGCCCAGACAATCGCCTCGCTGCGGCTATGCACATCGAGTTTGGAATACACCGTCGCCACATGATTGCGCACCGTGTTCGGCGCCAGTTTCAGCCGCGCTGCAATCTCCTTGTCAGCCAGCCCTTCACAGATCAACCCCAGCACATCGCGTTCACGCGCCGTCAGATCGGTGAACGAAACACTCGGCAGCTGTGGCGCGTTGATCTTCTTCACATTGGCCAGCTTCTCAATCAGCGTGCGGCTGAACCAGGAGGCATCTTTCATCACCTCTTCAATCGCCGCGACCAGTTCAAGCTCGGTGCGTTTGCGCTCGGTGATGTCCATCAGCACCAGCAAATAACAGCGCGTGTCCTGAATGTTGACGGTATCGGCGGACACCGCGCACTCAAGCAACTCCACATCCTTCTTGCGGACCCGCACATCGACCCGATCAATCCGGCCGTTCTGCTCCAGCGCCGTCAACAACCGCGACCGGGTGCTGCTGTCGTCGATGAAACCCAGCTGCGTCACGGTTTTGCCCAGCACCTCTGCGCTGTCATACGCCAGCGTGTCGAGGAACGCCTGGTTGACATCAATCACCTGTTGCTCGTCGGCGCTGCAAATCAGAATCGGCACCGGGCTCAGCCGAAATGCCTTGGCGAAGCGCTCCTCGCTCTGGCGCAGCGCCACTTCGGCCTTGCGTCGCAACTCCATGTCGACGAAGGAAAACAGCATGCAATCCTCATCGTTGAGCGTCAGCGGCTGCCCGGCCACGATCACTTGCTTGTTGCTGCCATCAGGCAAGCGCAGTTCGGCTTGCATCTGCGGGATGGTCGCGACATCACGCAAGCGCTGGATCGCCAGGTCTCGGTGTTCGGCCTGCTCGAAAATGTCGATTTCGTAGGAGGAAGTGCCAATCACCTGATCGCGGGTGTAGCCGGTCATCTCCAGAAACCCCGGATTGACCTTGATGTAGCGCAAGTCGCTGAGACGACAGATCACCGCCGGTGCCGGGTTGGCGTTGAAGGTCCTTTCGAAACGCTGCTCCGCGTTGGCCCAATCGGTGACGTCGCTCATGATCAGCACCAGCGACTCGGGCTGACCTTCGCGGTTGGTGAGCACCATGCTGCGCACGTTGTGCACCCAGACGCGCTCCGGGTCATCGACGGCGGACACTTCGATCAGCACATCACTGAACACCTCGCAGCGAGCGACGCGGCTGATCGGATAGTTCTCCGGTGGCAGGGTGTGGTTATTGCGATAGCGCAGGCTGAAGCGCTTGGCGTATTCGCCGGCACTCGTGCCCAGCTCACCAATCCGGCTGACCCCGTGCATGGCCAGCGCCGCTTCGTTGGCCCAGAGAATGCTCTGATCCAGCTCCAGCAGAATCACCCCGTCCGACAAACCGGCGATGATCTGTTGCAACTGGCGACGATTGGTTTCGGTGGTCAAGACTTCCTGGCTCATTGGATCTCCACAGGTAATACGCGTGTGAAGATTACGACCGCAGCCGCCCGCGATCGTGCCACCCTCTTCACCCCACCCCATATCCATTGCAGGCTCACTCCTACCGGGATTTGTGTTGGCCTGAGGTTTCGACAAGTTCTCGCAGAGTATCGAGAAACAGTTTGAGCACTGGCGAGGCATCGTCGGCGCGGTACGTGGCGTACAGCGGCACTTCCGGCAGCGCCGGGGTCAAGGCGCGGAACACCAGCCCCGCCGGCGCCAGCTGTTCGATGGACGCCGGCAACAGCGCCACACCAAACCCGGCGCGGACCAGACTGAGCAGGGTTTGCACTTCAATGACCTGTTGACGAATCTGCGGGGTGAATCCGGCCTGAACGCAGCACTGATAGAGAAAGTTGGCGAACCGCGACTGTTTCAATTCCAGCGCCACAAACGGCTCCCGGGCCAGATCTGCCGGCGCCAGCACCTCGCGCGTCGCCAGTGGATGATCCGCAGGCATGACCACGTGAATCGGCTCGTAGATCAGCAACTCATTCCGCAACTGCGGATCGTCATAACCGACCCGAAACACACAGGCATCAATGCGTTTCTCTTTCAACGCCTTGACCTGCGCCGCCGGGGTCATCTCGTGCAGGCGCCAGTTGACCTGCGGATAACGCTCGCGAAACAGGTGCAAAGCCTTGGGCAGCACGCCGACCATCACCGAACTGATCATGCCGATCTCCAGCTCGCCCAGTTGCCCGCGCCCGGTCTGGCGGGTCAGGTCGAGCGCCCGGTCGAGTTGTTCGAAGACCAGCGGCGCCTGCTCCTTGAGCATCTGCCCCGCCGCAGTCAGCTCGACCCGATGGTGACTGCGCTCGAACAGCGGCGTCCCCAATTCCTCTTCCAGCAGACGAATCTGCTGACTCAGCGGCGGCTGGCAGATGTGCAGGCGTTCGGCGGCGCGACCGAAGTGCAGCTCATCGGCCAGGGCCATGAAGTAACGCAGCAGGCGCAGGTCCATGGCGGCTTATCCCAGGCTCAGCGGTGTCGAACGCTGGCGCACGCCGGTCAGCGCAAACAAGGCGTTGGCAATCGCCGGTGCCACCGACGGGCTGCCCAGCTCGCCGACGCCACCGGGTTTGCCCGGCTCGCCGTCCAGCACCACGATGTCCGTGGCCGGCATGTCTGCCATGCGCGGCACGCGGTAGTCGTGGAAGTTGCTCTGCACCACCCGGCCCTGCTTGATGTCGAGGCGGTCGAACAACGCATGGCCAAAGCCCCACATCAGCCCGCCGTAGATCTGCTCCTCGACCCCGCCCGGCGACACGGCCAGACCGCAATCGACCACGCAGGTGAGCTTCTCGACGCTGGCCTTGCCGTCAACCGTCGCAACCTGCGCAACCACCGCGATAAAACTGGTGTAACCCTGATGGGTCGCGATCCCCAGCGCAGTGCCCGGTGGCAGCGGCTTACCCCAACCGGCGCGCTCGGCAGCCTGCTTGAGCACGGTCACATGACGTGGCCGTTCCTGCATGTTGGCCAGCCTGAACGCCAGTGGATCTTCGCCAGCGGCATGGGCCAGCTCATCCATGAAACTCTCCACGGCGAACACGTTGGGAATGAAGCTCACCGAACGATACCAGCCGCTGGGCACATGGCTTTCGTGCTTGACCCAGTTCAGCTCCAGATGCGGCGGACGGTAGGCAAAGTCCCACGCAGTGATCGCTTCGGTGGTGCTGTAATCCATGTGATCCGGACGCTCGAAGTAACCCGGCTCCCATTGTTCCGGGGAGGCCGGCGACACCGCATGCAGTTGCAACGTGGTGAGTTTGCCTTGGGTGTCGAGCGCACCTTTGACCCGGTGCAACGTGGCCGGGTGATTGAACAACGCGTGCATTTCATCTTCGCGGCTGTTGAGCAGCTTCACCGGCACGCCAGTCTTCTGCGCCAGGTACGCGACTTCGAACAACCAGTATTTGGTTTCCCGTGCACCGAAGCTGCCGCCGGATACCAGCTCGTTGATCGTGACGTTGGCCTTGTCGATGCCGCACACGGTTTGCGCCGCTTCCAGCGCCGAGGACGGCACCTGCACACCGCCCCAGTAAGTGATCGCCCGGTCCTTGACCTGCGCGGTGATGCAGATCGGCTCCAGCGGGTTCTGCACTTTATAGGGCATGGTGTACTCGGCTTCGATCAGCTTCGCCGCGTGCGCCCATTGCGTGCTGACATCGCCGTGGCTAATGGCCTTGACGGTTTGTGCCTTGGGGTCATGGATGGCGTTGGCTTGCGCAGCAGACAGCTGGTCGCTGTCGAACCCTGCCAACGGCGAATCGCTCCACTTGATCTCCAGCACCTTGCGGCCCTGCTGCGCGGCCCAGAACGTCTCGGCCAGCACCGCGACCCCCTCGAGGTTACCGCCGAGCACATCGGGCCGCCCCGCAATCGCCAGCACCTGACGGACGCCCGGCACCTGCAAAGCTGCCGCCGAATCGACGCTGACGACTTTCGCCCCGACCACCGGCGCCCGCTGTACCACCGCCACCAGCATCCCCGGCAATTGCACGTCGCTGCTGTACTTGAAGCGTCCGCAGACCTTGGCCGCCGCGTCGCGTTTGTGGCGCAGCTTACCGATGTATTTGAACTGGGCCGGATCCTTCAGCGTGACTTTTTCGGGCGCTGGAAGACGCGCGGCCACGTCGACCAACTCGCCATAGCCGAGGCTGCGTTTACTCGATGCATGCACCACCCGACCTTCCACGGTGGTGCAACTGTCGGGGCTGACTTTCCACTGTTTCGCTGCAGCGCTAATCAACAGCGCCCGCGCCGTCGCACCGGCCATGCGCAAGCGATCGTATTCGAGGGAAACGCTGGTGCTGCCGCCGGTGGAAAATACCTTCCAGACCGGATGAATGTAGGTTTCGAAAAACGGATCTTCGGGGGTGATCACCTGCACGGTCATGGGGTTGACGTCCAGCTCCTCGGCCACGCATGCGGCCAGCACCGTTTGCGTGCCAGTGCCGGAATCGTGTTTGTGCACCACCAGTCTCACCGTGCCATCGGGGAAGATCCGTACCCAGGCGTTAGGCTCGAATTCTGTGGCGGGGGCCGGGGCATTCGGGTCCGTGACCGCGATACCGGATGGCAGGTAGAGGGCGATCGCCAGCCCCGAAGCCAGCGTCGCCGCCTGCTTGAGAAACACCCGTCGGGATGGTTCGATCAAGGTCTCGTCGAGCCGGCTCATCACGCCTCCTTCGGCGCATTCGCCGCGCGTTTGATCGCTTTGTTGATCCGTCCGTAAGTGCCGCAACGGCAGATATTTCCCGACATTGCATTGCGAATCGAATCGTCGGTTACCGCCGCACCGGTGTTGAGCAGCGCGGCGGCAGACATGATCTGCCCGGATTGACAGTAGCCACATTGCGGAACATCTTCGGCAACCCAGGCCAGTTGCAGCGGGTGGCTTTGCGTCGGCGACAAACCTTCGATGGTGGTGACGCTGTGCCCCGCGACGGCGGCCAGCGGCAACTGACAGGAACGCACCGCAACACCGTCCAGGTGCACGGTGCAGGCACCGCACAGGCCCATGCCGCAGCCGAATTTGGTGCCGGTAAGTTTCAGTTGATCACGCAGTACCCATAACAAGGGCATGGAGGGGGTCGCTTCATCCAGCTCGCGTCGTTCGCCGTTAACTGTGAATGCAATCATTGTCAGGCTCCCAAAGAGCGGCCCGTCTTTGTGCGGGCCTGGTGACCGATTATTGGAAGCCGCGACAATCCCCGGCCAGCGACGATTTCTGCCAACCGCTGTAAGCAGGACTAACAACATGTACAAACGATACCCGTCGGTGCAGTCCATGAGCGCGTTTATCCACGCGGCGCGCAGCGGCAGTTTCTCCAGCGCCGCGCGCAAGCTCGACCTGACCCACAGCGCCATCAGCCAGCAGATCCGCGCGCTGGAAGAGTTCATCGGCCAGCCGCTGTTCGTGCGCGAAGGCGGCGGTAGCAACCTGACCGATGCCGGGCAGTTGTTTGCCAGTGTGCTGTCGGATGGTCTGGCGCAGATCGACCGCGCGCTGTCCTCGGTGAAGAACCGCAGCGTGGCACAACGCCTGACCCTGGATGTCGACAGCGAACTGGCGCAGAGCTGGCTCAATCCGCGCCTGCCCGAACTGCTCGATGGCCTGCCGGATTACGAAGTGACGCTGCTGTCGATGCCGCGCAGTGATCGCAGCACGTTTGAGCGGGTAGATCTGGCATTGCGATATGGCTATGGCGATTGGGATGACTGCGAGATGACGCAGATCTGTGGCGACCGGGTGATGGCGGTGGCCTCGCCGGCGTTGCTTGAGCGTTATGGGTTGCACGTGCCGTTGAGCCCGGCGCAGATCCTTGAACTGCCGCTGTTGGGGTATACGCGGCGCTCATGGATTCCGTGGCTGGATGCGGCGGGGATGCCGCCCGTAGAACCGCCGGCGCGAGTGATTTTTGATAATGCGGCGAACCTGATTGCGGCGGCTGAAGCCGGGGTGGGTGCCGCACTGGTGCGCGGATTACTCGCCGCCGATGCCTTGCGCAGCGGGCGCCTGGTGGCATTGAACGAGGCGCAGATTGCCGCGCATTACAACCTCTACGCGGTATGGCCGCACGGGCAGGCTGAGCGGGTGGCGCCTGTTGTTGAAGTGATCAAGCAGTTGGCTATGCGTACACAGGAAATCCAGCCCTCACCCTAGCCCTCTCCCAGAGGTAGAGGGGACTGATCTGGGAATATTGGCGAATTACACCGACGTGCACCTGCTGCTGTGAATCCGTAACCGAATCGGTTCATCAGGTCGATGCATCACTCGGTCGGCCCCCTCTCCCAGAGGTAGAGGGGACTGATCTGGGAATTTTGGCGAGTTACACCGACGTGCAACTGCTGCTGTGAATCCGTAACCGAATCGTTTAATCAGGTCGATGCATCGCGCAAGGCCACTCGGTCGGCCTCTCTCGCCACGGGAGAGACAACTGATCGGGGAATATTGGCGAATTACACCGACGTGCACGTGCTGCTCTGAATCCATAACCGAATCGGTTTTCCAGGTCGATGCATCGCGCAAGGCCACTCGGTCGGCACCCTCTCCCTCCGGGAGAGGGCTGGGGTCAGGGTAGCTTTTGACACGCCCATATCGAACACGTATCACCACCGCGCCCAATTAATATTGTACGAACCCCTCCCCCCTTTCCAATACTCGCCCCCAGCAGCCACCCACCCGGGCCGGATGCGAACAGGCGAGGGAATGCGCGAGTGTTGCGCATAGAAATGGCCGATTGCCCGGGACGTGGATGCCGAGAGCCGCAAGGCTCCCTTCCCCGCTATCAGGAGATCGACTGCAATGATCATCGATATCAGCTGCTATCCCACCGATCTGGTGGACCTCGCCTGGAGGCATGACGGTGACCCGTTCACCGGCGAGCGTCTGCTGGAGATGATGGATGGCCCGTACATGGTCAACGGCAAGCCGCGCCGCATCGACAAAGCCTTCATCCAGCCGCCGCAAGGCAACACCATTTACACCTGGACCGACGGCGAACTCTCGGGCCGTGAATCCATCGACGCCTACATGGCCTACACCCTGAAAATGGTGCAGACCTACCCCGATCGTTTCATCGGCTGCTTCGTCTACAACCCGCGCTGCGGCGTGGAAAACGGCGTCGAGGCGATCGAGCGCTACGTCAAGGAACACGGGTTCAAGATGGTCCAGATGCAGGCCAACATGCACGCCTACCGGCCTGACCGGGCACTGGATTGGGTGCGCCCGTGCTTCGAGAAATGCGCCGAACTGGGCATTCCGGTCAAGCTGCACACCGGCGACGGGCCGTACAGCATCCCGTCGGAATGGGTGCCGATGATCAAGGAATTCCCCAACGTCGATTTCATAATGGCCCACTTCGGGGTGCAGACCGGCGGCGTCTACGTGTTTGAGCCGATGCAATGGGCAATGGAGTTGCCCAACGTCTACTGCGAATCCGGCTGGTGCCTGCAATCGCGAATCGTCGAGTTCGCCAAGGTTCTGCCGACGCACAAGATCCTGTTCGGCACCGACACCCCGCCGAACGAACCGGGCATGTGGCTGCGCCTGCTCGAAGTGCTGTGCCACGAACCGCCGCAAGGCCTGAACCTCGACGAGGACACCCTCGAAGAGTACCTGGGCAACAACACCGCGCGGATGATCGGCCTCGAACCGACCCCGCCGCCGCGTTCCGTTTCCGAAGCAGAGGCGCAACTCAAGCGCCCCGTCACCACGCAACTGGCCAGGAGCTGAACCGATGATCATCGACACCCATCTGCACCCCACCAACCTGGTCGACGAGGCCTGGCGCCACACCGGCGAACCGTTCACCGGCGAGCGCATGCTCAAGCTAATGGACGGCCCGTACATGATCAACGGCAAACCGCGCCGCATCGACATGGGTTTCATCCAGCCGCCACCGGGCAACACCGGTTACCGCGACGGCAACCGCCGTGGCCGCGAGGGCGTGCGTGACTATATGTCGTACGTCGCCGAACTGTGCGTGAAATACCCGGACCGTTTCATCGGCAACTTCAACTTCAACCCGCGCTGGGGACCGGAAAACGGTGCGGCGGAGCTGGAATTCCACATCAAGGAATACGGCTTCAAGATGCTCAAGCTGCACGCCAACATGCACGGCTATCGCCCGGACCGGGCGCTGGACTGGTTGCGTCCGGCGATGAAGGTCTGCGCCAAGTACAACATTGTTGTGCTGATCCACACCGGCGACGGCCCGTACACGATTCCGACGATGTTCTACCCGATCATCCGCGAGTTCCCGATGGTCAATTTCATCATCGGTCACTTCGGTATCCAGACCGGCGGCAACTACTCGTTCGAGGCGTTCTGGATGGCGATGGACACGCCAAACGTGTACTGCGAATCGGGCTGGTGCTTTCAGTCGCGGATCGTCGAGTTCGCCAAGGAACTGCCGCGCAACAAGATCGTGTTCGGCACCGACTCGCCGCCGAACGAACCGGGCATGTGGCTGCGCGAACTGGAGGTGTTGTGCTCGCCGGCGCCGCAGGGGTTGGGGATTGATGAGGATCATCTCGAAGACTACCTGGGCAACAACATCGCCCGGTTGTGCGGGATCGAACCGACGCCACCGCCGAAGGATCTGGTCGAGGCCGACATACGCCTGACCACCACTTACCTCTAGTTAACGCAGAGCCCTGGGACACAAGGGAACCCTGTGGTGAGGGGATTCATCCCCTCACCACAAAGGCCCTCACCACTAGGGATCTCCAGTGTTTCATGTGGGCAACACAGCGACTTTACAGGCACGAAGATGACCCGGCGTTCCTTCGACCGGCAGGCCAACGGCTGCTCGATCGAACGCCTTCTCACCCCTGCGTGCCTGCTTTTTAAGAGGTGCAACCATGACCCGTTCGACGCTCGGCGATTCCCAAGACTTTCACGTGTTCATCGACGCCTATCGCCGTGAATACCCGGACGATGTGCTGACCATCACCCAAGCCGTTTCTGCCGATCAGGACGTCACCGCCCTGGTCGACGCCCTCGCTGCACAAGGTCGCGATCCGCTGCTGATCTGCGAAAACGTCGGCCACCTCGGGGTGCCGGTGGCGACCAATGTGTTCGCCTCCCGTACCCGCATTGCCCGGCTGTTCGGCGTCACCCCGGCGCAATTGCACGAAACCTTCCAGCGCCGCGCCAATCAGTCCATCGCCCCGCACTATGTGGAAAGCGGCCCGATCCTCGATGAAATCTTCGAAGGCGAAGCGCTGGACCTGGCGCTGCTGCCGATGCTCAAGCACTTCGACAGCGATCGCGGCCCATACATCACCAACGCGATCATCATCGCCGAAGACCCGCTGACCGGCATCGCCAACATGAGCTACCACCGCTCGATGCGCCATGCCCGGCAAGCGCTCGCCACCAGCCTGCACTCTCGCGGGCACCTGTGGCGGATGCTGCAGACTGCCCGTGAGCGCGGCGAAGAATTGCGCGTGGCGATGGTGGTCGGTGCGCATCCGCTGTTCATGCTCGCCGCCGCTGCGCGTTTGCCCTATGGCAGCGATGAGCGCGCCGTGGCTGGCGGTTTGTTCGGCGCGCCACTGGAGCTGGTGAAAACCCCGCGCTACGGCATCGGCGTGCCGGCTTACGCCGAGTTCGTACTGGAAGGCGCCATCGACCCGGCGGCCTACGCCGAGGAAGGCCCGTTCGGTGAGTTCAGCGGTTACTCCTCGGATCGCTCGACCAACAACGTGTTGCGCGTCGACACCCTGCTAAAGCGTAAAGACGCCTGGCTGGTGGACGTCATGGGCGGACGCTACGCCGAACACCTGACCCTCGCCCGCCTGCCGCGCGAGGCAGAAATGAGCGAGAAACTGAAAGCCCGTTTCCCCGCCGTCACTGCCGTGCATTACCCGAACTCCGGCACCCACTTTCACTGCTATGTGGCGCTGGATCAGAGCCGTGACGGCGAGGCGCGGCAGATCATGCTCGCGCTGCTTGGCTGGGATCCGTACCTGAAAACCGTGATTGCGGTGGACAGCGATATCGACATCAGCGACGACAGCCAGGTGCTGTGGGCACTGGCCACGCATTTCCAGCCGCACCTGGACATGTTCATGATCGACGGTCTGCCCGGCAGTCCCCTCGATCCATCCTCTTCAGTCAATGGCACCACCTCACGCATGGGGCTGGATGCCACCCGCGGTTCAGGCTTTGACGGGATCAAGGCGCAACTCGATCAGGATGTGCTCGAACGTGCGCGGCAACTGCTCAAAGGCCTGCCAGCGTGAACCGCCAGCGGATGGTGGTCGGCATCAGCGGCGCGTCCGGCTTCATCTACGGCGTGCGCCTGCTGCAATTGCTCGGCGAACTGGACATCGAAAGCCACCTGATCATCAGCCGCGCCGCGCTGCTGACCATGGCCCATGAAACCGACTACAAGCTGGCCGACGTCACGGCGCTCGCCAGCCATTACCACCGCGCCGATGACGTCGCTGCCGGGATTGCCAGTGGCTCGTTCCGTTGCCTGGGCATGGTCGTCGCGCCGTGTTCGATGCGCACACTGGCGGAGATTGCCACCGGCACGTCATCGGGGCTGATCGGCCGCGCCGCCGACGTCACCCTCAAGGAACGTCGCACGCTGGTGCTGATGGCCCGCGAAACGCCACTGACCCTCGCCCACCTGCGCAACATGACCGCCGTCACCGAGATGGGCGGGATCATCGCCCCGCCGGTGCCGGCGTTCTACGCCCGCCCGGAGAACCTGGCACAAATGGTCGACCACAGCCTCGGTCGCGTACTCGACCTGTTCGGCCTCGATGCCGGCGTCGCACAACGATGGCGAGAACACCAAGCATCCTGTGGGAGCGAGCTTGCTTGCGAAAGCGGTGGAACAGTCGCCATCACTGCTGAATGACACACCGCATTCGCGAGCAAGCTCGCTCCAACAATGAAGCAGCATCACCCGAATTCATCGTGCACCGGTCAATCAGTACAAAGGAGCCTCACCATGAACACTCCCTTCAACGCCCCAACCCCGAACACCAAAATCCCCGTGACCATCCTCACCGGTTTCCTCGGTGCCGGGAAAACCACCCTGCTCAACTACATCCTCAAGGAAAATCATGGGCGAAAGATCGCCGTGATCGAAAACGAGTTCGGCGAGGTCGGCATCGACGGCGATCTGGTGCTCAGCTCGGAAACCGAAGAAATCTACGAGATGGTCAACGGCTGCGTATGCTGCACCGCCGAGGTCCGCGAGGACCTGGTGCGCATCGTCCGCGAACTGGTGGCGCGCCCGGTGCGTCTCGATCACATCCTGATCGAGACCAGCGGTCTGGCCGATCCGTACCCGGTGGCGCAGAGCTTTTTCATCAATGATCCGATCGCCGAGGAAGTCGAACTCGATGCAATCGTGACCATGGTCGATGCCAGGCACATTGCCCAGCACCTGGAAGATCTGCAACTCGATGGCGTCGACAATCAGGCTGTAGACCAGATCGTCTGTGCCGACCGGATCATCATCAACAAGGTCGATCTGGTCAGCAGCGACGAGGTGGAAATCCTGCGTGGCAAGATCCGTGGCTTGAACGCCACGGCTGATCTGGTGACCTCGACCCACGCGCAAATCGACCTGACGAAAATCCTCGGCATCGGGGCCTTCGAGTGCACGCAAAAGCTGATGGAAATTGGCGCGCAACAACACGATCACGCTCACCACGAACACGACCATCACGCCGAAGAACCTGATCACCAGCATGATCCGAGCGTGTCATCGGTGGGCATCGCTGTGGACGGCGCGGTCAATCTGATGGCGTTCCACCGCTGGATCAGCGAGTTGCGCGCCTCCCAGGCCGACAACCTCTATCGCATGAAAGGCGTGCTCGCCGTGGCCAATGAAGACCAGCGCTACGTGCTGCAAGGCGTGCACAGCCTGGTGGAGTTCCGCGCCTCGACTGCGTGGGGCACGGAGCCCCGTTCGAGCAAGATCGTGTTCATCGGCCGCGACCTGGACCGCGCGGCGCTGAACCAGGGCTTCGCCGCCTGCCTGGCAGGCTGAAACACGGCATTGGAGCCGGTGGATGGCGGCTTCGCAGCACGAATGAACGAATGACTGATGCCACAACAGAAGGAACAACACAGAACCTGTGGGAGCTGGCTTGCCAGCGATAGCGGATCGTCAGTTGATGAATAGGGTGACTGATCAACCGCCATCGCTGGCAAGCCAGCTCCCACAGGGTTCCACTGTGTTCTTGAGCTGATCGGCATCAGACGAATACCCCTCTCTACCGCATAAAAACAGCCAGAGGTGTTTCCCCATGTCGTCAGCCACATCCCCAGCGCAAACCGCATCCACCGTGCACCCCGTCGACCGCATTTTGCCGGTGCGACAGATGCTCACCCTCGGCCTGCAACACATGGCCGTCTCGTACATCGGCGCCATCGCCGTGCCGTTGATTGTCGCCAGCGCCCTGAAAATGTCCCACGCCGACACGGTGGTGTTGATCAGTACCACGCTGTTCTGCTCAGGCATCGCCACCCTGTTGCAGACCGTCGGTTTCTGGAAATTCGGCGTGCGTTTGCCAATCCTGCAAGGCGTAGCGTTCAGCAGCGTCGGCCCGGTGATCGCCATCGGCAGCAACCCCGAGGTGGGCTTCGCCGGAGTCTGCGGCGCGGTGATCGGCGCCGGGATTTTCACGATGTTGATGGCGCCGTTCGTAGGCCGATTGCGCCGGCTCTTCCCGCCGGTGGTGACCGGCTGCATCGTCACGGTCATCGGCTTGCAGCTGTTCCCGATTGCCTATGAGTGGGTCGGTGGCGGGCGCAACGCGAGCAACTTCGGTGCGCCGGCGTTTCTCGGCGTAGCGGTGGTGGTGCTGCTGACCATCCTGCTGGTCAACCGCTACGGCAGCCCGTTGCTGCGCAACATGGCGGTGTTGATCGGCATGCTGATCGGCGCCGGTCTGGCCTACGGTCTGGGCATGGGCAGTTTCCACAGCGTCGAAGAAGCGCCTTGGCTGACCGTACCCTATCCGTTCTACTTCGGTTTGCCGACCTTCAGCCTGATTCCCATCGCGACCATGGTGGTGGTGATGATCGTGCAGATGGTCGAGTCAATGGGGCTGTTCGTGGCCATCGGTGACATCGTCGAGAAACCGGTGGAAGACAAACAGGTGATCAACGGCCTGCGCGCCAACGGTCTGGCCAGCACCATCGCCGGGATGTTCGCCGCGTTTCCCTTTATCGCCTTCATGGAAAACGTCGGTCTGGTGATCCTCACCGGTGTGCGCAGCCGTTGGGTGGTCGCGGTCAGCGGCTTGCTGATGTGCTCGATCGCGCTGGTGCCGAAGGCCGGCGCAATCATCGCCTCGATGCCGACCGCCGCCCTCGGTGGTGCGGGCATTGCCATGTTCGGCGTGGTTGCCGCAGCGGGCATTCAGACCCTGGCCAAAGTCGACTACGAGCGCAATCGCTACAACGTGCTGATCGTCGGTTTCACTATCGCAGCCGCGCTGGTGCCGGTGCTCGCGCCGACCCTGTTCAAACAATTACCCGAGTGGTCGCAGCCGTTCCTGCACAGCAGCGTGGTCATCGCCTGCCTGGTGTCGGTGCTGCTCAACGCTGCACTCAATGGCGTCAGCGTGCCGGAAACCACCGCCAGCAAATCCGCCTCGCACATTCTTTGACTGGAGCCTGCCCATGACTCATCTGCAAAACATCCTGATCAAACACCCCGTCGCGGTGATGACCGGCCTGCGCGGCCCGCGTGCCCGGGCCGGCGCCGTCGACATCCGTGTGGTCAACGGCCGCATCGCTGAAATGGCCGCGAATCTCGAGCCACAACCCGGCGAACGGGTGATCGACGCGCGTAACTGCGTGGTCTATCCGGGCTGGATCAACACCCACCATCACCTGTTTCAGAACCTGCTCAAAGCCGTACCCGCAGGCTTGAACCAGGATCTGCAAGGCTGGCTGGCCAGTGTGCCCTACCCGCGTTTGAACCATTTCACTCCGCAACTGGCGCAGATCGCCGCGCGCCTGGGCATGGTCGAGTTGTTGCTGTCCGGCGTCACCACTTGCGCCGATCACCACTACCTCTACCACGCCCACGGCAGCACCGAGACCGGGGATCTCCTGTTCGATCTGGCGGAGGAGTTCGGCCTGCGCTTTGTGCTGTGCCGTGGCGGCGCACTGGAATCGGCCAGCGCGCATCCAGGCTTCTCGAAAACCGCGCTGCAACCGGAAAGCCTTGAGCAAATGGTCGGCGACATCGAACGGCTGAAAGCGCGGTATCACCAGGACACACCGGATGCGTTGCGCCGGGTCGTGGTGGCGCCGACCACGCCGACGTTCTCATTGCCGCCAACGCTGTTGCGCGAACTGGCGCACACCGCCCGGGGTCTTGGTCTGCGCCTGCACACGCATCTGTCGGAAACGCAGAATTACGTGAATTTCTGCCGCGAGAAATACAACTGCCTACCGGTGGAATTCGTCGCCGAACACGAATGGCTCGGCCCGGATGTGTGGTTCGCCCACGCCGTGCACCTGCAACCAAGTGAGATCCGCATGCTCGCCCAGACCGGCACCGGCATCTCCCACTGTCCGGTGAGCAATGCGCGGCTGGGCAGCGGCGTGGCGCCGGTGCCGCAGATGTACGAGGCCGGCGTGCCGATCTCACTGGGTGTCGACGGCGTGGCGTCCAATGAATCCGGTAGCATGGTCGGTGAAACGAACACGGCATGGCTGATTCACCGGGCAGAACAAGGCGCTTCGGCCACCACGGCCGAAGACATCATTCACTGGGGCACGGCGGGAGGTGCACAGGTGCTGGGACTTGGCGCGGTCGGCACGCTGCAAGTCGGGCAAGCGGCAGACCTGGTGATTTACAGCCTCGATCATCCACGGTTCTTCGGCTTCCACGACAGCGCTGTTGCACCGGTCGTGGCGGGCGAGCCGATCACCGTCAAATACAGCCTGGTCAGCGGCCGTGTGGTCGTGGATAACGGCGTGATCCCGGGCCTGGATATCGAGCGCATGCGTGCCGAGGCGTGGGAAGGTGTACAACAGTTGATGAACGTTGACGACTGATTAATACCCACCACCCCCTCCTGTAGGAGTGAGCCTGCTCGCGATAGCGGTGTGTCAGCTGAGATTTACTTCACTGATACTCTGCTATCGCGAGCAGGCTCACTCCTACAGGAGATCGCAGTGCATTCGCGACTTCAGGGTTTGTCATCTAGAGTTACTACCTCATCGGATAGAGCCCCTGCCCGCAACACCGGGCTCTTTTTCAAGGAGAGACTGATGACGTCGCGTCGCAACATCGAACAGACCTACCGCACCTGGTCCAGCCCGATCCTGCTGGAGCTGAAAAAGCGTGAGCACCAAATGGCGCCAATCGAGCGCCAGGCCCTTGAAAATGTATTGGTGGAAAGAAGGTTGCTGGACGTTGGCAACCCGGACGGTATTGAACGTCGCCGAAACAGCGGTGACTGACAGATCGCTATCGCGAGCAAGTTCGCGATAGCGTCACCCCTCGACTGAGCTCAGCGGAGCAATCCGGCGCTCTTCAGCAGTTCGTGCAAGCCTTTCGACACCACGGGCGCCTGCTCGTTGAAGCTTGAGCTGTCATGCCAGCGCACAGTGAAGGGCGCGCCGTCGCTTTCGTGGCCATTGATCTGCTCACAGGCGTATACGCCCGGATCGATAAACGACGCGTCGTATACCTGAACAATCTTGTGGCCTGGTTTGCCGTTGTAGACGAACAGGCTTTGCGCGGCACCCCTGCGGACGTCACTTGAAGGAGATCACCTCAGACCGGCGAAATCGTCGCGAGCAGGCCGATCAGAATGGTCAGTGTCAGGAATCCACCCAGAAAAATCGCCATCTTGTTCATGTTGCTCTCCTCAATGCTGAGCTTGCGGTGCACTGGGCGCTTCGGGATGAAGAACTGCCGCGAGTGACCGAACTGCCGGGGCATTTTGAGCGTATGACTGCGCCGGTTACAGAGGCAGATCCAGTGAAAAAATACGGATCAGATGCTCATCTGATCTGCTTGGGCCATGGGCGGATATTCAGATTGCGGCACGAGGGTTCAATTTCTGCGTGGTTGATCTAGAGTCATTGCCGTCGCAAGAACAAAAAGAAAAACTCTGGAGTGAAGATGACCGACCTGAACCTGCAACCCAATGTCGCCGTATCGCTAGGCAAATGGCACGAAATGATCCGCACCGGCAACCTCAGCGCCCTGCCCGGTTTGCTCGATCCGCAAGCCGTGTTCCGCTCGCCGATGGCCCACACGCCCTACCCCGGCGCGCCGGTGGTGTCGATGATCCTCAACACCGTCTTCGAGGTGTTTGAGGATTTCCACTATCACCGGGAACTGGCGACTGCCGATGGCTTGAATGTGATTCTGGAGTTCAGTGCGAAAGTCGGGACGAAAGAACTGAAAGGCATCGACATGATTCGCTTTGACGAAAGCGGCAAGATTGTCGAGTTTGAAGTGATGGTGCGGCCCCTGAGCGGATTACAGGCCTTGGGCGAAGAGATGGGACGGCGCCTGGGTGTCTATCTGGCCAAGGCCAAATCCTGAGCACGGTGGGAGCAGCCTCGTTTCACTCGACAGCACCTGCAAAACGCTTAGCCACAAAAAAGCCCACTGACCGTCGCCGGTTCAGTGGGCTTTGTGTGTCAGGCGTCTGGTTACAGCGCCATGTCACGTGCAGCGTTTTCCTTCGGAGCCTTGGCCTTGTCAGCCGCAGCATCGACTGCCGGAGCAGCGACCTGACCGATCACCGGAGGCGTCGGCAGTTCGAGGATCTTGGCGGTGTAAGCCCACTCTGCAGCCACTTTGGCTGGATCGCTGTTCAGCTGAGTACCGTAGCTTGGAACGATCTGGTGCAGCTTGGTTTGCCACTCAGGGGTCGCGACTTTGTCCTTGAAGACTTTCTGCAGCACGCTCAGCATGATCGGTGCAGCGGTCGACGCGCCTGGCGATGCGCCCAGCAGACCAGCGATGGTGCCGTCTTGTGCAGCAACGATTTCGGTGCCCAGTTTCAGCACGCCGCCCGCGGCTTCATCACGCTTGATGATTTGCACGCGCTGGCCGGCTTGCCACAGGCGCCAGTCTTCGGCTTTGGCGTTCGGGAAGTATTCCTTCAGCGCGTTCAGACGGTCTTCATCCGACAGCATCAGTTGGCCAGCAAGGTACTCGACCAGCGGGTATTCCTTGATGCCGACCTTGGTCATAGGCCAGATGTTGTGGGTGGTGGTGCTGGTCAGCAGGTCCAGGTACGAGCCTTCTTTGAGGAACTTGGTGCTGAAGGTCGCGAATGGGCCAAACAGGATGACGCGCTTGCCGTCCAGGACACGGGTGTCCAGGTGCGGAACGGACATCGGTGGTGCGCCAACCGACGCTTTACCGTAGGCCTTGGCCAGGTGCTGTTCAGCGATGGCCGGGTTATCGGTCACCAGGAACGAACCACCAACCGGGAAGCCCGCGTATTCCTTGGCTTCAGGAATGCCCGACTTCTGCAGCAGGTGCAGCGCGCCGCCGCCAGCGCCGATGAACACGAACTTGGCGTCGGTTTCGGTTTTGCTGCCGTCTTTCAGGTTTTTGTAGCTGACGCGCCAAGTGCCATCAGCATTCTTGGTGATGTCCTGGACTTCGCTCGACAGTTTCAGGTCGAAGTTAGGCTTGGTCTGCAGGTAAGCGGCGAACTGGCGGGTGATTTCGCCGAAGTTCATGTCGGTACCCAGCGGGCTCCAGGTGGCCGCGATTTTCTGGTTCGGGTCACGCCCTTCCATCATCAGCGGAACCCACTTCTTGATCACAGCCGGGTCTTCGGAGTACTGCATACCGGCGAACAACGGGCTCGCCTGCAGGGCTTCGTAGCGCTTTTTCAGGAACTTGATGTTGTCATCACCCCACACGAAGCTCATGTGCGGCGTGGTGTTGATGAACGAGCGAGGGTTCTTCAGAACGCCTTGCTGAACCTGCCAGGCCCAGAACTGACGGGAGACCTGGAACGCTTCGTTGATCTCAACAGCTTTCGGGATCGTGACGTTGCCTTTGTCGTCTTCCGGGGTGTAGTTCAGCTCGGCGAGCGCCGAGTGACCGGTACCGGCGTTGTTCCAGCCGTTGGAGCTTTCCAGGGCGACGCCGTCGAGGCGCTCGACCATTTCCATCGACCAGCTCGGCTCCAGCTCATTGATCCACACACCCAGGGTGGTGCTCATGATGCCGCCGCCAATCAGCAGTACATCGACTTTCTTCGGGTCTTGAGCATTGGCGGAAGACATCCCCATCGCCAAAGCCAGCCCCAGCAGGGCTGTGTTCACTTTTTTAAACATCTGTTGCACCTATGATAAAACGCCTTCCGCCCGCCGCTGTTATCAGTATGCGATCCGCTTTGATGACGCTCAGGCTCGCGTCGCAGATTCCGGCACACTTCAATTTTGACGGGTGGGCACACAAGGCCGACATGCTGCATCGACCTCAGTTAATGTCCCTTCTGAACTGACTTCTTATCATTATTGGCTCAGCTACTTGAGCGACAGGGATTCCGTCAGCCCGCCCGAAGGCAAGCAAACTGAATAAGGTCAAACCAAGTTGGCGCGAAGAATATCACGTCAGGGCAAACCCGCGCGTCTGTTCCCGACTTGATGGTCTTTTTCCGCTGTGGGAATTATCGGCCGGCAAACGCTGAACATGAACCCGACGCTGGCTCTGGCTGAAGCCTTCAAACGATCCACGGGGTCGATATTCACACGACAAAACCCCGTGGGAGCGGGCTTGCCCGCTAAGGGGCCCATTCCGGCAGCGCAGGCTGAGTTGACTCACGGCAGCCTTACAGACGAAACCGATCCACCGACTGCGCCAACTGCCCCGCCAGGCTCGACAACTCATCGGTGGTATTCGCCGTCTGCCCGATCACCCGGCTATTGCCCTCGGACATCCCCGCAATCATCTCCACCTGATGAGCGATTTCATTGCTCGCCTGGCTCTGTTCGCCAATGGTGCGGGTGATGTCGTTGACCAGTTGTGTCGTGCTCAGCGTGGCCTGCAGAATTTCCCGAATCGCCCGTTCGACGTCCGCCGTCACTGCCATGCCCTTGTCGACCTGCGCCACACCGGCCTCCATGCTGCTGACCGCCTCGCGGGTGCTGTGCTGGATGCGCGCGACCATCGCGGCAATTTCCTGGGTCGAGGCGCTGGTTCGCGCCGCCAGACTGCGCACTTCATCCGCCACAACCGCGAAGCCCCGGCCCTGTTCGCCGGCCCGGGCTGCCTCGATCGCGGCATTGAGCGCCAACAGGTTGGTCTGATCGGCAATGCCTTTGATCACCTGAATAATGTTGAAGATGCCTTCGGATTCCTGATCCAGCGTACGAATTACCTGCGCCGACTGTTGCGCCGAGCGGGCAATGTCGTCCATGTCGCTGACCACTTGATGGATGACCTGCCCGCCATTCTTTGCCAGTGATTCAGCCTGATTGGCCATGCTCAGGGCGCGTTCGGCATGGCGGGTGATTTCCTCGATGCTCGCGGTCATCTGGCTGGCAGCCGCGGCCATGGTGCCGGCGGCGACGCTTTGTTGCTGGCTGCTGTCGGCGACCTGATGGCAACCGTGGCTCAGTTGTTCGCTCATGCCGCTGACGCCGTGGGCGTTGCGTCGCACCACGTCGATCATGTTGCGCAAATCGCGCTGCATGGTCGCCAGTGTGCGGATCAGCGCACTGGCTTCATCCTTGCCGGTCGGTTCGATGATCGGCTCGCCGAGGTTGCCATGGGCGATGCTTTCGGCAATGTGACTGGCGGACTTCAGCGGGCCCATGATGCTCAGGATGACCCAGCGCCCTTGCGCCAACAGCAGTAACAGACTGGCGATCAGCACCACGCCGAGGGCGATGTTGGCATTGCGGATCGCCGCTTCAGTCGCCGCACTGGTCTGCTGCGTGTTGGATTCGATCAATTCACTCAACGCAGCCATCTGCTCTTCCAGCTGGCCGAAGGCGGTGTTGAAGGTGCCCAGTTCCTGCTGCGCGGCGTCCGGGTTGTCCAACGCCAGCCCGACGATGCGCTCACCAGCATTGATGTAGGTATCGAGATTCGGCTTGATCTGTTCCAGCGCCGTGCGCAGCGTCGGGTTGATCGGCAACTTGAGGTTGTCATCGAGCACTTCCCGGAAGTGCCCGGCATGCTCATTGATCGAGTCACGCACCTCGGTCGCTGTACTGGTGCTCTTGCCCAACCCGACCAACATCGCCGAGTAGACATCGGCGCGCAGGGCGTCGTGCATCATGTCGGCTTCCATGTGGTTGCGCAGTGCGCTCATGCTCACCGCATTGTCGCTGACCGCCGAAGCCATTCGCACGTTGCCGACATAACTGACCAGACTCACGATCAACGCCGTCAGCAGGCTGGTAACAATCAGCAACACTAAACGCAGTTTGATCGACACCGTAATGTTCTCCCCCTTCGCCACGCCCGCAAGCGCCTGTCAGATCTTCAGTTAAGCCTATTTACGCGGGTCTGCCGTGCCAGAACGTGACAGCAGGTGTCTGCGCGCGGGAGAAACGCGGTAAAACTTTCGGATTGCGCGGCAAGTCTCACTTTGCACACCTTCATCGCGGGTTAATACCGCCGGGCTATTGAGTCCGGCGTTCAAAACACTCAGGCAGCAAAAGGAAACGCTAATGAAACGCGCACTGTGGATGGGATTGCTAGGCACCTTCGCCATTGGTACGGCTCAGGCAGCCACCGAAAAAGTCGCCATCAATCTGGTCAGTGCCAATGGCGCGCCGCAGGCCATCGGCTCGATTACGGTCAGTGAGACGCCATATGGCCTGTTGTTCACCCCGGGCCTGAAATCCCTGCCGGCCGGCGTACATGGCTTCCATGTCCATGAAAACGGCAGTTGCGAAGCCGGCATGAAGGATGGCGTGAAAGGCGCCGCACTGGCCGCCGGAGGGCACTTCGACCCGCAGAAAACCGGCAAACACCTCGGCCCTTATGCCGATGGCCATCTGGGTGACCTGCCGGCGGTTTACGTGACCGCCGACGGCATGGCCAACTATCCGGTGCTGGCACCGCGCCTGAAGACAATCTCCCAGATCAAGGGTCACGCGCTGATGATCCACGCCGGCGGCGACAATCACTCCGACCAGCCGAAACCTTTGGGCGGTGGCGGCGATCGCATGGCCTGCGGGGTGATCTGAGCGCGCGTGAACCCGGGCAACCCTTAACGGTGTTGCCCGAGTCTTTTTTGCATTCACACAGACTTTAGCGCCCTACGGAACTCCGCCCCACCGCGCGCCTCTGACACTATGCAGTACTTCCTTTTTGCTTCGCGCTTGTGGAGGAACACCGTCATGCGCAAGTTAGTGCTCGTTTCTTCTTTACTCTTATGCCTGCCGGTCGGTTCGGCGCTGGCCCGCGTCGATGCGGGTGATGTTGCCACCTCGGCGGGTGTCTCCGCGTCGCTGTACTCGACCTTCAAGGATCACAAGATGGTGATCCCGGCCCGTGACGACTTGTCTGCATTTGTCGCCAGCGGCGGGGCCATCCGTGGGGTTTATCTTGAGTCGGTCTTGCAACAGGTGCGTCACGACAACCCCGGTCTCAACGCCAGCGATGAAGACCTCGCCAATGCGATTCTGGTGCATTACGAAGGTCTGAATCAGTAGCCGTCAGGGATAACGCGGCCGATGGATGGCCGCTGACGGCGCATAGGCAAAACTGTCCGACGGCCTCTATGATGGAGGCCATGACGACTTCTGTGCCCCTGCGCTCACCCTGCCCGCCCGGCGCCTGCAATTGCGGGCGCGATCCGTTGCTGGAAACGCCCGGCGCGGATGTGCGCATCCTGCGCCTGACCCGCGAGGAAGAAAAACGCCTGTTGGCGCGTCTGGAGAGGCTCAAGGATCTTGCCGATCTGCGGCACCTGCAACAGCGCATGTTCGAGCAACTGGGGATTCGCGTCGATGTCGCGCCCGGTTTCAACGAAGTGCGCACCATGCGCGGCATCGCCATTCAAATTGATGAGTTGCCGGGACTTTGTCGCAAGACACGCGCGGCGATCCCGGCAGCGATTCGTCGCGGTCTGGAAAATCATCCGCAAATCGCCTTCGAACTGCTCAACGCCCACGACTTGCTGCGTGATACCTGATCACGGGTGCATGCCGACCCGTTTGCGCATCTGTGCGGTGATGCTCTGACGGGTTTTCTTCATGTCTGCCCAGGGTTCGTCGCCGACCTCAGCCAGGCGCTCGTGAATATTGTGGATGTTCCACTGGTTGCCGCCCTTGATCTCGGCGACCTCCTCACGAAACAGCGGCACCGACACCGGCAAGCCCTCACGGGTACGCGCCGCGTAGGCGCAAATGGTGGTGGCCCCCAGACCGTTGCGCAGGTAGTCGATGAAGATCCGTCCGACGCGGTTTTTCGGCCCTGACACCGCCGAAAAACGATCCGGCAACAGCTTGGCGATGTGGCTGACGATCGCGTGGCTGAAGTCCTTGACCTCGTCCCAGCCGAGCTTACGGGTCAGCGGTACGACCAGATGGATACCCTTGCCGCCACTGGTTTTCAGAAAGGCCTTGAGGCCCAGCTCATCGAGCACTGTTAGCGTCAGCGCAGTGGCTTCGACCATGCTTTTCCACGGCAGCGCCGGGTCTGGGTCGAGGTCGAGGACGAAGCGATCGGGCTTGTCCAGATCGACTGTGGTGGCATTCCAGGTGTGCAGTTCGACCGTGCTCATCTGCACCGCGCCGATCAACGCTTCAGCATTGTTGATCAACATCACGGGCTGACCGGTGACATCCTTGTCCAGCGTTGTGATGCCAGGAATCGCCAGCCGCTCGGCATTTTTCTGGAAGAACAGTTCGCCGGCGATACCATCCGGAGCACGCACCAACGCCACCGGGCGATCCTTGAGTTGCGGCAGAATCCATTCGGCGACGCTGGCGTAGTACTCGGCCAGTTGCATCTTGGTGGTGCCGCTGACGGCGTCGATCACCCGGTCCGGGTGAGTGATGCGCACCTTGCCATTGGCCAGGTCCCGTTGTGACGGCACGGTTTGCGCCTTGCTCGCAGCGGATTTTGTTGCCGGTTTCTTTGCGCCTTTTTTGCTGGTGGAAGGCTTGCTGGCGGAAGGCTTGCTGTCGGAGGCCTTGCTGTCGGAGGCCTTGCTTCTGGATGTCTTCACGGGCTTCGCTCGCTCTTCGGTGATGTCCTTGGCCGGCTTGTCATCGCGCAAGCCATGGAACACTGCGTGGCGCACCGAACCGTCCTGGGTCATTTCGGCGAACGCGACTTCGGCGAGCAATTTCGGTTTCAACCAATGCACGCCCTTGGCTTCGAAACCGCTCGGTGGATTGACCACGGCGGCTTTCTTCACCTGCAAGGGTTTGAGCTGGCCCAGGAGGGTTTTCAACGTGGTCTCGTTGAAACCGGTGCCGACCTTGCCGGCATAGCGCAGTTCACCCCTGTCGCGGTCATGCAGGCCCAGCAACAAGGCGCCGAAAGCACTGCGCGAGCCTTTCGGATCGGTGTAGCCGACGATCACGAATTCCTGCCGGTGTTTGCATTTGAGTTTGATCCAGTCGCCGCTGCGGCGGGACACATAAGGCGAGCCGAGGCGCTTGCCGATCACGCCCTCCATCTGCATCTGGCAGGCGCTGTTGAGCAGTGCCTCCGGGGTTTCATCGAACGCCTCGGAGAACCGCAGCAACGTTTGTTCATGGGCACCGAGCACTGTGGACAGGGCCGCGCGGCGCTCCTCGACCGGCACTTCGCGCAGGTCGACGCCGTTGAGATACGGCAGATCGAACAGGTAATAAAGAATGTTGCCGCTGCGTCCGCTCTCGAAAGCGTTTTGCAGCGCCTGGAAATCCGGCACGCCGTGTTCATCGGCAACGACCATTTCGCCATCGAGCCACGCCGATTCGAGACCCAACGCGGCCAGCGCCGCAGCCTGTTGCGGCAGTTTGTGCGTCCAGTCATGGCCATTGCGTGTGAACAGTTGCACCTGGTCACCGTCGATCCGCGCCATGATCCGGTAACCGTCGAACTTGATCTCGTAACTCCACTGGCCCTGCGGCGCACTGTCGACCAGCGTCGCCAGTTGCGGTTTGAGCGAAGCAGGCATTTTCGCCTTGTGCGCCCCGCCGAGCGTGGCGCTGGTCGGCTTGCGTGATGGGGTCTTAGTCTTTTTCGCCGTTTTGCTGGTTTCGGCCGCCAGTTTGGGTTTGCCGACAATTGTCCGCTCACTCAATACGCTGTCCGGCTCGGCGACCAGTACGTCATAATCCTCCTGCGGGCGGGCGGCACTGTCCTGATGCTTGATCAGAAACCAGTTCTCTTTCTTGCCCGGCATGTGCGTGCGCACCAGATTCCAGATCCCGGCAAGTTTCTCGCCTTGCAGTTCGAACTTGAGCTTGCCTTTGGCGTAGGCTTTTTGCGGGTCTTCCAGCGGGATCCACACGCCACGATCCCAGACAATCACATCCCCGGCGCCGTAGTGCCCCTCGGGAATGCTGCCCTCGAAGGTGGCGTAATCAAGCGGGTGATCCTCGACATGCACCGCCAGGCGCTTGACCTTGGGGTCGAGTGACGGGCCCTTGGGCACCGCCCAGCTTTTCAGCGCACCGTCGAGTTCCAGGCGAAAGTCATAATGCAGGTGCGACGCGTCGTGCTTCTGGATGCAGAACTGCAAGGCGTGGTTACCGGCGGTTTTGCGTCCCGGGCGCTTGACGGCGGCAGGCTCCGAGGTCGCCGAGAAATCGCGCATGCGGTTGTAGTCGTCGAGGTTCCTGGTCATCGCACACCTGCCTTGTTTCAGCCAATTCGGGTCACGGTCAGCGCCACCACGGCAATCCGGTCAACCCGCTGATAGCCGGGGTTGAGCAACTCCTCGCCGAAGACATCGGGATCGAGTTCGCGATAGGTCCAGCCAAAGCGCTTTTGATCCAGGCGCGGCAGCACCGTGTCGAGAAACGGATCGTGACCATCGACCATTGCCACGCCGGTGTAGAGCAACAGCGAACCTCCGGGTGTCAGGCGATTCAGTGATTGCGCGACGATGCGCAGCGACAGCCCGGCGCCCAGGGTACCGCCGCCATGTCGATAGGCGCGTGCCGCCGGATCGGCCATATACGGTGGATTGGCGACGATCAGGTCGAACTCGCCCTCGACACCCTGCAACAGATCGCTGGCGCAGGCTTCGACGTTGGCCACCTCGGCCAGCGCCGCGTTGATCGTGGTCAGGCGTAGCGCGGCGGGATTGATGTCCAGCGCCAGCACCTGCGCTTCACGCCGCGCCCGGCCGATGAGGATCGCGCCGACCCCGGCGCCGCAGCCGATATCGACGGCGCGTTTGATCGGGGCAAAATTCTGCTGCAGGTGAGCGTGAATCAGTTGCGCAAACCGATAGGTGTCGGGGCCGAAAAACACCGCGTCGGCGGCGTCGGTGGGGAACGCCGAATGCACAAACAGCAAGTCATCCAGACTCGACCAGCGCACCCGGCTCTTGAAGCAACCGGCGTAATTGTCGATGACCTGAGCGTCCTGCAGTTGCTGCAGTTCATCGGCGGACAACAGCCCTGCTTCAAATGGCCGCGACCAGCCGAATACATCGCGCAGGGAATCGACCGCCTGGCCTTCGTTGCGCTGGTTGACCCGTTGGTGGGTCAGCGGGGTGGGCGTGATAAAACGATAACCGTCGGCCTGTAGGCGGCGGCCCAGTTGCAACAGTGCAAGATCATCGGCGCACAGTGAATCTTCCTGAATCATTGGGTCGCTCCTTAAGGCAGGCGGGATTTGAGTTCGATAAAGCGGCGAGTCGCGAGCAATCCGGCCGGATGCGCATGCCGCGCCGGCGCCAGCCACGGGATGAGCAGCGCCATTTGCGCGTGATCGTCCTGGCCTTGCAGCGCTGCGTTCAATTGCTGGAGGTCGGGATCCTGCTCGGGAATGACCGCGGGTGCCGAAGTCTGGCCATGGCGCCGAGCGGATTTCACCGCTTTCGGGGATGTCCAGCTGCCGGCAATCCAGTCGTGCAACAGTTGTTTTTCATAGGCGTTGAACACGCCGAACATCGCGGCGCCATCGCCGCAGATCAGTTGCCAGAAGCGACTGGCTTGCGGGTCTTGATTGCGCTTGATCCAGCCTTTGTCTTGCATGGCCTGAAGGAAACCGGGCAACTGCTCCGGCGTCGCCAGCCACTGATTGACGGTCTGGCCTTCAAAACGGCAATAGTCCGAATGCAGGTGCTGGCCGAACGGCCGCTTGCGCGCGAGCATTGCCAGCAACTCGCGATCAAGATCGAAGCCTTCAATGATCGCGCGACTGCCCTGGCCCAGATCGTTGAGGCGATAGCCCAAAGAAACCCGTCGCAGAAACTCGCTGCGATCGGCTTCCAGCGGCAGTAGGTCGAGCACAGCCTGCACGGCTTTTTGCGCATGCCCGGTGCTGGCGTTATCAATGGTCACGTGCAGGGTGAAATAGTACGGATTGATGCCCAGTTCGCTGAGTTCGTAACTGCTGATCAGCAGGTGCAGCGGCAATTGTTCGTAGCCGAGGTTGTAGCCAATCACCTCCGGCAGACAGTCCATGCCGCCAAGCCCCAGCGCCAGTTGCAGCGCGCCTTGCAGGTAGTGTTCATCGGCGATGGCGGCGCTTTCCTGCAGGTCTTGATCGGCCAACAGTTTGCGGTAAATCACCACATGATTCTGCGCCGGATTGCCCTCGCCAAGTTCTTCCAGATAGGTGCTCAACAGCCCCGCGAAACGCGGATCGTGCCACTGCGGCAAAAGGCCGGACAGCCAGGCACCATCGACCAGTTTGGTCGGTGCGACGGCTTGCAGAAAGTACAGCGCCTGAGCCTTGTTGCTGAAGAACTGCCGCGGGCCGCCTGCCTGGCGTTGTTGCAGGTAGTCGGCGTATCGCCGGGCGACCTCGGTACAGTGCGCGGTCATCCACTCATGCCAGCGCCCAGGATCGCGTGGCAAGGTTTCAGCGATATCTGCGGCCTGTTGCAACTGCTCCTGCAAAAAAGCGTGAGCACGTTCCCGGGGATTTTCATCGCGCAGCAGCGCTTCATACAGCTGCCGCAGATTGCCGGCAGGATGGAGCGCTTGCGATTGTGCCGGCGCAGAAGGCAGGCGAGTCAGGACAGTCATGGCTAAATTCTCGGTCGATTGGCAGGACGCTGATTCACACGCCTCTACAGCAGCAGAGAGGTGACGCCTGCGAAAAATTCAATCGACGTGAAAATTGCCCGGACGGACGGAGCCCCCGCCCCCCTGCTCTCCCCTGTGCAGGAGCTGCCGAAGGTTCGGACCGCGATCGGACGATCCTTGGCTTTCAGGCCGTGCCCTTGACCTGTTCCTCCAGATGCACCTGCAACTGCGGATCGATCTGCAAGGCCGCCGCCAGTTCATCCAGATAATTACGCTCGGCCGCTTGCTGGTCATCCACCAGCATTACGCTGGCCAGGTACATTTCGGCGGCAACCGCCGGATCACCTTGTGCCGATTGGGCAACTTCCGCCGGATCCAGCGGTTTGGCGAACTCGGCGTCGAGCCATTGCTGCAACTGCGGGTCCTCGGCGTGTTTGCCGATTTCGCAGCTGATCCGGTCTCTTTCCGCTTGATCAATGCGTCCGTCAGCCTTGGCCGCCGCGATCAAGGCGCGCAGCACTGCATGGCTGTGTTCTTCAATGTCGGGGCCAGCCAGCAAGTTAGCTGTTTGCGGGGTTTGCTGCGGTGCCGCGCTGGCCTGGCTGCGTTGCCAGGCCTGATACGCCTGGAACGCCATCATCCCCAGCGACGCCAACGCAGCGTAATTGGTAGCGCCGGAACGGCTTTGCGTACCACCACCCCCGAGCATGCCCCCAGCCCACCGCCACCGCCAAGCAGCCCGCCGAGCAAACCACCCAATCCGCCCAGCCCGCCCAGCCCGCCGGGCGCCGCCGAACCGCCGCCACTGGCTTGACCGCCACCCAACAGACCGCCCAGCAATCCACCCAGACCGCCACCGGCCGAAGCGCTTTCCTGTTGTCCCGCCGGGGCCTGGCCTCGCAGCAGTTGTTCGAGCAAATCGCTGGTGTTCATGACGTCATCCTCCGGCGTTGGTATTGGCCGCGTCTGGCAACGATAGACCGGTGCGGCCATTGCGCCAGCACCGTTTGGCCGACGCACCCTCCGCTGAATCATTTCGCCCAACGCATTTTTTGGCGGCCAGCTAAGATTCATGGCAGGTGAACCTTATCCCGGCCAGACCGGTCGATAGCTGCAACCCCGACCCGGTTTGCCGGCGCCCTTCTGGACGAGGGTGATAACCGGCTTGCTTTACTTTCTGGAGAACGCCCCCGTGATATCGACTCTACACATCGCCAGGCTCAAAGCATGGGGCGCCCATGGTTTTACCGCGACCGGCGTGGTCACCGCCTTCCTCGCCACCCTCGCCCTGCTGGAAAACCAGCCGACCCACTGCCTGATGTGGCTGGGCGTGGCGCTGATCGTCGACGGCCTCGACGGTGCGCTGGCACGCAAGGTCAACGTGCAATCGGTACTGCCGAGTTTCGACGGCTCGATCCTCGACCTGGTGATCGACTACCTGACGTACGTTTTCATCCCGGCCCTGTTCATCTATCGCTACATTCCGTTGCCGGACTACACCTTGCTGCTGACCGTGTCGCTGATTCTGGTGTCGTCACTGTTCTGTTTCTGCAACGTCAATATGAAGAGCAAGGACAACTATTTCGTCGGTTTCCCCGCAGCGTGGAACGTAGTGGCGCTGTGTCTGTACATCATCGGCCCGGGGCCGTGGATCACGTTCCTCACCGTGATCGGCCTGGCGCTGTTGACGGTGACGCGAATGAAGTTCCTGCACCCGTTCCGCGTGCGCCGGTTCATGCCGATCAACATTGCGGTGACGGCGATCTGGCTGCTGTGCAGCCTGTCGCTGGTGCTCAACCATCCGCTGATCAACCCGCTGGTGATGGGGTTGTGGTTGCTGATGTCGGCGTACTTCCTGGGCATCTGCATCTGGCGCACGGCGCTGGAGTGGTTTGATCGCGCCCAGTTGAAATAGGCCATCCGCCGCAACACATCTCCTCTGCAGGCTCACGCCTGCAGAGGACGTTCGCTTTTGCGTGATCAGCGTTTGGTGATCACCACCTCCAGATACTCGCTCGGCACCACCAGCGATGCCTCCCCCGCTCGATTTGAGCGGTTGAGCAAATCCGCCAGATCACTCTCCAGTGCCTGACCGCTCTCTGGCGGCAGCGCCGCGAAGGCCTTGTGCACCGGCCCGTACCAATGACGAAAGATGTCGATGAAATGCAGCGCCGAGCGATAACGGAAATTGAAGGTGCGCCGGGTTACTTGCACGACAAAATCGTGATCGTTGAAATGCGTATGCAGCCAGGCTTCGGTGCCCCAGTTTGCCGGCGGCTGGGCTACGGGCGGCGGTGGCAGATGGCGGCTGAGGGTCTTGAACATCTGGCCGACAAAACCTTCTGGGGTCCAGTTGGCCAGACCGATCCGTCCGCCCCGACGACAGACCCGCGCCAGTTCGGCGGCGGCCTGGGCCTGATCGGGTGCGAACATCACGCCGAAGGTCGACAGCACCGCGGCAAAACTGTCGTCGGCAAACGGCAAGGCTTCGGCATCGGCCACCTGAAAGGTCACGTCCAGATGTTCGGCCCGGGCGCGATCCTGGCCGCGTTCGAGCAAGGCCGCGACATAGTCGGTCGAAGTCACCAGACAGCCGCGCCGCGCCGCCGCCAGTGTGGCGTTGCCGTTACCGGCGGCAACGTCCAGCACCTCCTCGTCGCAACGCAGGTCGCAGGCCTCGGCGAGATTTTCGCCGACGATTTGCAAGGTGGTACCGATCACGGCGTAATCGCCGCTGGCCCAGGCGACTTTCTGGCGTTCTTTCAGGGCTGTCAGATCAATCGGGGTACTCATGGCGTCGAGCTCCACGGCAGGTTGAAGCCGACATCATTCGGCGGTCGTCGGATCGATGACCGTCATCACCCGCGCCACGCTGTTGGCCGGGAAACCACCCAGCCGGGCATGCTCGCGCACTTGCGCTTCATCGGGAGCGATGTACACGCAATAGACTTTGTCGGCGGTGACGTAGCTCTGCAGCCACTGCACTTGCGGCCCGAGTTCACGTAACGCCTGGCAGGATGTTTGCGACACGGCCTTGAGTTCTTCTTCCGACAGCTTTCCGGCTCCTGGAATCTCGCGTTCAATCACGAATTTCGGCATGGCAACCTCGCGTTCTTGTTATGTGGCAGGACCGGCAGTAGCCCTGCTCAATCACTATCGCGCCGAGTCCCGCCGGCGTCCCTGCCGGTCGTCCGGCGAAGCGGAATTAACCCGGCTTTGCCGATGAGTGGCGTGAATCTGTTAAGCCGTTGTAACAGCTCCTGCCTCAGGCTGCGGGGGCTTTGGCTTCTTCCAGCAACTGGCGGATCATCTGCTCCTGCGCCTCGTAGCGGCCTTCGCCGAAATGGCTGTAACGCACCTGCCCCTTGGCATCGATCAGGTAGTGCGCCGGCCAGTACTGATTATCGAAGTGACGCCAGATCGCGTAGTCGTTGTCGATTGCCACCGGGTAGGTAATGCCGAGCTTGCGCACCTGCGCCTTGACGTTGTCGATGATGCGCTCATAGCCGTATTCCGGGGTGTGCACACCGATCACCACCAGGCCGTCCTTCTGGTACTTCTGCGCCCAGTCTTTGACGTAAGGCAAGGTGTGCTGGCAGTTGATGCAGTCATAGGTCCAGAAATCCACCAGCACCACTTTGCCGCGCAGGGATTCGGCGCTCGGCTCCGGGGAGTTGAGCCATTGCACGGCGCCGGACAACGACGGCATCGCGCCCTTGCTGTCGTTCTGCATCGAGTCGGCGCGGACTTTGCTGACCAGGTAATCGACCACTTTCGGCACGTTTTCCAGCACGCTGTTTTCGACGCTGGCGACACCTTCGGAAGACGACCCGGCCAGTAACGTCTTGTCTGCCCCGGTGGCAATCACCGCCGCCGCAGCCAGCACGGCAACACCTGCCCCGCGACGAAACCAGCCCGTGAACGGGATCGACGGTTTCAGCCGGTTGACCAGCCCGCGCCCGGCGAAAATCAAAGTGCCCAGCGCCAACGCACTGCCTGCGCCATACGCCAGCAACAACAGGCTGGTGTGAGCGTTAGCGCCTTGCAGCATCGCCCCGGTGAGGATCACGCCAAGGATCGGGCCGGCACACGGCGCCCACAGCAGTCCGGTGGCAACACCGAGCAGGATCGAGCCCGTCGACCCGGCCGTCTTGCGGTTGTCGGCATCAAGGCGATTGCCGAGCAGGACCAACGGCCGGGTCAGCCAGTCACCGATGCGTGCCGAGATCAGCGCCAGGGCGAACGCGATCATCACGAGCAACGCCACCTGCCGCCCGGTGTTACTGGCCTGAATCACCCATTCGCTGCTGACCACGGCCAGGCTGGAGATCAGCGCAAAAGTCAGGGCCATGCCACCGAGGGTCAGCAGGATCGACGAGCGCCGGCGGTTGGCGCCGGCGAACAGGAACGGCACCACCGGCAAAATACAAGGGCTGAGGACGGTCAGCAGACCGCCGAGGAATGCAATGAGATACATGATGATCACCCTGTGTAAATGTGCGCCCTTGTGGAGGGCTCAGGCTCTCTGGCTTTGCAGCCACTGGCCCTGCGGTGTGCGGCTTGCGCCGTTCTCGGCAAACATCTGGCCCTGCGGCGTGCGGCTGGCACCGTCGGCTGCGAGCGAGCTATCAATGCTCTGTCTGGCCATCGGCGTTAGCTGCAAGCAACTGCCGCCGTGGCAGCTATTCTGTTCAACCGACGCATCGGCATGGGCAGCGAAGCCGCTGAGGGAAAAGGCGATGGCGGTCAAAAAACGCGAGACGTTGTGCATGGTGATTCTCCAGAGAATTGGAATGACTCAGTTGTCGTTGTTGCAGCCGTCGGCGAACTTGCGGTAATCCAGCACCTGCGTGGCGCCGGTCGAGTCGAGATACGTCATGCGCGCATCGACGATGCCGCAGGTCACCGAGTCGTCCTGGGTCAGCGAGATCACCTGGCGGATGTCCAGAGGCGTGCCGTAGGTGTAGGTTCGCGGGGTAACATCGGCTTCGGCACGGGCTGCAAAGGTGCAGATGTTGAGGGCGGCAAACAGGCCGGCGGCCATCGCGGTTTTACTGATCATGGGAGTTTCCTCAAGGCGTCAATGGGTTTGAGCCGAGGCCATCTGTGTGTGCCTCGATGGAGCCTATTTGAGGCTCGCGAGGTATCGCGGGTGTGTCGGAAAACCGCGCGGATAAATCGTTACGTATCCCTGCCGGTCGGGGATACACAACGATACAAAACCCGGGGAGGCGGCCGTTTTTGCCTCGCCGTGTATCCGTGCTCACGCTGGATACACTGCAATACAAAGGCCTGCAGGCGGGTCGTCGATGGCGCTATAAACTGCACGGCATTCCCCTTTGCTGGAGGTTTGAACCGATGGACCATGTCGATCACATTCTCATCGTCGACGACGACCGCGAGATCCGCGAACTGGTGGGCAACTACCTGAAAAAAAACGGCCTGCGCACCACCGTGGTCGCCGATGGCCGGCAGATGCGCAGCTTTCTCGAAGCGAACACGGTCGACCTGATCGTGCTCGACATCATGATGCCCGGCGACGATGGCCTGCAGTTGTGCCGCGAACTGCGGGTGGGCAAACACAAGGCCACGCCGGTGCTGATGCTGACCGCGCGCAATGATGAAACCGACCGCATCATCGGCCTGGAAATGGGCGCGGACGATTACCTGACCAAACCCTTCGCCGCCCGTGAGTTGCTCGCGCGGATCAACGCCGTGCTGCGGCGCACACGGATGCTGCCGCCCAACCTGGTGGTGACCGAGGCCGGCCGCCTGCTGGCCTTCGGGCGCTGGCAACTGGACACGTCGGCGCGGCACCTGCTGGACAAGGACGGCACCATGGTCGCCCTCAGCGGCGCCGAATACCGCTTGCTGCGGGTATTTCTCGATCACCCGCAACGGGTACTCAGCCGTGATCAACTGCTCAACCTGACCCAGGGCCGTGACGCCGACCTGTTCGACCGTTCCATCGACTTGCTGGTCAGCCGTTTGCGTCAACGGCTGCTGGATGACGCGCGCGAACCGGCGTACATCAAGACCGTGCGCAGCGAAGGTTATGTATTCTCGCTGCCGGTCGAAATCCTCGGGGCGCCCGCATGAGCCTCAACCTGCATTGGCCGCGCACGCTGACTTCGCGAGTGTGGCTGATTTTTCTGATCGGCATGATCCTGGCCCAGGCGTTGTCATTCGGCGCGCAGTATTACGAGCGCTACCAGATGGCCAGGAACACCATGCTCGGCAATCTGCAGACCGACGTGTCAACCTCGATTGCGATCCTCGACCGCTTGCCCGCCGAGGAACGCCCGGCGTGGCTGTCGCGTCTGGCCCGGACCAATTACGCCTATCTGCTCAATGCAGGTGAAGCGGGCGTGCCGATCAAGGCCGGCGACGTGCCGATTGCCGTCACCTCGATCACCGACGCCATCGGCGAACACTATCCATTGACCTTCACCGACATTCCCGGACCGAAAAAACACTTTCAGGGGCATCTGCGCCTGAGCGATGGCAGCCCGGTAACCATAGATGTGCGGCCGTCGATGGTGCCGCTGTCGCCGTGGCTGCCGGCGGTGTTGCTCGGCCAACTGGCGCTGATGATCGCCTGCACCTGGCTGGCAGTGCGGATTGCAATCAGCCCCCTCACCCGCCTCGCCAACGCCGTGGAAACCCTCGACCCCAATGCCCATCCGATCAACCTCGACGAGCAAGGCCCTACCGAAGTGGTCTACGCGGCCCGCGCCTTCAACACGATGCAAGCCCGTATCGCCGCCTACCTGAGAGAGCGCATGCAATTGCTTGCCGCCATTTCCCACGACCTGCAAACGCCGATCACCCGGATGAAGCTGCGCGCCGAGTTCATGGACGACTCGGCGGAAAAGGACAAGCTGTGGAACGACCTTGGCGAGATGGAACACCTGGTGCGCGAAGGCGTGGCGTATGCGCGCAGCATCCATGGCTCAACCGAAGAAAGCCGCCGCACCAACATGGATTCGTTTCTCGAAAGCCTGGTGTTCGACTATCAGGACATGGGCAAGGACGTGCAACTGATCGGCAAGAGTGAAGTGGTCATCGACACCCGCCCACATGCGTTGCGCCGGGTATTGGTGAACCTGACCGACAACGCCCTGAAGTTCGCCGGCGCGGCTGAGGTATGGGTCGAAGCGAACAACGGCAGCCTGAGGCTGACCGTCATGGATCGCGGCCCGGGCATTGCCGAGGCCGAGCTGCAGCAGGTGATGGAACCGTTCTACCGCGTGGAAAACTCGCGCAACCGCGAAACCGGCGGCACCGGGCTGGGGCTGGCGATCGCGCAACAACTGGCGATGGCACTGGGTGGCTCGCTGAGCCTGAGCAACCGCGAGGGCGGCGGGCTGTGCGCGGAACTGAAGCTGCCGCTCTGACATGTGGGAGCAGGCAAGCCCGCTCCCACAAGGCTTACGGAGTCTCTGGAATCACGATGTCGGCCCCATTACGCGGTCTTCGTGCAACTGCTGCAACAATGCCAAACCACTGTCCATGAATGACGCATTGCCCAACTCGCCGGCCTCTTGCGCCAGACCGTGCAACTGCTCGCGCCCGGTCAACACAGGGTACTCACCGATCCGCTGCAACAACCGCCAGGCCAAGGGGCTCAACTCAGCAAACCTGACGCTGAAATCCGCAGTGCGGCGTACCAGCAACAGGGTCGGTTGGGCCGGGGCCACGGCGGGTTGAAGGTCCGGCGACAGCCGTTGCACCGGCCACACATACGCCAACGGCCAGGCCAGCGCCGATACCCGTAGTGGACGTTCCAGCAGCAAGCCTTGGTCTGTTGGTGGTAACGGCTCGGCGTCTGATTGCTGCAGTACCATCTCTACCCATTCGTAATGCGCCAGCTCCAGCAGAAACGCCGGCCACTCGCCGTCGCGCAACACCTGCGGTGACGAAGCGAGATAGTCGAGAAACGTTTCGGCAATCTCTCCAAACTTTGGGGTCTGCGCTCGCCACTCGCGCAAAAAGCCTCGCACCAGGAGGCCCCAGCGTTGTTCCCCGATAATCCGGATCAACACCGGAAACGTGCCGCTCAACAATTGCGAGACGTTGTTGAACACCAGATCGCGATAAACGTTGACCCGCGCCACGTCCATGTCGACCGGTGGCGTTTGATGTTCGGGATCGCGCAAATACCGGGTCAGCGCCCGTTGCTGCTGCAACAGGTTATCCACGATGGCGGCCTCCCGCTTGCAAATGGCGAATGGTTTGCAACTCGCTAACCAGTTCGGAAAACACCGGGAAATTGAAATCCCGCTCAAGCAACGTTGGCTGGACACCGAACCGAGCATAGGCGTCGGCCAGCAACGCCCAGACCACCGGTTTCACCGAGGCACCATGGGTGTCGATTTTCAACGTGTCCGACTCATCGAAATGCCCGGCCACGTGCATGCCGACCACCCTGCCCGGCTCAACCCCGGCGAGAAACCGGTGTGGGTCGAAGCCGTGGTTGATCGAATTGACGTAGACGTTATTCACGTCCAGCAGCAGGTCGCAATCGGCCTCGCGCAGCACCGCGTTGGTGAACGTCACCTCGTCCATGTCCTGACGTGGCGCGGCATAGTAAGAGACATTTTCCACCGCCAGACGCCGCCCCAGAATGTCCTGAGACTGGCGGATCCGCGCGGCGACGTGATGCACCGCCTCTTCGGTGAATGGCAACGGCAGCAGATCGTAGAGATGACCGTCGTCGCTGCAGTAGCTCAGGTGTTCGCTGTAAAACGGCACTTGATGGTGGTCAAGAAACACCCGGACTTCTTCGAGAAAACCGACGTCGAGCGGCGCCGATCCGCCAAGTGACAACGACAAGCCGTGGCAAGCCAATGGATAACGCTCGGCCAGTTCGTGCAACGCCGCGCCGTGGGCACCGCCAACGCCGATCCAGTTTTCCGGGGCGACTTCGAGAAAGTCGAAAACACCGCTATGGGCAGCTCGCAGGTCTTTCAACAAGCCTCGTCGCAGGCCGAGTCCGACTCGGGCAAGTGCAGATGGATGAACAATATGCATGGGGCTGTCCCTCTGTTGGCGCATCAGCGTGATGGCGATCAAAAGGTCAACCTAAACAGTGTATGTATCGCGGTTGTTTCGACGACGAAGTCGAATGCACAGGTTATGTATCTGTGATCGCGCTGTATTCATTGAGATACAGATCATCGGTTTATCGAAGGCAATCCCGCGTCAAAATTAACAAAACAGAATAAAAATTTATTTTTTATACCTGTCAACTTTGACAGTTATGCGTAGCAGGCACCGCCACTACACTGGCGCCTCATTCTTTCGTAATGCCCTCGAGAAAGGAATCCAGAACATGAATAGCAAAATGTCCATCACGCAAGGAACAGTAGCCGCCACGGGCACGCTTACCGCCAAAAGCGCCGGCGAGCCGGATTTCCAGGCCAATAGCGGACTTTTAATTGAAAAACTGCCAACCCATTGGGAAATAAACGCCACCCATATCAGCGGCGACAGCGTTCGCTACATGACTTTTGTTATCCCTCTGAACCTCGGAGGCAATGGCGTGCCCATGAGTTATTCGCTTGTTTCTGGCAGCGATAAAAATCTGGCGCACGCTCATTACTTTTCCCAAGACCGGTTAGTGGTCTCGACCGAAGGATTATTGTCCATTCAATACTTCGAATCCGAGCAGCGAATGGTCGGTACGTTTAACTTCAAGGGCAATATTGGAGGCCAGGAATATATCTTGAGTGAGGGCAAGTTCGATCTGAAAGACATTACCCGCACTTCGGCGGCAGACAAGCTTCAGCAGCATGAGTTTTTCGCTAAACTTGAAGGAGGTATTTATCATGAGTTCAAGTCCGACGAGGTTGAAATCTCCTTTCAAGAAAACACGCAAACATTTGCAGTGGTCGCCAATCAGAGAGTCTGGGAATTAGACCCACCAAAACCGCACCGCGTAACGCTGTTCATTGCAGCAGGGCTAAAAAAAGGAAAGTACACGTTTGAAACAGGTGATCTAAACATTCGGGCGGCCTATCTGGATTTGCTGGGGAGCGCTTACCTGGCGGTCGAAGGGACACTGGAGCTTAAGGAAGATCCATCCGTGGAGCGAATCGAAGCCACGCTGGAGTTCACCGGAAAAACGCTCTCGCTTCCTGAAAGAGTGGCCAAGCTGTCCAATGGCGTGTTGAGCCAGACGCCTGCATCCAAGAAGCGTACAAAAGCCTGAAAAACGATCGCTTCATGGCATTGGAGGGCTAGACTTGTTGCATAGCCCTCAAGAGTAAAATCTGGGCGATGAATCCAGCAGTGATTCATCGCTCAAACCCAAGACGACCACTGCCCGATGGCGCACGCCTCGACCCTCGATCCTTGACGCCGCCGGACTGTGATCCTGTTTCAGGAGCACACGTGATGGACGAGGCCCGACTCAACGAATTCATGGGAAAACTGATCAACGACATGGGCGGCGCGGCGATGCTGGCTAATGTCATCGTCGGCGAAGAACTCGGGTTGTACCGGGCGATGGCCGACAGTCAGCCGATCAGCCCAGAAGCACTCGCTGCGAAAACCACCTGTAACCCGCGTCTGGTCCGCGAATGGCTCAGCGCCCATGCCGCTTCAGGCTACATGGAGCATCACGACGGGCAATTCCGCCTGCCGGAAGAACATGCCCTGGCGTTGGCCCTGGAAGACTCACCGGTGTACGTCGCCGGCGGTCTGGGCGTGGTGGCGTCGTTTTTCCATGACAAGGATAAACTGGTGAAAGCCATGCGCGGCAACGGCGCCTTGCCCTGGGGCGATCACCATCCGTGCATGTTCACCGGCACCGAACGGTTCTTTCGCCCCGGTTACAAGGGGCATTTGATCGCCGAATGGCTGCCGGCACTGGACGGCGTGGTGGCCAGGCTTGAGGCAGGTGCCAAAGTCGCTGACGTCGGTTGCGGCCACGGCGCCTCGACAGTGATCATGGCTCAGGCCTTTCCCAACTCGCGCTTCGTCGGTTTCGACAACCACACGCCCTCAATCACCGTGGCTACCCAGCGTGCCGAAGAAGGCGGTGTCAGCAGCCGGGCGAAGTTCTTCCAGGGCACGGCAAAAAATTACCCCGGCGACGACTATGACCTGATCTGCTATTTCGACTGTCTGCATGACATGGGCGACCCGGTCGGCGCCGCACGCCATGCCTACGACTCGCTGAAGGACGACGGCACGGTGCTGCTGGTCGAACCGTTCGCCAACGATACGCTGGATGACAACATCAACCCGGTCGGCCGACTGTTCTACGCGGCGTCGACCTTCATCTGCACACCGAATTCCCTGTCGCAAGAGGTCGGCCTCGGGCTCGGCGCACAAGCCGGGGAAATGCGCCTGCGCAAAGTGTTTGCCGAAGCCGGCTTCAAGCAGTTCCGGCGGGCCACGCAGACACCGTTCAATCTGATTCTGGAGGCGCGCAAATAGCCCGGAGACAAGCTATTGACCGTGCGGGAGAAATCTGGGGCGAGGGCGCTTGCTTGCGCTCGGCGGCGAAGCCGTCGGCGGTTTTGGGGCCGCTGCGCGCCCCAGCGGGAGCAAGCCCCTGCGTCACTGGAAAATCCGCGCCCCCCAGCCAGACTCCCTCGCTATGGAAGGTCAGTGCTAACCTGCAAGGCATTCATCTGCCCGGAGTGCTGACCATGCTCGACAGCCCGATCCGCGACCACCTCGACACCTTGCAACAAGCGATGGCTGACGGCGACTTTCTGGTGCTGACCGGCGCCGGCATCAGCACGCCGTCGGGGATTCCGGATTACCGCGACAGCGACGGCGTGCGCCGGGGGCGCCAGCCGATGATGTATCAGGAATTCCTCGCCGCCCCGGAATCACGCCGGCGCTATTGGGCGCGGGCCATGCTCGGCTGGCCACGGGTGCGGCAGGCGCGGCCGAATGCAGCGCATGAGGCTCTGGCCCGTTTGCAGACGCATGGGCGGATCGGCGGATTGATCACGCAGAACGTCGACACCCTGCACGATCAGGCCGGCAGTCAGGACGTGATCGAACTGCACGGCAGCCTGCACCGGGTGCTGTGCCTGGATTGCGGCCAGCGCAGTGAGCGCGATGCCATTCAGCGCTTGATGGAGATGCACAACCCGTATCTGGCCGGCGTCGATGCCGTGCAGGCGCCGGACGGCGATACCCTGCTCGACCCCGCATTCGAAGCCCGGTTTCAGGTGCCGCACTGTCCACATTGCGCGGGCGAGCGGATGAAGCCGGATGTGGTGTTTTTTGGCGAGAACGTCGCGCAGCAAACCGCTGCACGGGCGCTGGCGGCGGCGGAACGCGCGGCCGGGATGTTGGTGGTGGGCTCGTCGTTGATGGCCTATTCGGCCTTTCGCCTGTGTCGGATGATTGCCGATCGGGGCAAGCCGCTGATTGCGATCAACCTGGGCAAGACTCGCGCAGATGACCTGCTGTCATTGAAAATCGAAGCCTCATGCGAACAACTCCTGCCCCTGCTGACACAACGCCTGCTCACCTGACACACAAAATCCCGCGGCTTCAGTGCTCAGCCTTGAGGATATCGAACAGCGCCTGTGCCGCCGCCGACAACTCATTTCCGGGTTCGGTCAACACGCCGATCGCCCGCTCCACCGAGTCATCCAGGGTCAGGCAACGGGCGCCCAGTTCCTGCATCTGCTCGGCACACAACGCCGGTACGGCACTGACACCAAGGCCACTGGCGACCATGCGCCCGACCGTCGCCAACTGATGGCTTTCGAACTCCACCGGCAATTTCAGGCCGCGCGCCTGCAAGTGTTCTTCGAGCATCACTCGTACTGTCGATGGCCGCTGCAAGGTGATGAACGGCTGCTGCAGCAAGGTTTGCCAGTCGATAGCGGTGCGCGCCGCCAATGGCGAATCCTGCGCCACCACGGCCACGAAGCGATCCCTGTACAACGGCGTGAAGGTCATCGAGGTGCTTTGCATCGGCTCGAACGCCACGCCCAGCTCCACTTGCCGATCGCGGACCATCTCCAGCACCTGCTCGTTGATCACGTCGTTGACCGTGACGTTGACGTTCGGATAGCGCGCACGGAAGGTCTTGAGGATCGGCGGCAGCAGGTTGCCGGCGAACGACGGCATCGCCGCCAGCGTCACCCGTCCGCGTTGCAAGCTGAAGCGCTGACGCATTTCGTCTTCGGCGTTGTCCCAGTCGGCAATCAGCCGCCGGGCCAGCGGCAACAGGGATTCACCTTCCGCCGTCAGCGCCACGTTGCGCGTATTGCGGCTGAACAGGCGCCCGCCGAGGCCCTCCTCCAGCGCCTTGATGGTCAGGCTCAACGCCGATTGCGACAGGTGCAGGCGCTCGCAGGCCACCGCAAAACTCAGGCTCTGGGCCACGGCGAGAAAGGCACGGATCTGCTTGATGGTCATGTCGCTTCGCTCCAGTTGTAAGCTCCAGGCGTCAAGCTGCAAGCTATAACGCGACGAATTATTGAGTTTTATCTATCAATCAACCTTAAAAATCAACTTAACAAATATATCCACCAGCGAGACACTCCAGTCATTCGGCTAGCCAGCCGCCCGCAAATAATAAAAGAGGTGCATATGGCAGGTTTCGACAAGCGCGTGAGTTCCTACGAGGAAGCCCTCGCCGGGCTGGAAGATGGCATGACCGTCATCGCCGGCGGCTTCGGTCTGTGCGGCATTCCGGAAAACCTGATCGCCGAGATCAAGCGCAAAGGCACCCGCGACCTGACTGTGGTTTCCAACAACTGCGGCGTCGACGGGTTCGGCCTCGGCGTGCTGTTGACCGATCGCCAGATCAGCAAAGTCATCGCCTCCTACGTCGGCGAAAACAAGCTGTTCGAAGAGCAACTGCTCAAGGGCGAGATCGAAGTCATCCTGACCCCGCAAGGCACCCTCGCCGAGAAAATGCGCGCCGGCGGCGCCGGCATTCCGGCCTTCTTCACCGCCACCGGCGTCGGCACCCCCGTGGCCGAAGGCAAGGAAGTGCGTGAATTCAAAGGTCGCAAGTACCTGATGGAAGAGTCCATCACCGGCGACTTCGCCATCGTCAAAGGCTGGAAAGCCGACCATTTCGGCAACGTCATCTACCGCCACACCGCGCAGAACTTCAACCCACTGGCGGCCACCGCCGGCAAGATCACCGTGGTTGAAGTCGAAGAAATCGTTGAACCCGGCGAGCTGGATCCGTCGCAGATCCACACCCCCGGCATCTACGTCGACCGGGTCATTTGCGGCACGTTCGAAAAACGCATCGAACAGCGCACCATCCGCAAATAACTGAAGCCCAGACGGAGAACAACAACATGGCACTTTCCCGCGAACAAATGGCTCAGCGCGTCGCCCGCGAAATGCAGGACGGCTACTACGTGAACCTTGGCATCGGCATTCCGACCCTGGTCGCCAACTACATTCCCGAAGGCATGGAAGTCATGCTGCAATCGGAAAACGGTCTGCTCGGCATGGGGCCTTTTCCAACCGAAGAAACCATTGATGCCGACATGATCAACGCCGGCAAACAGACCGTGACCGCACGTATCGGGGCGTCGATTTTCAACTCCGCCGAATCCTTCGCGATGATCCGCGGCGGGCATGTCGACCTGACCGTGCTGGGGGCGTTCGAAGTCGACGTCGAAGGCAACATCGCCTCGTGGATGATTCCCGGCAAGCTGGTCAAGGGCATGGGCGGCGCCATGGACCTGGTGGCTGGGGCCGACAACATCATCGTGATCATGACCCACGCGTCCAAGGACGGTGAATCCAAACTGCTGTCCAAATGCAGCCTGCCGCTGACCGGTGCCGGTTGCATCAAGCGCGTGCTGACCGACCTGGCTTATCTGGAAATCGAAAATGGCGCTTTTGTCCTCAAGGAACGCGCACCTGGCGTCAGCGTCGAGGAAATCGTCGCCAAAACCGCTGGTAAACTGATCGTCCCGGATCACGTACCGGAAATGCAGTTCGCTGCCCAGTGAGGAATTCGAAAATGCAAGACGTCGTAATTGTTGCCGCCACGCGCACCGCGATCGGCAGTTTCCAGGGCTCCCTGGCCAGCGTGTCCGCGGTGGATCTGGGCGCGGCGGTGATCCGCCAGTTGCTCGAACAAACCGGTCTGGACGGTGCCCAGGTCGATGAAGTGATCATGGGCCAGGTGCTGACTGCCGGCGCCGGCCAGAACCCGGCGCGTCAGGCCGCGATCAAGGCCGGCCTGCCCCACGCCGTACCGGCCATGACCCTGAACAAGGTCTGTGGTTCGGGCCTGAAGGCCCTGCACCTGGGCGCGCAAGCGATCCGTTGCGGTGACGCCGAGGTGATCATCGCCGGCGGTCAGGAGAACATGAGCCTGTCCAACTACGTACTGCCGGGCGCACGCACCGGTCTGCGCATGGGCCATGCGCAAATGGTCGACACCATGATCAGCGATGGTCTGTGGGATGCGTTCAACGATTACCACATGGGCATCACCGCGGAAAATCTGGTCGATAAATACCAGATCAGCCGCGAGCAACAGGACGCTTTCGCCGCAGCCTCGCAGCAGAAAGCCGCTGCCGCCATCGAGGCCGGCCGCTTTGTCGATGAAATCACCCCGATCCTGATTCCGCAGCGCAAAGGCGATCCTGTCGCGTTCAAGGTTGACGAACAACCACGCGGCGACACCACCGCCGAATCGCTGGCGAAACTGCGCCCGGCCTTCAAAAAGGACGGCAGCGTGACGGCCGGCAACGCCTCGTCGCTGAACGACGGCGCCGCTGCGGTGATCCTGATGAGCGCCGAGAAAGCCAAGGCCCTGGGCCTGCCGGTGCTGGCAAAAATTGCCGCCTATGCCAACGCAGGCGTTGATCCGGCGATCATGGGCATCGGCCCGGTCTCGGCTACCCGCCGCTGCCTCGACAAGGCGGGCTGGAACATCGGCCAGCTCGACCTGATCGAAGCCAACGAAGCCTTCGCTGCGCAATCGCTGGCGGTGGCCAAGGATCTGCAATGGGATCTGGACAAGGTCAACGTCAACGGCGGCGCCATCGCCCTCGGTCACCCGATCGGTGCCTCGGGCTGCCGGGTGCTGGTAACCCTGCTGCACGAGATGATCAAGCGTGATGCGAAAAAGGGTCTGGCGACCTTGTGCATCGGCGGTGGTCAGGGCGTGGCGCTGGCGCTGGAACGCGCTTAAACATCGAGTTCAACGGCGGGCGGTGGATCCACGACATCCGCTGCTCGCTGGCAACAAAAACCCGGTGCGACTGGCGTTGCACCGGGTCTTTTTTTGCCTGGATTTATGTAGGTTTTGATGGCCCCATCGCTGGCAAGCCAGCTCCCACGGTGATTGAGGGTGGATTCAAATTCTTTGTTCACCCCCAAACCCTGTGGGAGCTGGCTTGCCAGCGATGGGGCCATTTCAGTCACCACAAAAACATCTGTTCACACCGCCATCTGCAGAATCAACCACGCGTTCGCCCCACTGATCACCGCAAACAAGCCCCACGCCAGTATCCGGGTCGGCAGGCGATTCACAAACGGCCCCATCAGCTGTCGGTCGTTGGTCATGCGAATCAGCGGATACAGCGCAAACGGCAGTTGCAGGCTCAATACCACCTGACTCAACACCAGCAACTTGCCCACCGCGTTGTCCCCCATCAGCCACACGCCGATGAACGCCGGAATCAGCGCCAGCCCGCGGGTGATCAAACGGCGCTGCCAGCACGGAATTCGCAGGTTCAGGTAGCCTTCCATGATCACCTGCCCGGCGATGGTGCCGGTGAAGGTCGAACTCTGCCCCGAAGCGAGCAGTGCGACACCGAACAGCACGCTGGCCAACGCACCGCCCACCAGCGGATCGAGCAAGTGATAGGCGTCCTGAATATCCACCACATCGGTATGTCCGGACTGGTGAAATGCCGCTGCCGCGAGAATCAGGATCGCCGCGTTGACCAACAGCGCCAGCGCCAGCGAGCCGATGGTGTCGATGCGTGCCAGCTTCACCGCGTCCTGCTTGCTCGCCAGGTCTTGGCCGATCATGCGTGTCTGTACGATCGAGGTGTGCAGGTAGAGGTTATGCGGCATCACCGTCGCGCCGAGAATGCCGATGGCCAGGTACAACGGTGCCGCATCGCTGATCGCCGCCAGTGACGGTTTGAAGCCTTGAAAGACGTCCGGCCAGTAAGGTTTGATCAGCACCAGTTCGACGAAAAAACACACGCCGATGGTGGCCACCAGCACCAGCATGATCGCTTCCAGGCGGCGAAAGCCCCGGTTTTGCAGGGCCAGCACCAGCAGCGTGTCGAACGCGGTCAAGGCAATGCCGAAGGTCAGCGAACAGCCCAGCAGCAAGTGAAACGCCAAGGCGCAGCCAAGCACTTCGGCCAGGTCGGTGGCAATAATCGAGATCTCCGCCAGCACCCATTGCAAGCGCGCGGTCGGCGTGCTGTAGCGCTCACGAGAAAGTTGCGCCAGGTCGCGGCCGGTGGCGATGCCGAGCCGCGAACACAGGCATTGCACGACCATGCCCGCCAGGCTCGCCAGCAACACCACAAACAACAGGCTGTAGCCAAAGCGCGAACCGGCCTCGATGGCGGTTGCCCAGTTGCCCGGGTCCATGTAGCCGATCGACACCAGCAAACCGGGACCGGCGAAACGCAGCACGCGTTTGAAGAACGCGGCATTCGGATCCACCGCCACACTGCCGGCCACTTCCGGCGGGCAAAACGGCGCGGTGGCGATTTTGGGCAAACTGAATTTCACGCACACATCCAGAAACAAGTCGGAAAGACGCAGCTTAGACGTTTCAGCCGAAGCCTTGAAGGGCTGCGATCTTTTGCTCTTAACGACTCACACCGAGTAACTGTTGACGCAACTCGGGGCTGCGGGTCCGCGGATCCAGCCAGATATCGAAAAACGCCCGGGCAAACTGCGGATCATCAATCTCATGCTGCAACTGTTGCCCGACAAAAAACCGTGCGCCCTGTCCCGGCAGGTACACCCCGGTAATTCGTGTACCGGCCTGCACATCGACGAACGACTGCTGCATCTGAATCTGCCAGCCGGCCAATTGCGCGGGACTGACGCTGCTGCCTGCCAGACGTTTGATTTCATCGACGCTGGCCTTGACCAGGTCATCGCGGGAGATGGTGCGGCGATAGATCAGCTCCAGCGCGAAGGGCTGGCCGTCCGCCAGCGGCCGCGCGGCGCTCCACAAACGCGCGTTGTACACGTCGAAGCCCCACACGCTGAAATCGCCGGTGCCGATGATCTGCGCGCCGGGCACTGCGTCCTGCCAGTTGGCCCAGGTGGGCGTCAGCAATAACGCCCATAAACCGATGCCACAACATCCACGCAGCACCTTGGGTGTTCTGTTCATTGCAATATCGACTCCGGCAAGCCCTGATAGACAGAGCATAGCCGGGGATCGCGCCTCGTACCCTGTGTACATATTTTGCGCACATCTTCAGCAATCAATTGTCGACAATGCTAACGTAACGCCACTCACCCGGACGGAGACACCTGCGTGCTGATCCTCAAACTGCTGCTGATTCCCGGTTTTCTGCTGCTGATTTCTCTCGCAGGCAAACGCTGGGGGCCGAGCGTGGCCGGGTGGCTGTCGGGGTTGCCGGTGGTGGTCGGGCCGATCCTGTTTTTCCTCGCGATCGAACAAGGCCCGGCATTTGCCGCGCAGTCAGCGGTGGCCGCGTTGTCGGCGATGTTTGCGATGATTGCGTTCTGCATCACCTACGCTCAGGTCGCGCAACGGGCGAACTGGCCTTCGGCGCTGATGACTTCATTGGCGGTGTGGACCGTGATCGCGTGGGGGTTATCGCTGATTCCGGCGTCGCTGCCGTTCTCCGTGGCCGCCGCGGCGGTCGCATTGCTGTCCTCGCCCTACCTGTTTCCCAAGGTGCAACCGGTACTCAATGGCCCGGCGCCGAAGTCGGACAAATTGATCTGGCGGATGATCGCCGGTGCGGCGTTGACCTTGCTGGTGACGATGCTCGCCAGCACGGTCGGCGAACGCTGGAGCGGCCTGCTCGCGGTGTTCCCGGTGCTCGGCAGCGTGATGGCGGTGTTTTCCCAACAGACCCGCGGGCCGGCATTCACCGCCGCATTGTTGCGAGCGACGGCAACCGGCATGTATTCGTTTTCGGCGTTTTGCCTGGTGTCGGCGCTGACCTTGCCGAGCCTGGGCCTGAGTGGGTTTGCCGTGGGTGTCGCGGTGGCGGTGGCGATGCTCGGCGTGACCCGCAAGCTACTGGCTAAACCGGCCCCGCCCAGACAAGCGCACCCTCAAGCCTGAACCCGTCCCCTGTGGCGAGGACGCGGGTGTTCAGACGGGCCGGGCTGGAGTGATAAGGCGCTGCGTGGGATGATCGCCCGCCTAGCGCGACCATCCACCGGAGATTCGAATGTCATTGCTCAGCAAGAAAGCCGTCGTCCTGTTGCTGGCGGCCGTCGCCGGCCTCGGCGCCATCAACGCTCAGGCAGCCAAGGCCAAGGAAAAAGCCGCCACCGAGAAAGTCTCGATGCTCGGCGGCAAGTTCACGTTCGTGTTGCCCAAGGGCTTCGTCGCCGATCCGCTGCCGGCCAGTCCGAGCGGGGCCGTCGGCACGATGTACACCAACGAAGCCACAAAAACCGTGGTCATCACCGCGGAAAACCGCATTCCCGAAGGCGTTAACGTCAAGGACAACGACGGTGAGTTCCTCGACGCCAGCGTGTCACGGTTCATTGAAGACCAAAGCAAGGCGCTGCCGGACTTCAATAAGCTCAGTGAAAAGAGCCTGACCCGCAAAGGCACCGGCCTTGGTGTGCGGCAGGTCGACAGCACCGCCACCCAGGGTGGCGGCCAGACGCTCAACACCACGTTGCTGGCCGGCTCCGGCACCAAAATGGCACTGGTGCAGGTGATCTCCCGTGCCAGTGACAAGAAAGGTCACGACGCCCTGGTCACCACCCTCCTCAAGGATTGAGCTGCTGCAACCAGCCATTCAGGTCCCGCAGTTCGGCCGCACTGATGCTGTGGCCGACGCCGGGATAGGCGTGAAATTGCGGTTTGTAGTCGAGCTTCTGCAGCAGCGCATTGGCCTCGGTGCCATCGCGATACGGCACACGATCATCGGCGGTGCCGTGGCCAATGAAGATGTTCAGGGCCAGAGGGGGTTGCCCGGCCTTCAGTTCGCCCTTCAACACCGGCAATAAACGACCGCTCAACGCCGCAATACCGCCGACCGCCAGCGGCGACCGCAACCCCACTTCGTAAGTCATCATCGCGCCCTGGCTGAAGCCGATCAGGTACACCTTGTCCGGGCTGGCGTGATATTTCTTCGCGGCCTGGGCGATAAAGTCGCGCAGTTTCCGGCCGCTGACCTTCAGATCATCGGTCTCGCCGTTGTAGGCCCCTTCGCCCTTCTTGCGAAACCACTGGTAGCGACCTTCACCCAGCGCCATCGGCGCCTGCACCGACAGGTAGTTGTATTGCGCCGGCAACTGGAACTTCATGCCGATCAGGTCAGCTTCGTTACTGCCGTAACCGTGCAGGAAAATCACCAGCGGCCGCGACTCGGCGTCAGGGTGAACCTGTTCGAGGTACTTGAGCGGCAGATCGGATTGCAGCGTGATTTGAGCCTGGACGGCGGAAGACGCCAGCAGGGTCAACAGGGCAAATACTTTCAACATAAAGCCTTCCTCACAACGTGTCGGTTCGGGGGGAGCCTGACACCCTGCGGTCAGGATCCAGATTTGGCGATGTTGCTGATGGCCCCTTCGCGACAAGCCCGCTCCCACAGAGAAACGCATTTCAAGGTGGCAGCGCGCCTGCTCGCGAATGTATTCGCCGCAGATCTGTCAGTCGTTGGACAGCTTGCCCGTCCGGAACGGCACCCGACCCGCGACTTTCGCCTGCCAGATCCCCGGTTGGGTGTAACGCCCACGGTCGATGGCAAACAACACGCCGCTGGTACCGGCGCACACGGTGGTCACGCGATCCTGCAGCGGATCGACCACTTCAAACAGTGCATCGCCCTGCTCGACCCACTCGCCCGCATTGCGCAGAAAACTCACCACACCATGGTGTGGCGCGAACAGATATTCAGTGCCCTCGAACGGCAGGCCCTCGCAGCACGCGTCCGGCGCGGTCGGCCATTCGCCGCTGATAAAGCCCTGCTCGGCGAGAAAACCGAGAATCGCTTCGCAATTGGCCTGGGCCTGATCGACCCGGGTGTCGCCCATGCTGCCCAGCTCCAGGGTGGTGGCGAGGTTGGCCAGTGGAATCGCGGCCTGGGGAAATGCCCGCGCCAGGCGCAGCCACGGCGTCGAGCAGGACTCATCGAACGAACTGCCGCCGGAATCCTCACACAACAGCGCCACGCCAGCCTTCAGCCGTGCCGCCAGCGATTGCCATCGCGGCCAGTGCTGCGGCAGCGCGTAAAGGTGGATCGCGGCGTCGAAATCGCAATGCAGATCAAGGGTGATGTCGGCATCGCAGGCGTGGCGCAGCAACAAGCGATGCAGGGCTTCCAGTTGCGAAGCCGGAGCCGGCAGCTCATCGAACAGCTGAAGCATGGTCTGGCGGATCAAGGCGATGTTGGCCTCGGCATCGCGGCCCAGACGCTCGCCGATCTGCGCCGCCACCGGTGCGCTGAGTTCGACGAAGGCGCGGTTGAAGTTCTTGCCGCTGCCCAGTTCGAAACGGCCCATGTGCGCACCTTGCAGATGCTGGTCCAGCCCGATCGGGTTGGCCACCGGCACCAGTTCGATCACGCCCTGCAAACGGCCTTGCTGTTCGAGCGCGTTCAGACGCTGCTTGAGTTCCCACGCGGTGCGCATACCCGGCAGTTCATCGGCGTGCAGGCTGGCCTGGATGTAGGCCTTGCGCGGGCCCGCGCCGTAACGGAACACACTGAGGGAGCGTTCGCTGCCCAGGTGGCTCCAGGGCAGAACATGGTCGATGCGTTGCATGGGATATCTCCTGAAAACCGGATCACACAGATCCCCTGTAGGAGTGAGCCTGCTCGCGATAGCGGTGGATCAGACAACAGTGATGTTGAATGCTAAACCGCTATCGCGAACAGGCTCACTCCTACAAGGCTCTCGCCACCATTAGAGCGTAAAAAAAGTGGCCGGCGCAGTGCGCGGGCCACTTTTTTCTACGGCGTATTAATGGCCGTACACGTCAAAGTCAAAGTACTTGTCCTGCACTTGCTTGTACTTGCCATTGGCGCGGATTTCGGTGATGGCCTTGTTGAACTGCTCGGCCAGGGCGGTATCGCCCTTGCGCACGGCAATGCCGGCGCCACCGCCGAAGTACTTGGCGTCTTCGTAGGTCGGGCCGACGAATTCGAAGCCTTTGCCGGCGTCGGTTTTCAGGAAGCCGTCACTCAGGTTGACCGAGTCGGCCAGCATCGCGTCGATACGGCCGGAGACCATGTCGAGGTTGGCTTCCTGTTGCGAGCCGTAACGCACCAGCTCGATGCCGGCCGGAACCAGCACTTCGGTGGCGTAGCGGTCGTGGGTACTGGCACGCAGCACGCCGACTTTCTTGCCCTTGAGCTCGGTCAGCGGGTCCTTGACACCGGAACCTTCCTTCATCACGAAGCGCGCCGGGGTGTGGTAGTACTTGATAGTGAAATCAACGTTTTTCTTGCGGTCGTCGGTGATGGTCATCGAGGACAGGATCGCGTCGATTTTCTTCACTTTCAGCGCCGGGATCAGGCCATCGAACTCTTGCTCGACCCAGGTGCACTTGACTTTCATCTGCTCACACAGCGCATCACCGATGTCCACGTCGAAACCGGTGAGTTTGCCGTCAGGGGTTTTCATCGAGAATGGCGGGTAACCGGCTTCGATACCGATGCGGATCGGCTTGGCGTCTTCGGCCACGGCGGTCAGGGACAACATCGACAGTGCCAGGGCACCGAACATCACTAGCTTCTTCATTTATAACTCCTGTGTGCGGAGGCTTTTATTGGCAGCTTCGATTCAGCGTTCGGTCATGGCCAATGGGCGGCAAAAACCGAAGTGGCCGGCAGTCTATGGCGCCGCGCACAGGGCAAATTGTTTTTAAGCGACAAATACTTACAGGAATTCGGCAAGGCGATTGACCGGGGTCAACCGCTGCGCCGTCGTGGTGCAAAGGCTGTAGGACAAGCCCTCGATCGGCCCACAAATCAACTGCAGGAGACGCCGAAGGCTGCGATCTTTTAACGCTGGTTCGGGCGGCAGAACACTTTCGGCTGCATGCCCACGCAGAGCGTGGGAACGCTTGGCCCGTTCAACAGATCGCCGTCTTCGGCAACAGTTGCATGTGCTTTCAGCAGGCGCAGTTGACGGGACTCCCGGCGGCGTGCGGCAGGCTCAGTTCGAACCCTTCGTCCAGCCAGCCGGTGACGCCGCCGAGCATTTCCTTGACCGGGTAACCCAGTGCCGCCAGTTTCACCGCTGCCTTGTTGGCGCCGTTGCAGTGCGGGCCGGCGCAATACACCACAAACAAGGTGGTTTTCGCGTAGCCCTGCAACCCTTGTTCCGTCAGCAGACGTGTCGGAATGTTGATCGCACCCGGCACATGGCCGCGCTCGAACGCCAGCGGCCCACGTACATCAACCAGCACGAAGTCGATTTCCCCGGCTTCCTGGCTGCTGTACACGTCGGAGCAATCGGTTTCGAAAGTCAGACGGTTGCTGAAATGCATCAGGGCAATGGCCGAGGGGGCGGCAGGAATGTCGCGAACCAGGCTGGTCATAGGTGTTGCTCCTTTATCTGAACGGGTGTGAACAGACTTTATCGAGCCGGCGCTCGGCGCTACAGTGGCGCACAAGACACCCACCGGGAATTTTCCGCCAAATGCACACCTCACCAGGACTGGTCGCGATTCTGGCCTACGATGGCCTCTGTACCTTCGAATTCGGCATCGCCGTGGAGATCTTCGGCCTGGCCCGACCGGAGTTCGATTTCCCGTGGTACACGCATGCGATTGCCGCGGTCGATCAAGGCCCGATGCGCGCCATGGGCGGGATTCAGGTGTTGGCAGATGGTGGCCTGGAACTGCTGGCCGACGCGCGTACCATCATCATTCCCGGTTGGCGCGACCGTAACGCCGCCGTGCCGCCGGCGTTGATCGACGCGTTGCGTCAGGCCCACGCGCGGGGCGCCCGATTACTGTCGATCTGCTCCGGGGTGTTTGTGCTGGCGGCCAGCGGCCTGCTCGACGGTCACGGCGCCACGACTCACTGGCGCTACACCACGGAACTGGCTGAGCGGTTTCCGGCCATTGCAGTCGATCCGGACGTGCTGTACGTCGACGCCGGCCAGTTGATTACCTCGGCTGGCAGCGCTGCGGGCATCGACGCCTGCCTGCACCTGGTGGCGCGGGACTTCGGCACTCAGGTCGCCAACACGGTGGCGCGGCGTCTGGTGATGTCGCCGCAACGCACCGGCGGTCAGGCGCAGTTCATTCCGGCCCCCGTCAGCGCGACGCCGCGCAACGATTTGTCACGGGTGATGCAGTGGGCCCGCGAGCGCTTGCACCAACCGCTGGAGGTGCGCGATCTGGCCAATGAGGCGGCGATGAGCGAGCGGACCTTTTTGCGGCGGTTCACCGAGGCCAGTGGTCAGTCGCCCAAGGCGTGGTTGCAGCATGAGCGGCTGGCGCGGGCGCGAGAGTTGCTGGAGAGCACACCGCAGCACACCGAACAGATTGCCCAGCGCTGCGGGTATCGCTCGGTGGAAAGTTTTCGCGTGGCGTTTCGCAGCGTGGTGGGGGTGCCGCCGTCGGTGTATCGGGAGCGGTTCGGGCGTGGGGACAACGCAACTTCCTGAGGTGATCCCAGGGGCTCCTTTGCGGGCAAACCCGCTCCCACAGGCTTTAGCGGTGATTGACTCCCGTGGGATCGGGCTTGCTCGCCGAAAGGCCGGCAGAGGCGCCAATGGACTATGGCCGGCGCAGCAAGTAGGTATCCATTATCCACCCATGCTCAGCCCGCGCCGCCTGGCGCACCCGCTCAATCTCATCCGCCACGTCTCCCAACTTGCCACTGATCAGAATCTCGTCCGGCGTGCCCAGGTACGCGCCCCAGTAAATCGACGTCGCAGGATCCGCCACCCGCCGATAGGCCTCTTCGCCATCGAGCATCACCACCAGACTCTCGGCCTCACTCACCTGCCCCGCCGCCAACCGCCGACCGGTGGTGATCTCCACGGAGCAACCGATCGAGTTCAACGGCACTTTGTGCTGCGCAGCCAGTGCCTGCACGCTGGTGATGCCGGGGATCACTTCGAACTCGAACGCACAGCGGCCCGAGGCCAGAATGGCTTGCAGGATGCGGATCGTGCTGTCGTACAACGCCGGATCGCCCCACACCAGGAAACCGCCACACTGGCCGTCGGACAATTCATCATTGATCAGCCGTTCGAAGGCCTGCTGCTTCAGCCGATTCAACTCATCGACACTGGCGATATAGTCGACCTCGCCGCGCTCGCGCTCCGGGCTGTGGGCTTCGGCAAAGCGATAGGCACGATCGGTGATGTAGCGCGCACAGATCTCCCGGCGCAGGTCGATCAGTTTGTCCTTGCTCTGGCCCTTGTCCATGAGGAAGAACACATCGACGCGGTTCAGCGCCTTCACCGCCTGCATCGTGATGTAGTCCGGATGACCGGCGCCGATGCCAATCACCAGTAGTCGTTTCATCAGAGCACTCCCTCAGGGTCTATGCCGGGCAAGCGTAGCCGCCATCGACCGTTGAACTGCAATTCGATCGACGCCAGCGGCTCGACATCAATTGCGTTGAACGCCGCGCCCTGCACAACCTGCATCAATGCCGCACGGACCACGAACGGATGAGTGACAGCGACCACATGGCCAGGCGCCGACTGCACTTGCATCAGCCATGCCGCCACCCGGGCGCCGAGTTGCGTAACGGATTCCCCCCCTGGCGGCACAACCTGTGGATCGCTGAGCCACGCGTGCAACGCTTCGCCCTCCTCGCGCTGCACATCCTTGATCGACTGGCCATGCCAGTGGCCCCAATCGCAGTCACGCAATGCGTCCTCCACGTCGGCATCGGCACCAAACCACGCGGCCGTCTGGCGCGTGCGCAACTCGGGGCCGCAAAGCAAGCGGCGCGGCCGGGGGTAGCGGGCGGCCAGCGCGTCGGGCGCCAGCGCGATATTTTCAACGGGCTCGTTCGTAGGAAAACGCGCCAGTTTTTGTGCGACGGTTCGCGCATGGCAAATCAAAGTCAAACGGGTGGTCTGCACGGTGCATCGCTCGCTCAGGAGGCATGAAAAACAACGGCGCAACGCCGACGGGTCGGCAATTGTGCCGTAAACCGCGGGCTGCGGGACAACACAAAACGCGCCGGAGCGTGCTCGTACTGTTAGAAAAGCGGCAATCTCTGACACCACCATGGGCAACGGACTACAAAGCCGGTCGACTTTCATGTAGGCCTTGTTACACGGGCATTTCGCACCCTTTTGGAGCCTGTTCAACATGGCGAAAAATTCACTAGACATGTAGCGTCAGTTACATAAATACTGTTTTAACGGATTGTGAAGCGAATTCGACACCCCCCATCCAGCAGGAGCCCGGATGCCCCCTCTCAGAGACCTGATCACTGACCCTGGCCTTGAACTGACGCCATCAGAGCGCAAAGTCGTGCGCGCCTTGCTCGATCAGTATCCGCGCAACGGCCTGGGGCCAATGGCACGCCTGGCCGAACACGCCGGTGTCAGCGATCCGACTATCGTGCGTCTGGTCAAAAAACTCGGTTTTGGTGGTTACGCCGAATTCCAGGATGCGTTGCTCAGCGACATGGACCATCGCCTGCGCTCGCCGCGCACTCTGTTGCAGCCGCGTGCGCAACAGCACAAGGACGATGCCTGGAGCCACTACCTGGGCGACAGCCATCGCCTGCTGGTCGAAACCCAATCGCTGACCCAGCCCGAAGACGTGCGCATCCTCAGCGACTGGCTGCTGGATACCCGTCATCAGGTGTACTGCTTTGGCGGGCGTTTCAGCAGCCTGATGGCCAACTACCTGCTCAATCACCTGCGCTTGCTGCGTCCCGGCTGTTTTGCCCTGGAAGACAACGCGCAATTGCCCGACCGACTGTTCGACCTGCAGCGTCAGGACGTGGTGCTGGTGTTCGACTATCGCCGCTATCAGACCCAAGCCCTGCGTGTCGCCAGCGCGGCGAAACACAATAACGCGCGGGTGGTGCTGTTCACCGATATCTACGCCTCGCCCTTGCGCGAACTGGCCGACCTGATCATCAGCGCCCCGGTGGAGTCGGCCTCGCCGTTCGACACCATGGTTCCGGCACTGGCGCAGGTCGAGGCGCTGATTGCCTGCCTGACCCTGCGCAGCCCGGATCTGGCCGATCGCCTGGAAGGCATCGACGCCCTGCGCAACGACTTCAACACCCACCTGCTGGAGGATAAATAAGGATGTTCAGCCTTCCCCACCGCTCGCCGCGGGATCTGCCGTTTGTCACCGATCACAGCGCATTGCTGCTGGTGGATATGCAGCGTGCCTGGCTCGAACCGCAGTACGACCCGCACCTGAACGGACCGGATGCCGAGTACTTCCTGACCCGCACCCACATGCAGGTGGTGCCCAACCAGCGCCGGTTGCTCAGCGCCTTTCGCGAAGCGCGGCAGAACGTGCTGCACACCATCATCGAGAGCCTGACCGCCGACGGCCGCGACCGCTCGCTGGACCACAAACTGTCGGACATGCACCTGCCCAAGGGCAGTGAGCAGGCGCGGATCATCGACGACCTGACCCCGGTGGAAAACGAGATCGTCTTGCCGAAAACCTCGTCCGGGGTATTCAACTCGACCAACATCGACTACGTGCTGCGCAACCTCGAAACCCGTCACTTGATCATCGCCGGCATTGTCACCGACCAGTGCGTCGACATGGCCGTGCGCGACGCCGCCGACCGTGGCTATCTGGTGACCCTGGTCGAAGACGCCTGCGCCACCTACACCCCGGCGCGGCATGACGCCTGCCTGAATGCGATCAAGGGCTACTGCTGGATCACCGACACGCAAACCGTGCTCGGCCGGTTGCAGGAGATGCGCCCATGAGTGCACGCCTGACGCCGCTGCCGATGACCACCATCGTCACCACCGACCTGATCGGCATTACCCGTGGCCGCTCGTTTCCCACCGATGAGCTGGAGCATTATCAAGCCGCCGGCTGCGGCTGGGTGCCGGCCAACAGTGCGCTGACGCCGCAGGATGTCATCGCCTCGACCAACCCGTGGGGCGCTTATGGCGATCTGCGGCTGATTCCGGACCTGAGCAGCCGCGTCACTGTCGGCAACGGCCCGGAAGCCGATGCGCCAGCGCTGGACTTTATCCACGGTGATATCCGCGAAACCGATGGCCGCCCGTGGGGCGCCTGCCCGCGCACGTTGCTGCGTGACGAAATCGAACGATATCGCGACGTACTGGGCCTGCAGGTCAACGCCGCGTTCGAACACGAATTCAACCTGCACGCCGGGTTTGCCGAACACCTGGCGTTTTCCCTCGAAGCCCAGCGTCAGGGCGCAGAATTCGGCGGCTGGCTGCTCAGCGCCTTGCGCGCCGGTGGCGTCGAGCCAGAAATGTTCCTGCCCGAATACGGCAAGCATCAATACGAAATCACCTGCCGCCCGACCCTTGGCGTGGCGGCGGCAGACCGTGCGGTGAACGTGCGCGAAATCACCCGTGAGATCGCCCGGCAAATGGGCCTGGATCTGAGTTTCGCACCGAAAACTGCCGCCGATGCCGTGTGCAACGGCGTGCACCTGCACGTCAGCCTGCTCGATCTGGCGGGGCAGCCGCAGCTCTACGACGCGGGCACCAGCAACGGTTTGTCGAGCCTTGGCCAGCATTGGGCGGCGGGGATTCTGCATTATCTGCCGGCGCTGTGTGCGTTCACCGCTCCGACGCCGGTGTCCTACGAGCGCCTGCAGCCGCATCACTGGAGTGCGTCTTATGCCTGTCTGGGCCAGCAAAATCGTGAAGCGGCGCTGCGCATCTGCCCGACCGTGACACTCGGCGGCAAACCCGTGGCCAACCAGTTCAACCTGGAGTTCCGCGCCATGGACGCCACCGCCTCGCCGCACCTGGCGATGGCCGCGCTGCTGATCGCCGGACGGCTGGGCATCGAACAGCGCCTGGCGCTGAACGCCATCACCGATGAAATTCCCGATTCACTCAACGACGAGCAACGCAAGGCCCGGGGCATCGTTGCCCTGCCCGCCTCGCTGGCCCAGGCGCTGGATTGCCTGCGTGACAGTGCAGTCTTCAATGAATGGCTGCCCAAGCCCTTGCTCGACACCTACCACGCCCTTAAAACCGAGGAACTGGCGCTGACGGAACAGCTCTCGCCCGCTGACCTGTGTGAGCACTATGCACGCCTGTACTGAATCCACCGAGTCGGGGTTGTACACCCGCCCGGTCTACAACCTGAGCCGCGAAGATTCATCGCATCCGTTGATCCTGGTGTGCGAGCACGCCAGCCGCTACATCCCCGAGGCCCTGAACAATCTGGGCCTGGACGATGCCGCCGCCCGCGAGCACATCGCCTGGGACATCGGCGCACTGCAACTGGCAGAAGCACTGTCGGAAACACTCGGGGCGACACTGTTGAGCGCCAATTATTCACGGCTGCTGATTGATCTGAATCGTCCGCGCCATGCGCCGGACAGCATTCCGGCGCAGAGCGAGATTTACCAGGTGCCGGGCAACCGCGAGCTGGACGAAGCCAGCCGCGAATACCGCCGCCAGACGCTGTTCAAACCGTTTCACGCGCGCTTGCAGACGTTGATCGACGCCCGCATCGCCAAAGGCCAGCCGGTACGGGTGGTGGGGATTCACAGTTTTACCCCGGTGTATTACGGCCAGCCACGACCGCTGGAAATCGGCGTGTTGTTCGGGCAGGCGAAAGCCTATGCGCAACGTGTGCTCGACGGCCTCGACGAACTTGCGCTGAAGGTCGCCGGCAATCAGCCGTACAAGATTGACCCGCTGGGCGACATGACTGTGCCGGTGCATGGCGATGCCCGAGGCCTGGATTCGGTGCTGATTGAGGTGCGCAACGATCTGCTGCGCAGCCCGCAAGCCGTGGCCTTGTGGGTCGAGCGCCTGGCGCCACTGCTGTAACGAATGTTGTAGAAACTGCAGATGCTGTAAATGACGGACCGACATAACAACTAAAAACGCTCGATAAGCTGACAAGGAGTTGCGCTTCATGGAAATAGAAGAGTTCGGCTACAAACAGGAGTTGAAACGTAGCCTGACACTGACCGACCTGGTGGTGTACGGGATGATCTTCATGATCCCCATCGCCCCGTTCGGCGTGTATGGCTACGTCAATGCCGAGGCGCCCGGGATGGTGCCGCTGGCCTACATCATCGGCATGGTGGCAATGCTGTTCACCGCGTTGAGCTACGGCAGCATGGCCAAGGCTTTTCCGATCGCCGGCTCGGTATATTCCTACGCACAGCGCGGTCTCAATCAACACGTCGGGTTCATTGCCGGCTGGCTGATGCTGCTCGATTACCTGCTGATTCCGCCACTGCTCTACGTCTATGCAGCAATGGCGCTCAATCACCTGTACCCGGACATTCCGAAAGTCGGCTTCATTCTGGCGTTCCTGGTCAGCGCCACCTTCGTCAACCTGCGCGGCATCACCTTCACCGCACGGATGAACATCATCTTCCTGCTGGCGCAACTGGTAGTGCTGGGGATTTTTTTGTTCTACGCCTGGAACGCCCTGCACCACGGCGGCGGCAACGGCGAGCTGACCCTGGCGCCGCTGTATCACCCGGAAACGTTCAACTTCGCCCTGCTGATGCAAGCGGTGTCGATTGCGGTGCTGTCGTTCCTCGGCTTCGATGCGATTTCCACCCTCGCGGAAGAAATCAAGGGCGATCCGGGCAAAAGCGTCGGCAAAGCGGCGCTGATCACATTGCTGGTGATGGGGGTGATTTTCGTCGCACAGACCTGGATCGCCACCGATCTGGCAGCAGGCATGGGCTTCAAGTCCGCCGACACTGCGTTCTATGAAATCGCCGAAATCGCCGCCGGCAGCTGGCTGGCGACCCTGACCGGGGTGGCGACCGCGCTGGCCTGGGGCGTCGCGGTGGCAATCACCTCGCAAGCCGCGGTCTCGCGCCTGCTGTTCGGCATGGCCCGCGACGGCAAGTTGCCGAAAGTGCTGGCCAAGGTGCACCCGACACACAACACGCCGTACCTGAGCATTTATCTGGTGGCGGTACTGTCGCTGGTGATCTGCTACCTGTTCATCAACTCGGTCGACACCCTGACCTCGCTGGTCAACTTCGGCGCGCTCAGCGGCTTCATGCTGCTGCACCTTACGGTGATCAACTACTACTGGCGTCGGCAAAAGTCCGGTCAGGTCGTGCGTCACCTGATCTGTCCGGTGATCGGCTTCATCATCGTCGCGGCCATCATGTACAACATGGGCGTCGATGCGCAGAAACTCGGCCTGATCTGGATCGCTCTGGGCCTGGTGTACCTGTTCTTCCTCAACAAGCTCGGCGCCAGTACCGCGCTGCCTGACCCGAGCAACGGCTGACAAGAAAAAGAGCGGCGTCTGACAACAGATCAGGCGACCGCCGATTTAACGCGTGGACACCGACAGTGATAGTCAGGTTCGGCGAATTCGCCGGACCTTTTGATACAGGAGTACATCCATGCTGGTCTTACGCCCAGTGGAACCCGGCGACCTGCCGCAATTGCAACAATTGGCGCGCGATAGCCTGGTCGGCGTCACGTCGCTGCCGGACGACAGTGAACGCCTGCGCGATAAAATCGCCGCGTCCTGCGCCTCGTTTGCCAGCGAGTCCACGGCACCGGGGCCGGAAAACTACTTCTTCGTGCTCGAAGACCTCGACAGTCAACGCCTGCTCGGCTGCTCGGAGATCCTCGCCACCGCCGGTTTCAAGGAACCGTTCTACAGTCTGCGCAACCGCCACTTCACCAGTGCCTCGCGGGAGTTGAACATCGAGCACGGTGTACCGGCGCTGTCGCTGTGCCACGACCTCAACGATCACACCCTGTTGCGCGGTTTTCATATCGACGCGGAACTGGTGCGCACGCCGTTTTCCGAGTTGCTGTCGCGAGCACGCCTGCTGTTCATCGCCGCCCACGCGCCGCGCTTCGCCGAAGCGGTGATCACCGAAATCGTCGGCTACAGCGACGAGAACGGCCACTCGCCGTTCTGGGATGCGCTGGGCAAACACTTTTTCGACCTGCCCTACGTCGAAGCCGAGCGCCTGTGCGGATTGCAGAGCCGCACGTTCCTCGCCGAACTGATGCCGCAATACCCGATCTACGTGCCGATGCTGCCGCCCGCCGCACAGCAATGCATTGGCCGCATTCACCCGGACGGCCAGGAAGCGTTCGACATTCTTGAGCGCGAAGGTTTTGAAACCAACAGCTACATCGACCTGTTCGATGCCGGCCCGACCCTGTATGCACGCACGGCGAACATCCAGTCGATCGCCTGCAGCCAGACGCTTGAAGTGCAGCAACAGGCGCACATTGATGCGCGCGGCGGTTACCTGCTGAGCAACGACTCGCTGCACGGCTACCGGGCGATTGTCGCCGAACTGGATTACCGCCCCGATCAACCGCTGGCCCTCACCCCGGCAATGTGTGCGGCGCTGAATGTGACCGACGGCAGCCTGATCCGCCTGATTGCCCTGTGAACCGCGCCCGGTCTCGCACCCAACGACAGTGCCCGAGCAGGCGCGCAGAAGGAGTTACAGCATGATTGTCCGCCCGGTTAAAGTCAGCGACTTGCCAGCCTTGATGACACTGGTGCAACAGGCCGGCCCGGGGTTTACCACCCTGCCGGCCAACGAAGAGCGTCTGGCCCACCGGGTACGCTGGGCGCAACGGGCGTTTGCCGAACAGGTGGAACGTGCCGACGCCGACTACCTGTTCGTGCTCGAAGACGACGACCTGCGCGTGGTCGGTGTCAGCGCGTTGACCGGGGCCGTGGGCCTGCGCGAACCCTGGTACAACTATCGGGTCGGGCTGACAGTCAGTTCGGCCCCGGACCTGGGCATTCAGCGGCAGATTCCGACGCTGTTCCTCAACAACGAACTGACCGGCCAGTCGGAGCTGTGCTCCTTGTTTCTGGGGCATGACCACCGTCAGGGCAGCAATGGCCGCCTGCTGTCGTTGGGGCGCTTGTTGTTCGTTGCCGAGTTCCCGCACCTGTTCGGCGAAAAAATGATTGCCGAACTGCGCGGCAGCGCCGATGAACAGGGCTGTTCGCCGTTCTGGGACAGTCTGGGCCGGCACTTCTTCCAGATGGACTTCAGCCATGCCGACCACTTGTCGGGGCTGGGCAACAAGTCGTTCATTGCCGAACTGATGCCACGTCAGCCGTTGTACACCTGCCTGCTCACCGAACAGGCGCAAGCGGCCATCGGTCAGGCGCACCCTAATACCGAACCGGCACTGAAAATCCTCCAGGCCGAGGGGTTCGCCCATAAGGGCTATATCGACATTTTCGACGGTGGCCCGGTGATCGAAGCGCCAGTGCGCAGCATTCGCACCGTGCGCGACAGCCTGGAGCTGACCCTGAGCCTCGGCACCCCGGACGAGCAGGCGCCGCTGTGGCTGATCCACAACCGTCGTCTGGAAAACTGCCGCATCACCGTCGCGCGGGCCCGTCGGGTCGGCAGCAGCCTGGTGATCGACCGCCTCACAGCCAAACGCCTGCAACTGCAACCGGGCAATTCAGTGCGCGCAGTGATGCTGCCCAATCAACAGCAGCAGGCGGTCGCGGCCTGAATCGTCATCTGCCAGGAGATTCCCTGTGGCGAGGGAATTGATCCCGGTTCGACTGCACAGCATTAGCAGAATCTCGAAATACGACGGGTCTGAAGAAGGCAGGTGATTGGCTCAGGGGCCGCTTCGCAGCCCATCGGGGATAAATCCCCTCGCCACCGATCAATCAGGTATCCACAGGTAAATCCCCTCCTATAGCGTTGATCGCTGATGAATCCTTTCAGCGCAGAATTCCCCCTCCCAGGTCACCCTCGCAAATTCGTCATGATCCTTGACCCATTCGCGTGATAGCCTTTTCATCCTTCGGCGTTGACTCATTTGCTCAAGCCTTCCATTCCTTTGTATTGGTGGAACTCGTATGACCCGGCTTTCCCATCAAGATTTGCGCCGTAGTTTCCGTCAGCTGCTGGCTTCCGACACCTGCTACCACACGGCTTCGGTGTTCGACCCGATGTCCGCCCGCATCGCCGCTGACCTGGGTTTTGAAGTGGGGATTCTTGGCGGTTCCGTGGCCTCGTTGCAGGTGCTGGGCGCTCCGGACTTTGCCCTGATCACCCTCAGCGAGTTCGCCGAACAGGCCACCCGCATCGGCCGCGTCGCCCAATTGCCGGTGATCGCCGACGCCGACCACGGCTACGGCAACGCCCTCAACGTGATGCGCACCATCGTCGAACTGGAACGCGCCGGCGTCGCCGCCCTGACCATCGAAGACACCCTGCTGCCCGCGCAATTCGGGCGCAAATCCACCGACCTGATCACAGTCGCCGAAGGCGTCGGCAAAATCCGTGCGGCGCTGGAAGCCCGGGTCGATTCGGAAATGGCGATCATCGCCCGCACCAATGCCGGCATTCTGCCCAACCAGGAAATCATCAGCCGCACCAAGCAGTATCAGGCGGCGGGCGCCGACGGGATTTGCATGGTCGGGGTTCAGGATTTCGATCAGCTCGAGCAGATTGCCGAGCATTTGACCGTGCCGCTGATGCTGGTCACCTATGGCAACCCGGCGCTGCGCGACGACAAACGTCTGGCCGAACTGGGCGTGCGCGTGACCATCGACGGCCATGGCGCTTATTTTGCGGCGATCAAGGCGACCTACGACAGCCTGCGCGAACAACGGCAGATCTTCACCCAGGCATCAGACCTGAGCGCGACCGAGCTGACGCACACCTATACCCAGCCTGAGGAATACATTCTCTGGGCCAAGGAATACATGAGCGTCAAGGAGTGATGCACACGCTTTACCGGCCCTTTCGCGAGCAGGCTCGCTCCCACATTTGATCGGTGTCGAACACGAATATTGTGTTCACCCAAGATCCGCTGTGGGAGCGAGCCCGCTCGCGAAGGCGTCGCCCGCTACACCGCTAAACCGGCGTCTTGTAAGCCTCCTCCCGCTGCACCGCCCGCGCCTGAATCACATCCAGAATCGCACAGCCCTCGCGCATCAACAGATGCACCGCGCTGGTCACCCGCGTCAGATCACAATCGGAAATACCCTTGAGGTTGAGACTGGCAAAGGTGTCGGCCAGATCACGCACGACCACAAACCGGTGCATCGCACAGGCGGCCATGTCGCTGAGTTCTGAGTGGGTGTTGAGGAAGAGCACCGGGGATTCGGCGTCGTAGGTGTCGATGGGGAGGAAGCGGGGCATTACTTGGTCGTTCATAGGTGTATCTCCAGGTAAGGCAACCACCGTTCGCGGCCAAACGAATAAGGTGGCAGCTGTGTGCGGGTTGGCCGACCAGATACCTGAAAGATCCGGCACACCCGCAGGTGTCCCGCGCACAGCTACCATTACACGCTGCTCAGTCCTTGAAGGTCTGAACAATGGCACTGTTGCATTTCAGGTTACCGACCGGCCAAGGTCGTTCGCGGTGTTTTTCCGCGAACCCGAACTATAGGGGTCGATACTGAAACGCGGCAACAGGGTACGTTGTAGGAAACGTCTTGGAAAGTTGTACGCAAAAAAGACGGCTCGTAGGACCCACCTAATATCGCTCCCGGAAGCTCTCCCTACCGCTCGGCCAGAGCATCAGCGTGCCTCTTGTTTTCCACCCTGCCCTGAATTAGAGTTCGACTCATGCCAGTGACTAGGAGCATCTCCAGTCATCAAATCTGGCCTCTACAGGTGTCTAGTCTCCTTTTACGGTTGTGTGCCTCTTTAGCGAAACGCTAAGAGGCACACAAATTGTAAACTTTGTTTTCTTGGTTACCTATCCACTATCTATTTACGCTTAGCTCCCTACCCTCTAAGTCACATTCTTTACAAAAACTTATCATCGATATTTCTTGAGATGATTTGCTGGAAACCATCAGCGACTTCTTAAAAAAAGGCTATCCTCTTTACGTATTATGCTACACGAAGATTTTCGGCATATTTTTTGCCTAATGAACGCGCAGCAACATCGAGTTGGACTTTAGCTATGAATAAAAGACCTTTAAAAGACCTGCTAAATGCTATGTATCAGGGAAAATTTGAATTCCCAGAACTCGAAACGGGCGAAATTAGTTCACTTTATGAAACAAAAAAAATAAACGACAGAGAAATTCACATTCCGAACAAAAGGCTTAAAACCTTCCACTCATTCTTGAGATTCTTCCTACTGGAGCATTTAAAAACAAATAACGACGTAGTGTTTTCTTATAGAAAAGGTGTAAACACTGTTGACGCAGTATCGAAACATGCACATAGCAAATACTTCTTCCAGACCGACATCAGAAATTTTTTCAATAGTATTGACACCGAGCTAGTCATCTCAACGATAGAAAACAATCTCACCAACACCCCGATTGAAGACATACAGCTATACATAGAGAAAATAACAAAAACCTTAACAGTCAATAATTTCGTCCCAGTGGGTTTCTCTACTTCACCCCCACTAAGCAACGCATGCCTCTTTGACTTCGACAACAAACTCCAAAAATACTGCCTGGAACAAAAGTTAATATACTCCAGATACTCCGACGACATTATAATTTCGTCTCGCGAAAAACAAGCAATCCTCGACATTGACGAATACATATCACAAACCCTACAAACAACCACTAAAGGCAAGCTCACCATCAACACCAGTAAAAACAAACACACTCAAACAGGAAATAAAATAAAATTACTCGGCATGGTTATCCTGCCCAACGGAAAGGTTTCGATTGATAGAAAATTTAAAAAAGACACAGAAGTCAAACTTCACTACTACCTTTCAGACAAGAAAAAATTCTACGAACTTACCGGCCCAGACACCAATAACGCAATAACAAAAATATCGGGACAACTTAATTACTACAACACCATTGACCCAAGCTACCTCGACAAACTCAGAAAGAAGTATGGTGCCACAATAGTGGACATGTTCCTTCACAAGTCGGACAAGCTATAATGCAAATCTCCGTAGAGCTGAAAAACATACAGCATGTAAAACATATGCTCTTTAGCCTTGATCTAACCGAAAACAGACTTACTTGCCTCGTAGGTAAAAATGGCGTTGGCAAAACCACACTTATCAAATCAATATTAAATTTATGCTCAGCAGACACTTTCTCAAAAACCATTTCACCTGGCGTATTCAAAAACGACAGCGAGGTTATTTACAACCATGATAACGAGACCTTCGTATTCGATTACGATGCCTCGATGAGCACTCTTAATTGCAAATCTGCCATTCCCGAAAAATTAAAAGACTCTATCGACGTAGAACTCCCAATTCCTTTCGGGAGACGCTTCGATCATTATCAAAAAATCAGCTCAGCCGACAAAGACATTCGAACGGCAATAATTCTAGGTCAGCACACGAAACCGATGGAGCTAATAGATTTCCTCAACGACATATACTCCAGCAAAAAATTTGAAACCCTAGTTGAAATAAATATAAAAAACACAAACTACTACTGCATTCCACTTGATGGCGATCGCTATGTCAGAGAG